>DAOWEV010000082.1 GCA_030638325.1 Bacteroidales bacterium
CAACGCCTTACCCGGCTTGTCTTCCGGCTTCCCCCCTGATACTTCAAGCGGCTCGTCATCACACTCCTCATTCAAAGCCTTACCCGGCTTGTCTTCCGGCTTCTCGTCTGATACTTCAACCGGCTTGTCTTCAGGCTCCTCATTCAAAGCCTTACCTGGCTTGTCTTCAGGCTTCTGACTTACAGCATTTTCAATTTCATGAATTTTTTCAATTGACTTAGAATTCTCCTTCAGGGCATCCTGTTCGAGGTGCTCTGAATTTTGATGAAGATGGGTCTTACTTTCCATTATAATTATTTATTTAAAGAATCCTGTATCAGTTTTTTTCTGATATCCAGGTTAGAAGTTTCCTTTTTTCTAAAGGAATGCAAAAATAATAATATTTTGAATAGATCAATCATATGCTCCTTTATTGAATAAAATATAGCCGATATTGAACATCACTGAAAAATCATCTTCTGCTCTGTCATAATAATTAAAAGAAAGGCTAACAGGTCCAATGGGTAAGTGATAAACGAGGGCTGCTGATAGTATGACCGACCTGTTGGAGAGTTCCTTTTTTCTGGATACTGACCCATCATCTTCTGGCTGAAACTCTTCATACGGCTGAAAAACATATCCTTCAAGCCTGATATTTAGCTGTTTAAAGACATTAAAAATTCCTTTCAGCCCGATAGCAGCAAAATTATTTGCACGATAATTTGGCAAATAAAAGGTTGTCATCTCTGGTATAGGCTCAAAGGCAGGTGTCATGAGCATGGTTGCCGTATAATTCTGAAAGGGCCCCTGGTTAGATAAAAGCAATTCACTGTAAAAACCAAAAGTGGCATGCCCGAATTTCAGCAAATAAGCATCATACACCAATTTAAACCTGAACCAGCTATGGTCTGCAAAAAAAGTTTCACCGGTATGTTCCGACGTTGAACCAGGAATGGTTTTTTCCCTGCCGCCAATATATTTCAGTCCGATAAAAAGCCCCATACCTTTATCAGCATATTGTTTTCTGTTAAAGGTATTGATTTCAAAGAAAACGCCCGGAGTTAAAAAATCAAAATATGTTACATCTGATGTATCCTGTTTGGTGAAAGTGTTAGTCTGGTAATATTCGTCTTTAACATATCCAGAAGCATATTGACCATATACTTTTCCATTAGTACCGGCCGGGATTCCCAGTTCACCGCTTAAATGAGATTCATTTTGAATCAGATAGGATGGTTTACTATCTTCAAAGAAATATATTGTGTTTTTAAAATAATCCTTATGGTTATACGTATAATCTATCTTCAGATAGAATGGAACCGGAGCCGTGAAATCTCCTCTCAGCATCAGCTTCCCCGAACTGTAAAACCTTCCTATATATGCATTTCCATATACCTCCAGCGCATTGCTTGCAAAATTGCGATATGATAATCCGATAAAGGCAGCACTTGCTGCACTGGATGAGAGGTTTCCTCCAAACAGAACATTGAACTTGTCTGCCTGTTGAATGTCAAGGTTCAAAGAATAAAAAGGCGATCCTGGCTCATTTTTTAAAGCAGGATAGACATTTTTGATGTTATCATCTGATAACAGTTTAAAATATTCTTCGCGGAATGTATTAAGGGTCAGATATTTAGAACGCTGTTTAAGCAGCCTGCTCACATATCTCTGCTGGTTCTTCTTCAAGCCGTTAATGATCACGGTATCAATGATGACTGGTAGTTTCTTCTGATTGAACTGATCTCTCAGTTCACATCGTGTTTCAGGGTTGATGCGCCTCTGAATAAGGCTTTCAATGGCCGGCATCTGTTCTACAGCAGCGAGGTATCCGCTATCGATGAAAGCTTGTGATTTGCTAAAATCAAGAAAATTGATTTTTGGCAGATCCGGCTCGATCAGAACACTATTACCGACTGGCATGGTAAAATCCGTACTGGTAACGATCATATTCTGTATCAGAGACATCAGGTCATCCTCATCAGCAATGCTGTAGTTAGCCACCGACTTGCTTCCAATAATGACATCCGGGTGGAATTCCTCCAATGCCACATCCACCGGGAAATTATTATATAGTCCGCCATCGAATAATAACTTATCGTCAATCCTGATGGGCCTGAAAAAGAAAGGAAAAGTCATGGATGCCCGAATGGCTTCACTCAACTGTCCCTCTTTTATCGTGATGGCCTGATCGGCATTGATATCAGCGGCAACACATCGGAATGGGACAAACAGACTGTCAAAATCATAGTTTGCAACCGCAGCAGAAGCAGCAAAAAAATCAAGGAAAAGGAGATCCAGTTGTGATGGTTCGATAATATTAGTTGGCAACTTTGTTTTAAGCTTCTTACTTTCTTTATCAATTTTAAAATTTATATTCACCCAGGATGCATCCGGAGCATTTTTCTTAAAAAGATAAGTATTGTTTTCGTCAACACTAGCTGTAGCCCATTTCAGAAATTCATCCGAGGTAATGATAGCTTCTATCTCCTCCGGTGAATACCCACTGGCGTAAAATCCGCCCACAATGGCACCCATGGATGTACCGGCAATATAGTCAATGGGTATATTGTGTTCTTCCAACGCTTTCAGGACACCAACATGAGTAACACCTTTAGCCCCACCCCCACTGAGGACAAGAGCAACCTTCTGTCCTTGCATAACAAATGAGATGCTCACAAGAAGCACAACAAAGATCAGCCGGGTTGTCTTTTTTAATTTATTCATTCACCTACCTTTGATTATTAAGACAAAAAAACAGGTGAAAGGTTGCATCATCACATGCAATAACCATATAGAAGTCACGACATGCGGGTTCTCCGTTACCAGAATATTTGCTCCGGCTTGTTATTATACCTTCGCCAATGCCTGATCCAGGTCATTGATGATGTCTTCCACATTTTCAATACCAACAGCCAGTCGTACCAGTCCGTCTGTAATACCCGCAATTTTCTTGCTCTCCGAAGTCATTTTTGAGTGTGTCATGGATGCCGGGTGCTGTATCAGTGTCTCAATACCCCCCAGTGATACGGCAAGAAGGGCTAATTTAACATTATCCATAAGTATCTTACCGGATCCTATTCCGCCTTTGACCTCAAAGCTCATCATAGCACCCGGGCCTGACATTTGCTGTTGAGCCAAATCATATTGGGGATGTGACTTCAACCCGGGATATTTTACCCACTCTATTTTTGGATGCTGCTCAAGGTATTCTGCAATCTTTATCGCATTTTCCTGTGCCCTGTCTATCCTGATAGCCAGGGTTTTCAGCCCCCGGCGTGTTTGAAAAGCCTGGAGTGGATCCATATTGCATCCCAGGTTTACCATAACGGTACGTAATTTATTGTAGTCCTCTTCTTTTTTGGCAACCAGCATCCCGGCCACAATATCAGCATGTCCATTGATGAATTTAGTCATGGAATGTAACACAACGTCAGCTCCAAGGTCAAGGGGCTTTTGCAAATACGGACTACAGAAAGTGTTATCCACAACCAGTGGTATACCTGCATTATGAGCGATATCTGCCAATGCTTTCAGATCTGAAATACCTATGGTAGGATTCGCCGGTGTTTCCGTATATAATAAACGTGTGTTTGGCTGCAAAGCCGCTTTCACGGCATTCAAATCCGCTGTATCCAGAAAAGTGCATTCAACACCAAACTTAGTCCAGAAGTTTTCCAGCACTACCCTTGCCGGACCGTAAACAGCTTCATGGCTGATAATATGAGCTCCTTGCTCCAGGTAAGCCATATACATGGTATTAATGGCTCCCATTCCTGATGATGTTGCAATGCCGCCAAAGCCGTTCTCAAGATCAGCTACCGTATTTTCCAGTTCCCTGATGGTCGGATTGGAGATCCTGGTATAGATGTACCCGTCACTTTCCCCTGAGAAACATTGTGCACCGTGGTCTGCACTTTTAAACTTAAATGTAGATGACTGATAAATGGGGGTTGTAGCGCTTCCCAATGCATCTTCAAAACCACCCGAATGGATCAGCTTTGAATCAAATCTTAATTTTTCCGAACTCATGCTTTTTGATTTATTATTGATGATTTGTGGTTTCTGACTTCTGATTTCTGACTAGTTGTATGGTGTTATAATAGATAACATCCTGCGGCCAATTTTATTTCACTTGCAAAAATAATATAAGAGACTGTTTAAATTTTGTTTTTTTAATTTATATTTGTAATTATTCTATCCTGAATTATTCGGGCTGTAAAAACAAAGCTAAATTTTTTAAATATGGCTAAATCAGCTATTGACATTTTAAAAGAAGCTATCTTATTAGAACGCAGGGGAAAGGCATTTTATACCACCTGTGCCAAGCAGACTCAAAGCGAAGCTGCCAAAAAGATTTTTCAAATGATGGCAGATGAAGAAGATGAACATATTCAGTTTCTTTCCAAACAATTCGCTCATTACCAACAGCATAAAGAATTCAAGCAAAGTGAAGCAGGCAGCGATGTAGATGACTCAACAGTGATGGAGATACTCTCCGAAAAGATCAGGAAAGAGATCTCAGCAGCTGGTTTTGAGGCAGCAGCTATTTCGGCAGCTATGGATTTCGAGACAAGGGCCATAAAGATCTATTCCGATCGTGCCGAACAAGCAACAGACCCCAACGAAAAAGAAATGTACCAGATGCTTGCCGACTGGGAAAAGGGGCATCATTTCTGGTTGCATAAGATCAACGAAGATCTGAAAGAACAGATCTGGTATGATAACAACTTCTGGCCGTTTTAGTCTCGGTCTTCAGTCTGCAGACAATAGTCAGCAAAAGGTAAGTGGCAGTTGGCAGGCATGTGGCAACCAAAACTAACAACGAGAACCAACAACCAGCATCTTGCACATGGATAAAATCACTGAAAATCTTGCTTACCTGTTTAAAAACTGGTCTGGTGAGAATATCACCACAATAAGCGCTTTACCCATTTCCGGTTCCGAAAGGCAATATTTCAGAATGAAAAGTCAGCTTGCCGGAGCGCTTGGAGTATATTCCCCGAACCGGGCTGAAACCAACGCTTTCATTGAGTTTACAAAACATTTTAGAAGACATGGTCTTCCGGTTCCGGAAATATATGCTACAGGAGATGGCCCTGATTACTATCTCATACAGGATCTTGGCGATACTTCATTGTTTTCTCAGGTTGAAATCCTTGAGCCATACGAAAACCTGACCCCGGATATTCTGTCCTATTATAAAAAAGCACTTGAAGAACTTACCAGGTTCCAGATCATTGCCGGAAAAAACCTGGATTATGATCTTTGCTATCCCAGAAAAGAATTTGACCGCCAGTCTATGCTATGGGACTTGAATTATTTCAAATATAACTACCTGAAACTGGCCGGGATACCCTTCAATGAACAGGAACTGGAGAATGATTTTGATACTCTGACAGGGTTTTTATTGCAAGCCGGCCGGGATCATTTTATGTACCGTGATTTTCAGGCCAGGAACATACTTATCCAGGATAATAAACTTTATTTTATTGATTATCAGGGTGGACGAAAAGGAGGATTGCAATACGATATTGCTTCATTATTATTCCAGGTGAGGGCCGCCTTGCCATTCTCCACCAGGGAATTGCTGCTGGACCATTATATTGATGTCGTGGGAAAAATGATCTCCCTCGAGCCCGGGCCATTCAAAGAACATTACTATGGATTTGTCCTGATGCGGTTGCTACAAGTTTTGGGAGCATACGGTTTTCGTGGCCTGTTCGAGCATAAGGAACACTTTCTCAGGAGTATCCCGTTTGCTGTCGAAAACATTAAATGGTTCAGAGAACATGTCAAATTGCCGGTTCACCTCCCCGGGATCATGCATTGCTTAGACAGGATATGTGAAGCTGTTGAAGACAGGAAAAAAACGCCGGTTGGAAAACCACCTCAACTCATTATTACGATTAACAGCTTTTCTTATAAAAAGGGCATTCCTGAAGATAAAACAGATAACGGAGGAGGTTTCGTCTTCGATTGCAGGGCATTGCCAAATCCGGGAAGGGAAGAAAAATACAGGGCTTTTACCGGGAAAGATGACATCATTATTGACTATCTGAAAGAAAAGCCTGAAGTAACCGGATTCCTGGAAAACGTATTTGAACTGGTTGACCGGTCGGTTGAGAATTATATTTTCAGGGATTTTTCGCACTTGATGATCAGTTTTGGGTGTACCGGAGGCCAGCACCGGTCGGTCTATTGTGCTGAAGCGCTGGTAAAGCATCTCAAATCTGAATACGAGGTAAACGTAAAACTGAACCATCAGGAGATTGGTAATCCTGAAAAACCTGTTCAACCATGAAGGCGATGGTTTTTTGTGCCGGAACGGGAACCAGGTTATTGCCCCTGACCGGAAATCAGCCAAAAGCCCTGGTCAAAGTCAATATGATGCCCATGCTTATGCTGACCATCCTGAGACTGAAAAGCTCCGGGTTTACTGATATCATCATCAACCTTCATCATTTCCCCGGACAGATCATTGATTTTTTAAAAGAACATGATAATTTCGGAGTAAACATAGCCATCTCAGATGAATCCGGTGAACTTCTCGACACCGGCGGGGGCCTTAAAAAAGCATCCTGGTTTTTTGCTGACAAGCACCCTTTTTTATTACATAACGTGGATGTGGTTTCAGACATTGATCTTCGGAAAATGATGCGATTTCACCAAACTTCTTATGCTTTGGCCACTCTCGCTGTCAGCAAAAGAAAGAGCAGCCGGTACCTGTTATTCAATCAAAATAAGGTTCTTTGTGGCTGGCAAAATGTCGAAACAGGTGAGAAAAAGATCATGCGGGCATCCCAGGAACCTGAGCCATACGCCTTCAGCGGTATTCATGTGGTGGAGCCAAAGCTGTTGCAGTTGATCCGTGAAGAAGGAAAATTCTCCATCATTCAATTATATCTCAGGCTGGCGCGGTCGAATGATATTTTAGGTTATGTGCACGATAATACGAATTGGTATGATCTTGGCCGGCCGGAAAATATCAGGAGAGCTGAACAGAATTTCGACTTTAAGAAATATTTAGAGACTTTATCCCCGGCATGAATGCCAGGGTTAGTCAATTGTAAATTGTAAACTGTAAATTGTAAATTGTAAATCAATGGTTCCCTTTCTGGATAAAGTAGCCAGGCATATTCATGAAAATTATAGCGACAGCACAGGCGAACTTTGCATTGTCCTGCCAAACCGACGGGCAGGCTTATTTCTGAAAAAGTACCTGGCCGGGCATTATGCAAAAACCATCTGGGCGCCACAGATATTTTCTGTAGAAGATTTTATCTTTAGCCTGTCCGGACTTGAACTCATTGATCCGCTGGATCTGATCTTTGAGTTGTATGAAGTACACAAAAAGATAGCCGGCCGGAATCAACAGGAGATTGACCGTTTTATGGACTGGGGCAGGATACTGCTGAGTGACTTTAACGAGATTGACCTGTATCTTGCCGACCCTGAAAAAGTATTTGGCATACTTTCAGAAGCAAAAGCCATAGAACGATGGAACCTGGGCAATGGCCCTCTGACCGACACCGAACAACAATACCTGGTTTTTTACCAGTCCCTGTATCAATATTATAAGCTTCTTTCCAAAGGCCTTCTTGAAAAGAAACAGGTGTATCAGGGCCTGGCATACAGAATATTGGCAGAGAACATTGAAAATAAGCTGAACGGCATATCCTGGCACAGGGTTATTTTTGCAGGATTGAATGCTTTTTCCAAAGCGGAAGAAAAGATCATCACCACTTTACTGGATTCAGGCAAAGCAGATATCTTTTGGGACGCGGATGAATATTATTTGAATGACCCCGGGATGGAAGCCGGGAAATTCATCTCCGGATATTTCAAACGATGGAGATTGAAGGATAAAAAGTGGGTGGAACAAACCTATAAAAACGAAGACAAGGAGATCACCATCACCGGCGTTGCCAAAAACATCGGGCAGGCAAAATTTACGGCCCAGATACTGGCAGACAGTAAAGACACGGAATTGCAACCGGATAACACTGCCATTGTCCTCCCTAATGAAAAACTTCTGATACCACTGTTAAACTCAATTCCGGAGTCCATTCAGGAGTTCAATATCACCATGGGCTACCCGTTGAAACTGACGGCATTGTTTCAATTGTTCAAATACATCCTATCGCTACAGGAAAAAGCAGGATCGACCAATAAAACCGGGCAAAAGAACCCGTCATTTTATGTGAAAGACATCCTGGATATCCTCGACCATCCTTATTTGCAGCAATGGGGCGACAAAAATGAAAAATCACCAGAGTTTAGTTTATTAAGGATCACAGGGAATATCCGTGCTGCTAATAAAGTTTTTTATTCTGAAAAAGAACTGGATGCAAAATTCAACAGCCCTGGGAACGGCCTGTATGATCTGTTAAAAATTATCTTTACGGTTTGGGGACAAGCTGTAACGGCCATATCATACATGACAATGATCCTGGAAAAGCTCCGGGATCATTTCATTTCGCTGAATGCAGAAGACAAGGGCAGATTTCAATTAGATATAGAATATGTTTTCCAGTTTGCCAGGATCATCAATAAGCTCAGCTCATTATTAACTCAATACGGGTCTGTCGACAAGATAAAAACTCTAAAAAACTTGTTTATCCAGATTGCCGAAACCTCCACCATTCCCTTTTACGGTGAACCGCTGAAAGGCATCCAGATCATGGGTATGCTGGAGACTCGTGCGCTGGATTTCAGGAACATCATACTTTTATCGGCAAACGAAAACATTCTTCCTGCGGGAAAAACAGGTAATTCTTTTATCCCGTTTGATATTAAGCTGGATTTTGAGTTGCCTACATTCGCAGAAAAGGATGCCGTTTATGCTTACCATTTCTATAGGATGTTTCAACGAAGTACAAACATCAACATTGTTTATAATACCGAACCGGATGAATTCGGGAGTGGGGAAAAGAGCCGGTTCCTCACCCAGCTTACCTACGAATTACCACGTTATAACACCCGAATAAAGCCTAAGGAACAGTTACTTACAGTACCCCCTGAGACCGGGAAAGCAACCGCAGAAATTGTTATCGAAAAGACAGGAGATGTACTTGCTGCAGTCAGGAAAAAGGCCGGGGAAGGGTTATCTCCCAGTTCCCTGAGCACTTATGTCAATTGTAAACTGCAGTTCTATTTCAGTCATATTGCCAGGCTGGCGGAGGCAGAAGAAGTTGAAGAAACCATCGATGCAGCTACTTTGGGAAATGTGATCCATCATGTGCTGCATAAGCTCTACGAACCATTTCTCAACAAAAGGGTTGAGGTTCCTGACCTTAAAGTGTTCAAAGAAAAAATAAGACAATATTCCTTACAGTCTTTTCAGAAAATATACAAAGACGGAGACGTAAGCCAGGGAAAAAACCTGCTTATCCTGAACCTGGCCATGCTCTTTATCCGCAGGTTTATTGATCAGGAAATCCATTTATTATCGGAGAATGACAACGTACTGACCATCAAGATGCTTGAGGATACATTGGACACGAGCATTGAAATAGTTAATGAAGAAGGTGAAAAAATGCAGGTATGCCTGAAAGGGAAAATCGACAGGATAGACATGCTGGACAACACCATCCGGATCATCGACTACAAGACAGGAAGTATCATTAAGAGTGATGTCAACATCAAATCATGGGATGATCTTATCTCCAATACAAAGTTCAGCAAAGCGCTGCAGTTACTGATCTATGGATATATATCAGGAGCCCGTAAAACGTTTCCCGGATATCCCGTTCAGTCAGGGATCATCTCCCTCAGGTCTCTCAGCCTGGGGTATTTACCTGTGATCACACCCGAAGGCAACAACATGGAAGAGATCATGCCTCAATTTGAAGCCATCCTGAAAGAATTACTGGTTGAGGTTCTGGATACAAACATACCTTTTACCCAGACTGATAAAATAGAAAATTGTGAATATTGCCCTTACCGGCCGGTGTGCATCAGATGATCTATTCTTCAAAATCCTTCTCACTAAAAATATAAGCCTCATAGATGTAAATATCAGCATCTTTCCACCCGTCCCAGCCAATGCGGGCTTTATCCTTAGCACAATGGCCAAGGAACTCCTCTTTCGACCAGCCGGTTTCGACAGCTACCTGTGGCAGAAATGTACCTGAGTTCATACCTTTTTTTATATATATCCCATGCCGGCCCATTTCGATCTCATCTATAGAACTGATCTTTCTCATGGGTGACAGGACCGATATCTCGATCTCCAGTTCATCGATCTCTTCTTCCGGCACACGAGGAAACCGGTAATCTTTTGTGGAAGCCGAAATAGCCATCTGTTGTACCACGAGGTAAAGCGGATCCCGGGCATCGAACCTGCCGATACAACCCCGCAGTTTACCATCTTTATGCAGGGTCACAAAAGCCCCGCAGTCCAACTGCAGATTATCAGTCAGGTCAGCAACTTCAATATCCGGTGTCCGGCCATTTATGATATACTCGTTGATGGTGGAACGTGCAATATGCAATAATTCCATTTTTTCGGCATCACTGAAACGCAATCCATATTCATCATTTTCCTGCCCTGTTGTCCCGGTCACTGCAATACCGTAATAACCAACCACCCTGTATTTATCGCCATAGGTTTTCGAATCTCCCGAATTCATGTATATCACTTCATTATACTTGATTTCAGGATCATCCTCAGTCATATACATCAAAGTGATCACCGAACTCCAACCACATAAGCTGGTTACCAGGTTATCAATATTCTTGTTAGAATTGGTTTTTAAGGTATTGATCAACGCATCCGGATCATTTGTAAGAATAGCTTCAGCCGTGATCCTATCAACAGTTATGGCATCCTCATAATCAGGAAAATGTGAAAAATCTGTGCTGATGACAAACAGGTTTTTCTGATTGAAATAGGGCTTCAGAATGTCCGCGAGCTTTTTACAGGTCTTATAATTCTGGGTGCCAATTATTACAGGAATGATCTGAATATTTCCGCCCAGCTTATATTGCAGGAAAGGCAGCTGAACCTCCAAACTGTGTTCATGACGATGTGCATCAGGCCTGAAGACAAATTCTTTATTTTCAGCAATGAGTGTTCTGGCCAGGGACAGGTTGACCTTAACTTCTCCGAGGGGTGTGATATAATTCCCTTTCTCATAAATGGATGCACCATCAAATGCAACATGGTGGCTGGAGGCCAGTATGAAGATATTTTCATAATGTTTATCCTCATCCAGTTGATTAAAACACGAGGCCGCCACTTCACCCGAAAAGACATAGCCGGCATGTGGGGAGATCACTGCCAGCACATTTTCAAACTCCTTTTGAACAGCATTTGAGAATAATACCGACAGATCAGCTTTCAGGCTGGCCGGATCTGATGAATAAAATTGTCCGGACACAGCAGGTTCCCTGTTGACCAGGCTTTGTTGGAAATCGTTATCCTGTCCGGAACAGCCTGAAGAAAACAAAGCAAACATGAAAACCATAAGAAAAAGTTTTGAGGAGTTCATAAATTCAATAATTTCGTAATACTTTATAACTTTATAACTTTATACACTTTCGACTTTTAACCCTGCATAAAATAACGCAGGTTAAACATCTAACAAATATACAAAATGCAAATCAATATTGAACGTAGTTACCGATTTTCTGCAACAGTTATTGGAAGCACTTCAATAATCACCCAGATCATATTACTTCGCGAGGTGTTTGCTGTATTCAATGGCAATGAGCTGTTAATGGGGTTGATACTGACTTCCTGGATGTTGCTCACCGGCCTGGGAGCATTCCTCGGAAGGTGGGTTAAAAAGATCTCAGTCAATCAATATATTCTGCTACATGTTCTGATTTCAATCATCCCATTCATTTCTGTTCTGGGGCTCACCCTGTTCCGGGCAACTTTTTTCCCGCCCGGGATAATGCTCGACATCGGAATGGTGATCCTCTTTTCTTTCTTTCTGCTTGCTCCCTATTGTGTGCTTGCCGGTTTTATGTTTCCGGTGCTTTCAGGCTTGTATTCGGAATATTATAAACAGAACAGGGTATCCAGGGTATATTCCCTGGAAGCTGTCGGCAGTGTTCTTGGCGGATTGCTGTTTCAACTCTTCCTGACTTTTTACCTGAGCTCCTACCAGATCCTTTCTTTTATTTTGATCATCAATTTCCTGGCTGCGTATCTCTTTGCACAGGCTACGGGCAGAAATATAATAAAACTGGTGATCGTGGG
>DAOWEV010000240.1 GCA_030638325.1 Bacteroidales bacterium
ACTATTACCGAGGATGACGGATTGCCCAGTTCAACAATTTATGACATACTTCAGGACAGAACCGGTCATTTATGGTTTGCCACCGATTACGGAGTGTCAAGATATGACGGATATAATTTTGAAAATTTTTCTACCGAGCAGGGATTACCCGATAACTCTACACTGTCCTTGTATGAAGATCCGAAAGGCAGGATCTGGTTTCTTTCCTATGGCGGATATCTTAGCTATTATTATCATGATAGTATTACAACCTACAATTTGAGTCAGAAATTCGTTAGTCTTGCAGGCCATACATTTATTAGTAAGATCTATATCGACAGCCTGGATCATCTATGGTTTACCCCAAAAGTAGGAGGCGAATTTACTTTTAATGAAAAGGGGGAACTTGAACAGGTTCAGGGTTTCAGCGGGACCAGGCACGGTTATTATTACCTCTTTTTTGAGGATTTTGAAGATGACTATATTATGGGTTTGACAGATCTGCCTGATCTTCCGGGTGGCGCCCATCCGGATTTTTACAGGGATAAGAATAAATATTATATTAAAATCAATTCCGGTTTTCCCTCCAGTCAAAGGCACTACCAGAAAATAGGTGATGGGCATTATCTGGCCTCCTGTGGGAATGTAGTTTATCATATACGGGATTATGAATTGGTCAACTCGCTTATTTTTGATCATCGCGTCATTGATCTTTATCTGGACCAGGCTGAAAATATTTGGATCAGTGAGTTTTACAATGGTGTCTATAAGTACCCCGGAGGTACCCTTTCAGAAAACCCTGTCAGGTACTTTAATGACAAAACGATATCCAGAATATTGCAGGACCATGAAGGGAATTATTGGTTTACCACCACCGGTGAAGGGGTTTTAAACATATTCAGCTTTGATTTTCTGGTATACAGCAGGCCAGGCAGACAAAGTAATTACAGGGTGTTGTCGATGGATGCAAGTGACAATGCCTTATTCTTTTCAACCTATGACCAGAATCTTTTTTACATGCCAATAATAAACGATCAGGTGAGCTTGATGAAAAGGCTTAATGTGAGTGAGGAAAGTAGTCATATAACAGACATTCTCGTTGATTCAAAAGATAATTTGTGGTTGGCATCAACACCTGCAACGAGGTATAACATCAATGGTAAACCATTATCGATCTATCCCAAAAAAATAGGACGTGTTTTTGCAGAGGCCCATGATAAAAGTATTATTGTTGGTGCAAGGGGCATATATAAATACTTTGATGATACATTGATCTTTGATGCAGGAGATCAATTTGACCACCGTGTTTTTGCTATACAGGAAGATAACTCCGGTACAATATGGTTGGGGACATACCTTGGGCTTTATTATCTAAAGGACACACTCATTCAAAAATACAATAAATTCGAAGACCTTTTATCACGCCGGATATCAAGCCTGGGAGTATTAAAAGACCGGCTACTGGTCGGAACTTCCGATTATGGACTTCTTATTTTGGATGATGCCGGCATACATGTTGTTGATGACACTCAAGGCCTCGGATCAAAACTGGTCAGAAGCATTTTTGTGGATAATGATTCTGTCGTCTGGATAGGGACAAACAAAGGACTCACAAGATTGATAATACGTGATCAGGATTCTTTTTATTACTCGTTTAAACGCTTCACAAATGGAGATGGGTTACCCTCAGGTGATATCAATGACATTACAAGGTTTCATGGACACTTGTGGTTAGGAACAGATCAGGGATTGGTCTCTTTTAATCCTGATAACATGAATATGGCATCTTTTCCACCGGCAATTTTTATTGAAAGCATCATAGTGAATAACAAGACTATTCCGCTATCTGATAATATTGTGCTGGAATACGATCAAAATAACATCAGGGTCAATTTTAAAGGGATCAGCTTTAAAGGGCCTGAGAATATTTATTATCGTTACAAATTACAAGGACATAATAAAGACAGGATATTTACTGAAAATACATATGCTTATGTTTCTAATCTTGCACCTGGAGAATACATTTTTCTGGTAAATGTGGGAAATGCAGACGATATCTGGAACCCCGAACCGTATGCTATGAACATAACGGTCAAAAAACATTTTACCCAAACCTTAGGTTTTATTTTATCAGTGATAGTGCTGATAATTTTGTTGGTTGTGAGTATTATGTATGTGATTCTTGGTTACATAAAATATAAGGAAGGGATGAAGAGGGATCTGCTTATGATGGAACAAAAACTTCTCAGGTCGCAAATGAACCCCCATTTCGTTTTTAATTCCCTCCTGGCAATCCAATCTTTTATTTATAAAAAGGATGCCAGAGAAGCGGCCACTTATCTATCCAGATTTGCCAAGTTGATCAGGCTCATATTGAATAGTTCACGACAGGAATATGTTCCCCTTGAACAAGAACTGGAATATCTTAAATATTATCTGGACTTACAGAGACTCAGGTTTGAGAATAAATTCAGTTATTTCCTGGAGGTTGATAAAAATATTGACGTGGATAAAATTGCCATACCTCCTTTACTTGCACAGCCTTTTATCGAAAATGCCATCGAGCATGGGATCAAGAACAGTGAGAAAAAGGGAGTCATTGTAATACGGTTTACACTTTGTGAGCAATGCATCATGTTTGAAGTTGAAGACAACGGTATTGGCATGGTCCGGGCCAGGGATCTTGCCGGCGCCAGGCCGGGTAATTACGAGCCCCTCGGAATGACCATTACAAAAGAACGATTAAAACTCCTGAATATGAATCAAAGCCAAAAGGTAACTTTTAGTGTATCTGAGGCGAAGGACGATGACGGCATAGTAACAGGTACCAGGGTTGCTTTTAACATAAAATTTGAGAACATTGGATTTGAATAGGCTGGGATTGGAATATTGTTTATAAGATTACCTTTTATGTGAAGTTGGATTAATAATAAGTCATGCATGTTTTATACCTTTGACCCTGAATATAACTAAACTAACTTTTGAATTGGAAGATGATGCGTACTATAATCGTTGATGATGAAACTATGGCCCGTGAAACCATTGCTGAAATGCTGTTGCTCTACTGTAAAGATGTGGAAGTGGTTGCCCAGGCAGAAGACGTAAAATCAGGCGTAGAGGCCATTTGTAAGCATAAACCGGAGTTGGTATTGCTTGATATTCAACTTACCGACGGAACAGGCTTTGACATTTTAAAACAATTGAATACTTACGATTTTAAAATAATATTTATTACAGCATTCGAGGATTATGCAGTTAAGGCATTCAAATTCAGTGCCCTGGATTATATCCTTAAGCCTATTGATCCGGATGAACTTGTACAAGCTATTGATAAAGCCAGGCAGTATATCCAGTCGGGCAATATGAATATTAAGCTCAAAGCCCTGTTTGATAATATGGATAATATATCCAAAGAATCCAAGAAGATCGTGTTGAAAACAGCCAATAACGTTCATCTTATCAGTTTACATGATATTATCAGATGCCAGTCAGATAAAAACTATACCCATTTTCATGTAATTGGATTTGAAAGCGTTGTTGTTTCCAGAACATTAAAAGAGTATGAAGATATTCTAAGCGAATACGACTTTTACAGGGTACACCAATCACACCTGATCAACTTATCACATATAAAGCGCTATGAAAAAGCTGACGGAGGATACCTTGTGATGAGTGATAATTCACATGTTCCTGTTTCTTTCAGGAGAAAGGAAGAGCTGATGAAGCTATTTAACCGCTTGTGATGACCAACCCCTTCGGAAAAGAACAAATTCAAGTACCGGCAGGGAATAAATACCTGCTATTTGATGATCCCCTCGCCTTTTATCAAGCCATGTTAAATGATATTGGCAAGGCCAAAAAGTACATCTTTCTTGAAATTTATAAATACAATCATGATTCAATGGGGGCCAGGTTTCGTGATGCTTTAACGAAAAAAGCCCGGGAAGGGGTTGATGTCAGGGTGCTGATAGATAGCTGGGGCGCCTCAGTATCACAGTCCTTTTTTACTGAACTGGAAAAATATGGGGGGCAAGTCAGGTTTTTCACAAAGATCAAATTTTTCCTGGATTTCTTTACCAGGAATCACCGTAGAAATCATCGTAAATTCTTAGTAATCGATGATGAGATCGTATATTTAGGATCAGCCAATATCAATGATTATTGTTTAAACTGGCGTGAAATGATGCTGCGATTGAAAGATGATGTGGCAGGTTGTTTTAAAACGGTTTTTAACCTTGATTTCAGTCTCTATAATAAGTACTTTTTTGAAAAGAACGCCTATATCAGGTTGCTTCGTAAGGGTTCTTTTGAGGTCATCAGAGATGTGCCATCCATTGCAAAAAAGCGTATCAGTAAGAAATATTTAGAACTGATCAGGAAAGCAAGAAAACAGGTGATCATAGAAACACCCTACTTTTTGCCGGGCTATTTTTTAAGAAAAGCCCTCACAGATGCTGCCATGAGCGGTGTGGAAGTAATTGTGATCATCCCCAAGCGCTCAGATGTTGGCCTTATCGATATCTTAAGGAATAAGTACCTTGGCCCTTTACACCTGAGCAAGATTAAATTCCAGTTTTTTACACCAACAAATCTACATGCAAAAGTTATACTGATCGATGGTGAAACTTTTTCCCTCGGATCCCCGAATTTCGATTACCGCTCTTTTAGATATATGCATGAGATTGTTCTGGTAGGCAATGAACCCGAAATTGTCAGGCAGATTCGCAGCCATATTAATATGACGTTGAAGGATTGTATTCCCTTCAATTATGAAAGATGGGAAACCCGTCCCAAATTTCAGAGATTTGTAGAATGGTTGCTCCTTCCGTTCAGGCATTTATTGTAGCGTGAGATGTGAGGCGTGAGATGTGAGGCGTGAGATGTGAAGCGTGAGATGTGAGGCGTAAGAGGTGAAACGTGAGCGGTTACTAATAATTTAGGTTCTGATTTATCCAGGTTGGGGATTTGTTATGAATGGCTTAAAACCTTACTTTTGCTGATTCAAATTCAACATATTTATCTCATAAAAACAATATCATAATGGAAACTACTACAATAATAAGTTCAAAAGAGGCCATGAGACTTGAGGAAATGTATGGTGCCCACAATTATCACCCCTTACCTGTGGTTTTATCACGTGGCGAAGGAGTTTATGTCTGGGATGTTGAAGGAAAACAATATTTTGATTTTCTTTCTGCTTATTCTGCTGTCAACCAAGGACATTGTCACCCCAGGATTGTTGATGCCCTGATAGACCAGGCAAAGACGCTTACCCTGACTTCACGTGCTTTCTACAGTGATACACTCGGTGTCTATGAAAAATACATGACTGCGTATTTTGGCTACGATAAGATCCTTCCAATGAATACAGGCGCTGAAGGAGATGAGACGGCACTGAAGCTTTGTCGTAAATGGGCTTATGAGAAAAAAGGCATCCCACAGAATGAGGCTAAGATCATCGTTTGTGAAAACAATTTTCACGGCAGGACCATTACGGTGATCTCTTTGTCAACCGATCCTGATGCACGAAACGGGTTTGGGCCTTATACCCCCGGGTTCATAACTATTCCCTATAATGACCTGGAGGCTTTAGAAGATACCCTGGCAGATCCAAACGTGGCGGGATTCCTTGTGGAACCAATACAGGGCGAAGCAGGTGTATACGTTCCGGATGAAGGGTACCTAACCAGGGCATACGAACTTTGTAAAGAAAAAAATGTTTTATTTATTGCTGATGAAGTTCAGACTGGTATTGCCCGGACCGGAAAATTACTGGCTTGTGATCACGAGAATGTCCGGCCTGATATCCTGATCCTCGGAAAGGCTCTTTCCGGAGGCGTATATCCGGTATCTGCTGTGCTTGCAGATGACGAGATCATGCTTACCATCAAGCCCGGACAACATGGCAGTACTTTTGGAGGTAATCCGCTTGCATGTAAGGTAGCTATTGCAGCCCTGGATGTGGTAAAAGATGAGAACCTGGCTGAAAATGCTGCACGACTGGGTGAGATATTCAGGGCAGAGTTAGGTAAAATCGATTCTCCAATGATTGAAAAGATACGCGGCAAAGGCTTGCTCAATGCCATTGTGATCAAACCCGGAAGTGGTAAATCAGCCTGGGATGTATGCCTGAAAATGGCTGAAAACGGATTACTGGCAAAACCCACCCACGATCATATCATCAGATATGCACCTCCCCTCGTTATAAATGAAGAACAGATCCTTGAAGCTGTCAGCATCATTAAAAGATCCATATTGTCATTTGAATAAAAATAACAGGGGTTCCACCCACCAGCCGGAGGATAGAGCCCATATTACCATTAAAAGACAAAAGGCTCCCGGGGAGGGAGCCTTTTTGCCGATTATTAACCAAACCAAAAGAGTTATTTGAAAGGATTCAAATAACGTACCTATGAAAAAATTGTTTATTTCTTATTGCCATTTTAATGTTTTCCAACAGGAATTTTTTTCCTGATCCAAATATAAGAAAAATATTCTGAATAATCACATTGCAAAGATAAAAAAAATAATTTATATTAAGACTAATTCTAAATAATTTTTTTATTTTTTTTTACTATTGTCTGGTAAAGCATTGAAGTAATAGGGCTAAAGCCCTGATTTTCTCTGCATTCACTAACCCCAGGGTTAACCCTGGGGTTATAAATCAATGAATACTCAAAGCTGCAAATAGTACAAAAAATCCTCTAAAAGTCAATTATAAGTTTTAGGTTTACTCGCCTCGTAGTGAGGTAATTGGGCACGGCATATTGACGCCCGTTGACATCCGTAACCCAGGTATAGGAGACGGTGTTGTAGATTTGAAATAAGTTGAAAACTTCCAAGGTGATCCAGGCATTTTTTATATACCGCAGCGGATTTTTGTCTTTAAATTCAGAATAACCACCAATTAATTGTTTCGAGAATCCGATATCTACTCTTCGGTATGGTGGATACCGTAATGTGTGTTTATACTTGGGCGAATCAGGTGGCCCAAATGGGAGGCCTGTCCCGAAGATCATCTTCAGGTGCATCTTCCAGGTGGGGTTTTTAGGGATATAGTCCTGGAAAAAGATCGAAAAATTAACCCGCTGGTCGGTTGGACGTGGTATATAACCTGGCTCTCCCCTTACACTATCAAAAGGTGTGTTGTCAATAGTAATACCGGGAATTATCTGCTCGCCCGATTCATTAAAATAATCATAATAATAATCTCCTTCAATATCTTCCATGGTTTTCATTATGGAAAGACTGGCCCATGAGTCTACTCCCTTAATGAATTCCCCGTTGATTCTAAAGTCGATACCGGTGGCATATCCATGAGAAATGTTTTCCCCATAATAGCGGATCCTTACATTATCGACAATATAAGGTATCAGGTTATCCAAATATTTATAATAGACCTCGGTGGTAAAGGTGAACGGACGGTTCCAGGCTATGAAGCTAAGGTCACTTCCCAACACAAAATGAATGGATTTCTGGGCCCTGATGTCGGGATTGATGTTGCCCTGAAGGTCACGTGCTTCCTTGTAAAAGGGCGGCTGGTAATAATATCCTGTGG
>DAOWEV010000016.1 GCA_030638325.1 Bacteroidales bacterium
ATATTTTCCATCTAATGATTTAACACGTTTAATATAAGCATTCTTCCATGACGGAAAGAATTCACCACGATCAGCCCATAGATAATGTACCCAGCCACTGGTTCTTGTGCTATCTGCTGCGATATTCAGGATAAACTGAATAACAGGCTTTCCATTCATATCTCTTATGTGAAGCACATTTTTGCCAACAAGCTCTTTCTGAACCGGATGAAATACACAGTTTCCATCAAGGTCATAAACAAAAATATATCTATGTTCTTTATACCATTTGCTGTCAGGAATTCCAAAGTCAAGAAAGGCCACGGTGCCATTTTCCGTAAAATGATCTGCGGCATCATCTACAAAATTTATCAGCTCAATCGTTTCCCGGAACTGGTACTTTGACTGTAAAGATTGTGCATTTAACCGGCAGACAGACACATCAATAAAAAACAGAAGAAGAAATACGACAAAACCAATCCTGGAGGGTCTCATATCAGCCAATATTTTAATCATACAGCGAGATAAAAGTAATAACTAAGTTTTGCAGTTAACAAATGTACTGAAAATAAATTGAAAAGAGTTGAGAGAGCGAGGGAGCGAGGGGGCGATGGGGCGAGGGGCTGAGGGGCTGAGGGACGGAGGGACTGAGGGAGAGATGAGAGATGAGAGATGAGAGTTGAGATTTAAGAGAGATTGTCTTGTCCTGAAAAAGAGAGCTAAGAACAATACCGGTTGCAATTAAAATAAAAAGTCCGAAAAAGAATTTTGTTTTTATATTTCTATTATTTACGTGATATGGTTCGGGGTATTATAACACTTCCTCTTCATGTTCATTAAGAATCCTGAATGTTTTAAAACCCTGAGGATCAACTTCTCTAACATTGACGTCTGTAATCTCAGAATCAATGTACCCCAGCCTGCAAAAATCAAGAAAAGAATCAAGGGATTTCCCGGGGCCTTCGGCAATTACAAGAAGAGAATGGTCTTCAGTGTATTTTACCAGTCCTTTGATCCCGGATTGCATGGCCGCCTGCTTCAAAAAATAGCTCATACCGGTCTTATAAACATTACCATGAATATGGATCTCCAATGTTTTCACCAGTAAATAATAATTATTTCATTATAACCATTTTATTATAACCAACATAATTATCCGTTTTTATCTTATATAGATATATGCCTGGAGAAAGGTCATTGCCATTGAAAAGTAATGTGTAAGTTCCGGGTGTTTTATTTTCATTAAAAATATTTCTAACATAATGTCCCTGATTATCAAATAATGAAATATTTACATTACAAGTTTCAGTTATTTTATATTCTATTGTTGTTGAATTTCTGAATGGATTTGGATAATTTATTAATGTATTGGCAGTGAATTTATTATTTTCTTTTATCCCTGTTGGTCCTATGATGCCGTCAATACTGATATTTTGAGCATAAATACCAGTTTCTTCTTCGATCTGGAGATTATTACGATTGTCTGCCCAAACAACTATCCATTGGTTATAAAAAAGCTTACTAAAATCTTCAAAAAGTTTATAACTATTGGCAGAAGAAATAATAGGTTTTTCATTATCCCATACAAAATCGCCCTCATGGTTTATTCGCATTGCATGTATAGCAATTCTATTAAGTGTTAATACCTTATGTTTTGTATAAAAAAACAGGGTAAAATCATTATCCGTAACAGGGCTTATTCCTGTAATTTTAGTGAGGGTATCAGTAGGGGAATACCATCCATCAAACATCTCCCCCTCGTCTGTCCATAGCCTTTCGCCGGTATTGGAGAATTTTTGTCCGAATATTGCACATTGAGCATCGGTTGCACTATATTCCCTCAATTCGTTCCAAAACACAAAAAGCTCGTCATTTTGAGGAAGATAAGTAAGCACCGGCCCTGCATGTTCATATAGGATTAAATCGGAAACATTAACACCATTTGGCGTCCACTGTGCTACTCCCTCAGAATTTACATGCTGAACATAACTAGTGTAATGCGGGCCAAAAATTGCCCACCAACCGACAAAGAAGCCGCTATTTCCATCACTTACCATAGAAGGAAAGAATGCTTTTAATGGCATATTATCCAGAGTATCAATTGCTACTTTGCTTTGCCATGCAAAATTTCCATCGCTGTCAATTTTCTGTGCATAAGGGTACATGTAGAGCCAGGAACCTGATGTGTCGGGAATACCCGATTCAACCCATACAATAATAGTACTGTTATCTTCAGAGGGAAGAATATATGGCATCACACAATGCATTGAATCAGTACTGATAATTACATTGTCATCCCAAAGTAATTGCCCCCCGGGTGATAATTTTTGTAAGTGTATTTTCCTAAATTGTGTTGTGTCTCCGGGCAGTACTTCCCATGCAAATACAATATTTCCATCCTGATCAACTATTGCTTTTGGTGAATAACCAATATCATTATCATCAGTTAAAATAATGCCATCATCACCCCAAAGAAATTCCCCTTCAGGCGACATACGATACGCACAAATATTACCGATGCCAGTTTTATTATCCTGAGCAACAAGTACGGCACATCTGTCATTGTCGATTACAAGATCATAATCCGTAACCCAGTCCGTAGCCATGTGGTAACTTATTAACAATCCATTTTCACCCCACAATTTATTTCCGTTAACATCCAATCGTTGCATATAAATATCATAATTTACGCCATCAAATTTTGAAAACCAGGAAATGTAACTTTCGCCGTTGTCAGGATTCACAACAACCTTTGGTAATACCTGCTCTCCTATTGTATCCATTATTTCTGTGTTCAGTGATGGATCATTGCTCCATTGTGCAAGCAACAAAAAAGGAAACCAAACAAGCATTAAATAAGTAAACATTCTTTTTTTCATGATAACCTCTGTTTTTAATGGTTTATAGTTTTATAATGTTAGTCGTTTTATTTTTGAAATAGTTTATTATCCTGGTTTGGTTATCAGATTGAAACATTTCTATGTTATAAAGATACAACATGGAAAAAGGGAAAGCAAGTTTAACATGTCCTGATACGTCAATTGATGTCCTGATACGTCAAATTGGAAGAAATAATGATGTTGCGACGTAACGATTGCGCGATGTGACTTGGTAGCTAATTATTAATTGAATCCCTGAAGAAGGACGGTGTGATCCCGGTGAGGTTCTTGAAATTTTTGTAAAAGGCTGATCTGGTAACAAAACCAACCATCTGACCGATCCCTTCAACTGAGATATGATCGTATTTGGGGTTGGAAAGAAGGATGCGGGCATCTTTGATCCGGTAGCGGTTGATCAACTGTGTGAAATTGATCCTGTAATGATTGTTGATGGCGCCCGACAGGTATGAACGGTTTGTATTCATATGCTTACATATGTCTGTGATATTGACATCACTGAGCAAATATGGCTTCTCATTTTCCATGTAATCAATGAGTTTTTGCACAAGTTCTGTGCTTGGGTCGTTTCCGCTGTCAACTTTTGGTTTTTGCTTAATCGCTTTCTCAAAATGTACGATCTCCAGGTTTTTTTCCGCCAGTAGTTTATAGGACCTTAACCGCCGGCGAAACTGGATGAAATTTAGGATCAGCAGAAAGAGTATGATGGCAACTCCTGCACTTAATGAGTATATGAAGATATTTTTCCTGGAAATTTTAAATTGCTGGATCTCATTGTCTTTTTTTAATGCAAGGTTCTCATTTTCTTTCTTCTCTGTCTCGTATTTAGTTTGCATTTCGGTTATTTGCCTGTTTTTTTCATCGGTAAAAACACTGTCTTTCAATTCAGTCATAATCAGGTAATAGTCCAGTGATTTTTTATATAATTCTTTTTGCTTATATAATCTTGAATACGTTTCATAAGTATGGATCATTAAATCCCTGGCATTAATCTCCTTTGCAATTAACAGAGCCTGATCAAGATGCGGCACTGCTTTATCGTAGTTTCCTGAATTTATATAGCTGTTGGCAATATTAATATTCGTATTGGCAATGCTCCATTTATCGTTAACCTTTTTATTTATTTCAAGGGATTGTTTATAAGCTTCGACGGCTGATGAATATTCTTGCATACCATCGTAAATGTAACCGATATTATTCATGGTTCCTGCAACCCCATAATCGTTCCCCGAATTCAAATTAAGATCCAATGCCTTTTTTGCATACATTAATGCTGTATCATAGATTTGCATCTCCTTGTAGATCATGCTGATATTCCCAACAGGCAATGAAATTTCAGCATCCGAACCAAAAAGGCTTCCATCAGCCTGTTTTTCTTCGTAAATACGAAGTGTATTTTTAAAATATTCCAGCGCCTTTTCAAAGTTACCAAGTTCATAATATACACTTCCGAGGTTATTATAATTTTTTGCTATACCCTCCTTATTCTTATTTTTTTCATTTACTACCAAAGCTTTTAAAAAATGATCCAAAGCCAAATCATGTTGATCCAGATTAAGGTAAGCAATACCCAATAAATTATTTATTTTTCCGGCTTCGGTCTCTTCTCCCAGTTCTGAATAAATTTCCAGTAATTCTGATAGTATAACGATGGCTTTTTCGGAATTACCTATTAAGATATAACTCATGCCGATGTATTTCAGAGCTATATAAGATTCTTGATTATTACCTGCTTCTTCTGCAAGGGTTTGTGCCTCTTTTGCATATTCAAGGGATAAATCGGGTTGCCTGAACAGTTCTGTTTTTGCTAACCGGATTAAAACATCATATCTTTCATAACCTTGCAGGGTAAGAAGTTGTTGTTTCAGGCTGTCGGTTTCCGGATTATTTGAGAACAGCAAGCTGTGAGCAAACAGGAAGAGTACTACAAATAATGTTTTCATCTGAAGTTTAATAATTACCTTCAAAGATAACAAAAACAACAAACAATTGTAATCTTTATCGTATCACTCGCTCCCATGGATGTTCAGGTGCATTCTGGCCCTGTAGGAAAAAGAAGGTGATTAGCAATTTACAGTTTACGGTTTACAATTTAGAATTTACAAAGTTGGGGGCGGGAACTATTTCGTAAACTGTAAATTGTAAACCGTAAATTGTAAATTCCAGGCTCTCAATCCCCGCTCACAGTCACCTGATATCCGGTGGTTATCGTAATGGTACCTGAAGAATCCAAATTCAATTCAATCACCTCGAAAGTTGAATTGATGGTGATATTGTGTTCAATCCTGGCACGCGACCATGAATGTTCAGGTGCATTCTGGCCTGATAGCCAGGTTCCGTTGGATTCCCATGTGCCATCGCCTGCGGTAACATAAGGGAGAGGTACCGTTGCCAACTCCTCCTGCGCCTTTCTTATTTTAACTCTTTCTAAATAACGTAATTATTTCAATTACTTCTTGCAAAACGCAGTTAAATATCGTAATTTAGTGTTAGTTTTGTTGCCGTCACTTTTAACTAACAGGAGGTTTGTATGCCAAAAAAAGTATCTCTTAACGTAAAATGTCCGCATTGCCATGAATCACTCATGGATGACACTCATCTTATTAACAACAAGAAAGGCATCCGCTGTATTATTAAAATTCCGGGAGGGAAAAAAGGCAATATCTGGCTCAGCTCCATTTATGGGGATCATAATTATTCCTGTGAGTTTGAGATACCTGAAGGAGAAATTGGAACTTTCTATTGCCCGCATTGCGGTCAGGATCTTAAACGTAAGAAACTTGATTGCGATCATTGCGGTGCCCCGCTTGTTTCATTAGGTTGCAGCATTGGAGGCAGGGTGAATTTTTGCTCGAGAAGTGGTTGCAAAAACCATTACGTTGTATTCGATAATGTTGATACGGCAATTCGGAAATTCTATTCTGAATACGGGTATGGCAATTAGTTTAACCCATGTAGGATAATAGTTTGTTGATTATTCCTAACGATCTAAAAGGCAAGTAGGAAGTCCGAAGTCAGAAGACCAAAGCAATTTCACTTTTGACTTTGAAAAAAAACTTGCTAAAAAAACAAGTCTTTACTTGGTAATAGTAAAAAACCTGAATTCAACCGTCAGCATATCCTTGGTAACTGCTCCCCGGCAAGCATGTCGATAATCCTGTTGCCACCGATGCCGGTAGTCATCCAGCCTTTTCCGGGATGGTCAGCCACAACTTCTCCGATGATTTTACTGTCCTGCCCGAATTCATTCTTTCGTAATGCTTTCAGTACTTCTTTTGCATCTTCCCGGCCCACGATCATAAGCACCTTTCCTTCATTGGCAACGTACATGGGATCAAACCCTAACAATTCACAGAATCCCCTGACTTTTTCATTGATAACCAGGGCAGACTCATCGATACGGATGCCGAAATCCCTGCCTTCCACAACCTCAGCCAGCACGGTAGCCAGGCCGCCACGTGTGGCATCACGCATGAACCTGATGTTGTCTGACACAGTTAGGGCTCCTTGTATAAGGTGGTTCAGACAGGCACAATCAGACACCAGATCAGATTTGATATTCAACTCATCCCGGGCGCCCAAAACGGCCATGCCGTGATCCCCGATAGATCCGTTTATAATGATCTTATCCCCTGCCTGAATACCTCTTCCGGAACTGATATCCTTGTGTTTTTCTGCCAGTTTGCCGATGCCTGTGGTGTTGATGAAGATCTTATCGCATTTGGTCCGGTTGACTACTTTCGTGTCGCCGGTAACGATCAAAACACCGGCTTTTTTAGCTTCACTAACCATCGAGATGACAATCTTCTCAAGGTTATCCAATGGAAACCCTTCCTCAATAATGAAAGAGGCGCTCAGGTACCCGGGAACAGCGCCTGAAACAGCGAGGTCATTCACCGTACCGCAGACAGACAGTTTCCCGATATCGCCTCCCGGAAAAAAGATCGGGTCAACCACAAATGAGTCGGTGGTGAAAGAGATTTGACCGGAGTGGATTTCCAGCAAAGCCGAATCGGTTTGTTCATCCAGAAACGGGTTATGAAAATACCTCACAAAAAGATCCTTTATCAGGTCATGCGACAACTTCCCGCCACTCCCATGCCCTAAAAGTACTCTGTCATTACTCACGATTTACAATTTACAGTTTACAATTTAGAAGTTACAATTTATTCACCCTTTACGATTCACCATTCACTACTCGCTGTTTCCTGCTAACTGTTAACTGTTAACTGCCAACCGTCAACCGTCAACTGCCAACTGTCAACTGTCAACCGTCAACTGTCAACCGTCAACCGTCAACTGTCAACTGTCAACCGTCAACTGTCAACTGTCAACCGTCAACCGTCAACTGCCAACCGTCAACCGTCAACCGTCAACTGTCAACCGTCAACTGCCAACCGTCAACTGTCAACCGTCAACTGTCAACCGTCAACTGTCAACTGTCAACTGTCAACCGTCAACTGTCAACCGTCAACTGTCAACCGTCAACTGTCAACCGTC
>DAOWEV010000042.1 GCA_030638325.1 Bacteroidales bacterium
CAAAAACATTACTCTAATGTACAGCCTTAAAAATTTGGGTGCAAGTTTACAAATAAATATTGAATTGGCGAAAGAAAATATTTACCAGGCTGATGCGTTTAAATTTTATTTCCGGAGATTTTGCCCGGAATGAAAAAAAAGTATTAATTTCACGAGGCAGGAATTTATAACTAATTTCAAAGCCATTGCACTATGAAAAAAGCTTTTTTTATCCCCGTATTATTGGCATTATTCCTAATTGCTTGTCAGCAGGAACGCAAGAGTTTCAACAAAAGTGACGAGATCTCCAAGATTGAAAGTGTGCTCGAGCAATATGTGATCGCTAATGAGAGCAAAGACTTCAGTCTGATTGAAAAGATATGGGCGACTGATGATGACATCGTCCTGATTGGCACTGATGCTAACGAAAAACTTATTGGCTGGAAACAGATCAAAAATGCTATCAAGCGCCAGTTCAGTGAATTTGAAGATACTTACATTGCTGTCATTGATCAAAACATAAGGATCAATGAAAGCGGTAATACTGCCTGGTTTTCTGAATTCCTGAATTATAATTTCATTTACCAGGAAGATGCCAGGAGTTTCGAAGGCATCCGCTTTACAGGGGTTCTTGAAAAAAGAGACGGCCAATGGGTGCTTGTACAGGGCCATCTGTCCATCCCTGTCTCAAAAGCTGCTGAAATGGTGAAACGGGAGTCGTGAATGGTGAGTCGTGAATTGTGAGTATTGTTTTGAAAAAGATTATCCTGATGAAAAAGTTCTTTGTGCTGTTATTACCGGTTCTGATATTTTTATCCTGTTCGCAGGGCAAGAAAGATGGACAGGGCAACAGAACCGTAACGACTGAACAACCTGCCGCTACAAGTGACAATCAAAAACCTGATATGACTTTTAAGCCACAGGGCCTTTCTGAACTTACTCCAAATGCCAATGTTCCAAAGAATGAGGATGGAAAAAAGGAATCTCCGAGAAAATTTTATGATGCCGGTGTCCGGAAATATAAGGCAAACCAATACGCTCAGGGAATAGCAGAATTCGACAGGTATATTGAGATGAGATCTGATAACAGCAGGGCCTATTATAACAGGGGTTTTGGGTATTATCACCTGCAAATGTACAACGAGGCCAGGGCCGATTTTAAAAAAGCGGTTGAGTTGAATCCGGATGACAGCACGTCTCATCTGTATCTGGGCTTGATCAAATATTTCACGGAAGATTATGGAGGGGCTATTGAGGCGGATGATTACATCATAAAGACCTGGCCACAATACGGCACTGCTTATTACAATCGCGGAATTGCAAAAGGCCAGTTAAAGGATTTTGAAGGAGCCGTCGATGATTTCAATAAGGCGATTGATATTGATCCCAATAGTAAAAAGGCACTCTACAACCGGGGGCTGGCAAGATTTTTTATGAGGGACACCATCAGTGCCTGTAAGGATTGGCAGGAAGCAAAAAACCTGGGTTCTTCCCAGGCAGTGAAAGCTTTAAATATTTATTGCAAATGATCAGCACACGGTTTCGCAGAGCCTCAACTTATCAACTCTTCGGCTAAAATAAGGACATGATTTTTGAGCACCTCCACAACGCCGCCGTTGATCTCGAAGAATTGTGTCTGGCCGGAATTATCTTTAATCTTGATCTTACCTTCCTGTAGAATGGTG
Source organism: Bacteroidales bacterium (assembly GCA_030638325.1). GTDB lineage: Bacteria > Bacteroidota > Bacteroidia > Bacteroidales > JAGOPY01 > DAOWEV01. The sequence continues at coordinate 1,665 of DAOWEV010000042.1, forward strand.
ATAAGAGCGGCATGATTATTTAACACTTCAAACGACCCTTCAATGCCCGGCATCTGAACCAGGTTGACTTCGCCGGTGTATAAGGTCTTTTCAGGAGTTATAATCTCTAATTCCATCTATGAGAGCGTATTAATTTACAATTTACAATTTACAATTTACAATTTTTAATTTAAAACTATCCCCGTGTATCCTCCAGAATCATTTTCCCTTTTTCAATGGCTTCTTCAATGGTTCCAACAAGGTTAAATGCAGCTTCAGGATATTCATCCACTGCCCCGTCCATGATCATATTGAACCCTTTGATGGTATCTTCAATCGAAACGGTGGTACCTTTTAAGCCGGTAAATTGTTCAGCAACATGAAAAGGCTGGGAAAGGAATCGCTGCACTCTTCTGGCCCGGTGAACCACCTGCTTATCTTCGTCCGATAGCTCGTCCATACCGAGAATGGCGATGATATCCTGAAGCTCTTTATAGCGTTGCAGAAGCTCCTTTATTTTCTGTGCACATTTGTAGTGCTCTTCTCCGACTATTTCAGGTGACATTATCCTGGATGTTGAATCCAGCGGGTCCACAGCCGGATAGATACCGATCTCAAAGATCTTCCGGCTCAGTACGGTAGTGGCGTCAAGATGGGCAAAAGTAGTAGCCGGTGCGGGGTCGGTGAGGTCATCGGCAGGCACATAAACAGCTTGTACTGAAGTGATGGATCCTCTCTTGGTGGAGGTGATCCTTTCCTGCAAAATCCCCATCTCGGTGGCCAGTGTAGGCTGATATCCAACGGCCGATGGCATTCGGCCCAGCAGGGCAGAAACTTCGGAACCTGCCTGGGTAAAACGGAATATATTGTCGATAAAGAACAGGATATCACAACCCCCGGATTTTTCATCACCATCACGGAAATATTCAGCCATTGTCAATCCTGACAATGCCACCGTGGCACGTGCTCCGGGAGGCTCATTCATCTGACCAAAGACCATCGTAACCTGGGACTGTTCCAGGGCTTTCCTGTCAACCTTTGTGAGGTCCCAGCCTCCTTTTTCCATATCTTTAATGAAAGCATCTCCATATTTGATCACTCCTGATTCAACCATTTCGCGCAGCAAATCGTTTCCCTCACGTGTACGTTCTCCAACACCACCAAAGACTGAAAGTCCGGAATATTGCTTTGCAATGTTATTGATGAGTTCCATGATGATCACGGTTTTTCCTACACCGGCACCCCCAAACAAGCCGACCTTGCCGCCTTTGGAGTAAGGTTCGATCAGGTCGATGACTTTTATTCCGGTAAGAAACACTTCCTGTGAAATGCTCAGGTCTTCAAATAAAGGAGGTTCGCGGTGAATGGGATAAGTTTTCTTACGGGATACTTCTCCAAGACCGTCAATAGGCTCTCCAATTACATTGAATAATCTTCCCTTGATCTCTTCTGTTGCCGGCATTGCGATAGGCTGGCCGGTGGCTATGACTTCAATACCCCTGCTGAGCCCATCCGTTGAATCCATAGCTATAGTACGGATAGTGTTCTCACCAATATCCTGCTGACATTCCAGAACGATCAGGTCTCCTTGCTCGTTCTTCACTTCCAGTGCATCATAAATATTGGGTAATGTTGCACGATCATCGAATGAAACATCAACAACAGGTCCGATGATTTGTGAAATCTGTCCTACGGTCTTATTGCTCATAATCAATCAGATAAATTCAAAATTGGATTCAGGAAATTTTGGGCAAATATAAAATAAGAATCTGAAATAGCATTAAAAAATGGAAGGAAAATAAAAAACTACCCTCCGGGAAGGTAAATTTGAATTGCACCCATTGGGGGCTGAAGGATGGTAGGGCAGTCCTACAGTCCTACAGTCTTACAGTCCTACAGTCCTACAGTCTTACAGTCCTACAGTCCTATAGTCCTACAGTCCAATACTTTTCATCATTTTAAAAAAAAAGAACATAACCATCATCAAAGAAAGCGAATTTCTAAAGAATGTTACATTATCCCCTGAAAAACATCGCTTTAATGATCAGGCTGGCCATTTTTGGGTTTTCTTTCAGGCGACGGGTGGAGTACGCAAACCATTGCTCTCCGAAAGGCACATACACGCGCATTTGATGACCTTTCCCCATGATAGATTTTCGCAATTCAGGTGTAACCCCGTATAACATCTGAAACTCGTATTTATCATGGGGTACATTGTATTTTTCGATAAGTTGATAAGCCCCTGCTACCAAAGGCTTATCGTGCGTGGCGATACCAGGATATATGTTATGCCGGAACATGAATTCCAGGTCTTCCAGAAAATGTGCGTTGATCTCATTGTATTTTTGATACGCAATTTCAGGAGGTTCTACATAAATACCTTTGCATAACCTGTAATTCAGAGGTACACCTTCAGTGTGCAGATCCATCAGGTCTTCCATGTCTTTCATCGTTCTCTTCATATAAGACTGGAACACCAGGCCTACATTTTTAGGGAATTCCGCTTTCAACTTTCTGAACAGTTGAATCTCACGGTCAACACATTGAGAGTCCTCCATGTCGACCCGTACAAAATTATTATACTCCGAAGCTTTTTGAACTATTTCCCGGATGTTCTGATAGCAAACATCTTCATCCAGGAGAAGGCCAAACATAGTTGGCTTGAGGGAGTAATTACCATCGATCTTTTCTTTCTCAAAGGTTTCTATTATGTCAAAGTATTCATCCTTATTCTTAGATGCTTGATCAAGGCTGGTGATAAACTCGCCAAGCAGGTCAATGGTAACGCTGATGCCCTTTTGATTCAGATCTTTCGACACCCTGACAGCATCTTCAATGGTTTTACCGGCAATGTATCTTTTTGAAAAGATCCAGACAAAACCCTTTGGCATGAAAGGTAATAATGAAGCAATTAATTTGTTAAACATAATGAAATGTTTATGAGTTAAAACGATTCTCTTTTATTTGACAGCTACAAAAATACATAATGTTAATTATTTCACAAATAAAACAATAAAAAGGTACAAAACACGTAAAAACTGAGCGATATTCGAGGAATTTATTTGAACACAAAAAAGTTGTGGGCTCTGAATTTTAAACAGTCTCTTAAAGAACTTTGCGCAAGTATTTGGGTCCTTTGCGTGAAATTAAAGTAGTTAGCAGTAACCAACAATTATCAACCAGCCCTTTCCAATATTTCTCTAACCTGAATAATTCGCAAAAATAAAAAAAGCGGGAAAAGAAATTTGTTTATCTTGTTGCTCTTATTCAGGCTTATGTTTTTACATTGTTATCAGCACTTTATTTCGTAATGACAACAAAAGAACATCACGGATTAATGATATTTATTAATGAAATACGATGAGTTTTGCAAAGAGGGATTTGAAATTGTTGCCGGATTTGATATTGACATAAGAAGAAAGAAAGTTTAATTTGTTATTATGCTTATATTGTTGATTATTGTTTTGCTTTTGTCGTTTTATCTTTTAGCAAAAGTTATTGACAGTTATTTTGTTGACTCGCTGGATAAAATTGGAGCGGAATTAAAGATGTCATCGGATGCAGCCGGAGCAACTTTAATGGCAGCTGGCTCCAGCGCACCGGAGTTATTTATTGCCCTTTTTGCAGTTTTTCGTCCCGGAGACCATGAAGCTATTGGAATAGGCAACATTATAGGCTCTGCAATATTCAATATTTTGGCAATTACAGGAGCGGTAGCAGTTGTAAAGAAAGCCCTGATTGCCTGGCAGGCAGTTATCCGCGACCTTGTTTTTTATGCAGTTGCAGTATTGTTATTGA
>DAOWEV010000106.1 GCA_030638325.1 Bacteroidales bacterium
AGCTTGTTATTTTCGAGGTAGAAGTCCACATTCCGGATCTCAGCCCCGGATTGTGCCCGGATTTCATGAATCCCGGTTAAAAGAAAGACTAAGAAAATGATGCCTGTTTTAACAATGAGATTATTCATGTTCAATATATTATTTGCTTGTTTGTTTAGATTTTTCCGAAGATGTCAGATGACCGGGATTTTGACCCCGTTGCACGCTGATCTTTCTAACATTTATGCTTCTTGTAATTTGTATTTCTTCGCCCTTTTCGTTGGTAACGTAAGCCCGCAGGTTCCAGTTATAGTTAAGTTCATGATTGGACTCATACATCGATTCCCATGTGTCTCCATCATCAGATGACATCATATCTCCGAAACCGGCTACGGCAGGGCCATCGTCGACACCTGCAGGATATTGTTCAGCAGGTTGGTTAGTGATCCAATATCCGATCCAGAGGTATTTACCGGCATCAATTGTATGAAATACTTCAGGAATTGCTTCATTCCATTGATCAGCAGTGATGTTAGTGACTTCCTGAACATAAATGAGTTCAGGAGGTTCCGGGCCTGTCCAGAGTGTAATATGATACCTCGTAGGCGCTTCACCCCTTGGGAAAAACCTGATTTTCGTAACCTTAAATCCATCCAGGTCAGACAGATCACTGGGTGAGAATCTTATGGCCACATCAAAATCCCTGCCATCGGGATACCCAATTCCGGTATGGTTACTTCCATCGTCGTAGAAGATCCACTCGCTATGGGCCTGGCCCTGGGTATTGAATTCAACTACATCTCCGTATATGAACTCTCCCCCTGTCCCCATAAATGTACGTAACTGATAATTTGCATTTTCCCTCAGGCCACCTATGGTTGTCGAGTATGGCCCGGTATAATTCGCTTCACCGAAGTTGGCGGATTCATCAACATTTACAATGGGTAACTTTCCCTCAGCCCAGCAAAAACCGTGAGATACAACGGCGTACTCCCCCAGGTCAATGACATCCCCTCTGGCTTTGACTGAATTATTTGTAATGTTAGCTGGCTGTTCTGTTTTTACCATAGCCAATCTAATAAGATCAACTTTCTTACAGGCATAAAAGAAACCTGCACCAATGAAAAAAACAATGATCAATAATAAAAACAATCTTCTGTATTTCATAATAGTCTAGTGTTTTTTACTTTCAACTTCTAACATCTAACTTTCAACTTTCTCTCAACTCTCAACTCTCATCTAATAATATCATCCTTCAGGTTCATAATGATCTGCGAATGGTCTGAAGCATAATCGAACAGGATGTCACCGGATTCCTTGTACATTTCAACTGAATTCAAATCGAACCAGACAAAAAACTTACCGACCTTTATGCCTGACAGCACATCCATCCGTTCATCTCCTGTTTCTGTTGTATAAAGCTTGAATACCGCATTATTTTCAATCTTCAGTTTATCAATAACGACCGTTTTTCCATTCTCCGTTATTATTTCAATGATCCCATCTGAGTTTTCAATAAAATCGATATTACCTAATTTCTTATAAATTTCCGGCGCTTCTCTGCGAAAATCCGGATTGTACTGGTCGATGGCATCCTGGGTTGCATTACCCTGGACTACCATGCCGTTATTCCTGATAATATTGATCATAGCACACAAACCTGCGATGGTCTTTTCAACATTCTGATCAATTAATATTTCTGTTTCTGTTGCCAGGGCATGTGCACAATCGAATGCCTGTACTTCTTCGTAGGCCAGCTCTTCAACATGAAACCCGGTAGTGGCATTCATGGTACCCGCAATGTAATTAATTCCCTGCTCATCGGTAAATATTCCATTATCGCTTATCTCAACTTTTTCAAAATAGAGGTCTGTACTGAGATGATCTCCATACCTGTCATAGCTGGCAACATATTTCAGGAAAGACCGCTGGTCAATAGTATCCAGGCCTGCTTTACCGGCCCAGACAATTTCGCCCTGCGGGTCGTATTTGGCAATGAACACATCTGTTTTCCCAAGCGTGGTTTTGAGTGTATAATCTCTAAAATGAACAGAACCTTCAAAAGAACCTGCGATCAAAATATTTCCTTCATTATCCCTGGTGATGGCATATCCGGCAGAAGCGGCATCGCCCCGTGCAGTTTTTGCCCATCTTATTTTCCCATACTTATCAAGACAGGTGACAACAAGCTGGCGCTGGCCTGATCCTGATCTCAGCATATTGTCCTCAAATGCAATTTGCCCGGTAAAGTACCCTGTGATGTATCCGTTCCCGGATTCATCAAAGACAAGGTCATTCAAATTACTGCCGCGATAAATACCGTACTGCCTTGCAATTTCCCAGAGATTGACATCGGTGACTTCTGCATAATTAATAGATGATAATTCAATGACCTCAGCTTCAGAGGCTTTGTACAAAGGCATGGTAAGCCCAACCGGTGCGTGCAGATAAGTAGGGTCGGCGATGATGTATTTCTGATCCCTGAACAGGAAATAGTTTCCCTGTACGGCCTCATCACTAAAATGAATGGCTGTTGCAACATGTCCGGTATAGCCTATGCCAATGATCTTCAAATGTAATAGCTCCCTGACGAGGTATGCAAATAAAACGGACCTGTCTTCACAGTCGGAATAGGGGTAGTAGATGACTTCTTCAACGAATAAGAATTTTTCCCTGCCAAATTGATCCTGGTCTTTTTTATACTTAAATGAAGTCTGTACAAAATTCAGGAGAAAGTTTGCAGCTTCCTGTTCACTCATGTCGGCAATATATGGATACAGGCCATTGATCAAAGACTCTTTTGCCTGCCTGGAAACAGCAGCATCAAAATACACATTGATATTTACCTGCGGATATCCCTTCAGGAATTCAACAGTACCTGAATTATAAACAAGATCGATAGAGTAGTTCTTACTTTTATAATTGAAATCTATCGTTTTCGTGGCAGTTTGGTCGCCTAAATTCAAGGAGCGGTAAATATTGAAGTCTATGAACCTGGTTGCGTTATAAAAGTCTTTTGCGTATGTACGGATCGTATTTGATTTCAAATCCTCTATCACATAATAGTTCACATTATTCAATGTGAGAAATCTCTTACCATAAATAATTTGATTGCTTGGCAGCAGCAATGAAACATTGTTTTTTGCATAAGCGATTTTCACCTTGTAACCTGAATGGTTCAGTAAAAACCACGCCAGCAGGTGGGCTTCAATATTTGAATTTAAGACAACTTTTGAGCTGGCCTGGGCCACCAGTAAATAATACCCCCAATCATTCAGGGCCATCTGGTTTTTATAACTCAATAGCTGATTGACCAGGGCAGTATAATTGGTTTCGCCCGCCTTTTTCCACCATTGGCTGATGGTTGATTCGCTAAGTTCAGAGGATATTGGGATATTTAGCTGTTTATCGTAGCTCAGGCTCAGGGGAACCCCAAAAAATTCAATGCCTGTCTTTTCCCCTTTAAAAAATTCCGGAATAGATTTTTGGATGACCGGCTTAATCGTCAGGTCGGGTTTCTGATAAGGGATCACCTCCTGTGGAATGCTTTTGATCCTGTCAAAAGCAACAATTCTTTCTTCAGGCTTTACTTCAGGTATGATATCGGGTTTTGGTTCTTCAGGGGGTTTCCTGGCTTTAAACAGGTCAAATGCTTCCCATTCCTGCTCAAGATATTTTGTAAAAGCCTCATCTTGCTGTTTAACGTATTCATCAAACTGTTTCTGAAGCTTTGCCATTTCTGCCTCCCGTTGCTCTTTAAACTTATCCATATCCTGTTGTTGTTGCTTTTTGAACTCTTCAAAAGTCTGAGAGCAGACATTCGAAGCAGTTGCA
>DAOWEV010000013.1 GCA_030638325.1 Bacteroidales bacterium
ACGTTCCTCGGTGATTGATTATCTCCGGACTCGCCAGGATTCTATAGATTATTATCATTACGATATTACCGGGCGGGATAGCTATAACAAGCTTAACTGGAGAGATTTTGCTGCCATCCGCATACTGGATTATATCAACCATGAAGGTCAGGAGTATGAAGATCTGAATTTGAGAGGCAACCACATCGTGAGCAATCCAATCAAATTGTTGTGGATGGGCGTAAATGAGTGCAAAGGAGGGGCGACACCTGCTTTTTTCAGAGATATGATCCATTTGTTCAGACAATTTACAGGAAAATCTGAAAGAGAAACGCCTTCCAGGCAACAAATTGAGAAATGGATGGACAGGCACCCTTCGGGACTGGATCCGGAGATCATCAAACGCAGAAAAAGAAACCGTGACCGGATCATCAGGATACTTATCAAAAAAATTGACGATGGGGATATACAGCGCCCGAAATACAGGTTTGAAAAAGGAATGACCTTCGGGGAGAAGAAAAAAAAGATGCTTGAATGGTGGAATGAAAAGACGTTCCATTTGCAATTTGCTGTCAGATCACCTGAGAGGCTGAATAAGCTGCTTGGAAACTCATTAAGTGATGAGACTATGGACATATTGTTCAAAGCCCAGTCTTCGGGCATCCCATTCTTTGTAAACCCCTATTACCTTTCATTGTTAAATGTCGATACCCCGAAAGAGTCGCATCATACTGATCAGGCCATCAGGGATTATGTTTTTGTGAGCAAACCCCTCGTTGAAGAATTTGGGAGCATCGTTGCCTGGGAGAAAGAAGACATCGTGGAACCCGGTAAGCCAAATGCGGCAGGGTGGATCCTACCTCATCATTATAATATTCACAGGAGATATCCGGAAGTGGCCATTCTTATTCCGGATACTGTCGGGCGGGCTTGTGGCGGATTATGCGTATCCTGCCAGAGAATGTATGATTTCCAAAGCGGACACCTGAATTTCGATCTTGAAGAGCTGAAACCGGTTGGGAATTGGTGGGACAGACTCCCGAAGCTGATGCGCTATTTTGAAAAAGATTCACAATTACGGGATATTCTGATCACCGGAGGAGATGCCCTGATGAGTTCCGATAAATCATTAAAACGCATACTCGACCAGGTCTATCAAATGGCTGTTGACAAACGCACAGAAAACCAGTTGAAGAAAGATGGTAGAAAATATGCTGAGATGCTAAGGGTCAGGTTGGGGACACGGCTTCCTATTTACCTGCCGCAACGTATTACAGACAGCCTGATAAGCATCCTGGCAGAATTTAAGGAAAAGGCATCGGAAGTGGGATTCAAGCAATTCCTCATTCAAACTCACTTCGAAACAGCCATGGAAGTTACCCCTGAAGCCGCGGAAGGTGTCAGAAAACTGATCTCTGCCGGCTGGACGGTTACCAACCAGTTGGTATTTACAGCAGCAGCATCCAGAAGAGGACATACCGCAAAGCTCAGAAAAGTATTGAATGATATTGGTGTTTTAACATATTATACTTTCACAGTCAAAGGTTATAAGGAAAACTCATACACTTTCGCAAACAATGCAAGAGCGGTACAGGAAGAGATAGAGGAGAAAGTAATCGGCAGAATCCCTCATGATAAGTATGAAACGATCAAGACCTTCCCGCTGGAAGCAGAAAAGATGGTTGAAAATATCAGGAAACTGAGAAATGAATGCAATATCCCTTTCTTGTCAACAGACCGCAATGTATTGAACTTACCCGGAGTCGGTAAAAGTTTAACATTCAGAACTATAGGCATAACGCATGACGGCAGGCGGATCCTGGAATTCGATCATGACCACACCCGCCGGCACAGCCCGATCATCAACAAAATGGGAAAGGTGATCATCATTGAATCCAAGTCGGTCAGTGATTATCTCAAGCAGTTGGAACAAATGGGAGAAGATGTTACGGAATATGAAAATGTCTGGGGATATTCCATCGGTGAGACCGAAGAAAGAATGCCCATTTACGAGTACCCGGACTATTCATACACGGTGACAAAAGAAATGACTAATCTGGATATCAGTGCGTAAATACATAATTCTTCTTTTAATACTCGTTTTAATCATTATGTTAACGCCTGTACATATCTACCGTTACATTTTCTGGAACTATGCCGATATAGATGATTACTTGAAATTCCCTTCCCAGGCTGTGGAAGCCGGTGAGTACATCCCCGTGTTCAAAGAGGGATTTTCTGATATATCCATCAAATTGCACGAAAATTTTAACCCTGACAAAGCATATAATAATTTTGAAAGTTTTCTTGAAGATAAAAAGACAGTGGCCTTTATGGTCATTCAGCATGACACTGTCAAATACGAAAAGTATTTTGATGGGTATTATGATTCCAGTGTATTTTCATCCTTTTCCGTAGCAAAAGTTTTTATATCAGCATTGACAGGCATCGCTATTTCCGAAGGTAACATAAACGATGTCAACCAGGTTGTCACAGATTACCTGGACGGGTTCAGGCATAAAGGGTATGAAAAGATCACCCTGGAACATTTGCTGAACATGCGTTCGGGGATAGCATTCAGTGAGAGTTATAACAGTCCGTTCGGCACTATGGCCAGGTTCTATTATGGAGATAACCTGAAGAAATACACCTATGGTCTCAAGATCAAGGAACCACCCGGCCTGCATTATGATTATGTTAGCTGCAATCCACAGATCATGGCTCTTATATTGGAGAAGGCCACCGGTATGTCACTCCCTGAATACCTGCAGAAAAAGATCTGGGAACCGGCCGGTATGGAATATGATGCTTCCTGGAACCTTGACAGTGAAAAACACAAAACCGTTAAAGCCTTTTGTTGTCTGAATGGAAAGGCCCGTGATTTCGCACGCTTCGGACGATTGTACCTGAACAAGGGTAAGATAGGTGACCGCCAGGTCATCCCTGAGGACTGGGTTATAAGATCTACCTCCATCATGAACAGCTCCAGGGATTCACAGGGATATCCTTACACCTATTTTTGGCGTGTACTGGAAAATGGTTCAATATTTGCCAAAGGGATACTGGGACAGTACCTCTATGTGAACCGGGAGAAAAACCTCATAATACTGAGGTTTGGGACTGGATACGGAGATATTGACTGGGTACAGGTTTTTGAGAAGATCGCTGATCAATTATCCTGAACCCTGACCTTTTTAAATTTTTCCTTCTCGATCACCTCCCCTTCCTGATCATAATGCAGCCACACGTTTACTTTTTCACCTTCCACGTATCGTCCTTCAAGTTTCAACTGCTTATTCTCAAAATATTCCCTGTAATATCCGTCAAATACATTATCCTTGTAGTTCACCTCCTTTTTCAAGGTTCCATCCGGATAAAATGACTTGCTCAGTCCGTCAAAATTCCCGTTATTGTAATTGTATTCTGCTATGATCTGGCCATTCTGATCAAACCAGACCGTGGTGCTATCCCGCTTGCCGGCTTTATACCAAGCTCTTTCCTGGATTTTTTTCTGCTCATAGTAGAGTACCACTTTACCGTCGAGGAGGTCGTTTTTATAGTTTTTTATCCATTTTATATACCTTCCTCTTTCATAGCCCTTTGATATTCCTTCCCGTTTACCATCCCGGTAAAACACATCGTGAGAGATATAACCTTTGGAACTTATCGCCAGGCTGACCCCTTCCTTTTTCCCATTTTTATAATTGGCAACAGTGCTCAGCACACCCGATGGATGGTAGCTCACCCAGCTCCCGTCCTTCAGGCCATCAACATAATATCCCATGTATGTTATTTTGCCTTTTTTTTCTTTAAAGTAACCGTTTTTCAATGGTTTGTCGTCCTGGGCCATGGCAGAAAATACCAATAAGAATGTCAGGATGCCTGAAATAAAATAACGTGCAATGTACATATGATTGAATTAAAGTAAATTTTCTAACGAATTGCAAATTTATAAAATTGTTACTCTTAAAAAAACTCAAATGGGGTCCAATTCCAAAAGTCCTACCGTTCTACAGTCCTACTTTATTTGTTTATTCGTTTAAGTCAACCGCTTACCGTCAACCGTCAACTGCCTACCGTCAACCGCCTACCGCCTACCGTCAACCGCCTACCGTCAACCGCCTACCGTCAACCGTCAACCGCCTACCGTCAACCGCCTACCGTCAACCGCCTACCGTCAACCGCCTACCGTCAACCGCCTACCGTCAACCGCCTACCATCCTACCGTCCCTCAGTCCCTCAGTCCCTCAGTCCTTCCATGCCTC
>DAOWEV010000076.1 GCA_030638325.1 Bacteroidales bacterium
ATCGGTTTTGGCAGGATCAGCGGTCAAACGATCGGTTTTGTTGCTAACCAGCCACTTGTCCTGGCAGGTGTACTGGACGTGGACTCATCTGATAAAGCTGCGCGGTTCATCAGGTATTGCGATGCTTTTAACATCCCCATGGTAACACTTGTGGACCTGCCCGGATACCTGCCAGGTATCGACCAGGAGCACAACGGTGTGATCCGGCATGGCGCTAAACTGCTATATGCATACTCTGAGGCCACCGTTCCCAAGATCACCCTGATCCTGCGGAAAGCATACGGCGGGGGATATATTGCCATGTGCTCTCACCACCTGAAAGCTGATTTTGTATTTGCCTGGCCAACGGCAGAGATAGCCGTCATGGGCCCCGAGGGAGCTGCAAATATCATCTTCAGAAATGAGATCAAAAATGCTGAAAATCCTGAAGCTGTACGAAAATTAAAGATCAAGGAATACAAGCAGAAATTTGCAAACCCTTATGTGGCCGCAGCTTACGGGTATATTGATGCCGTCATTGATCCTAAGGAAACCAGGAAAATGCTGATTCACGCACTGGAGGTTTCTTCTCAGAAAAACGAGCGGTTGCCAGATAAAAAACATGGGATCCCACCATTTTAAGCTCATTAATTCCTAACGCAGCACAAGGCTGCAAATAAATTGATTAACGATTAACGATTGTAGATTAACGATTTAAGATTGTAAATTAAAGATTTAAGATTTTATTATTTATTAAATTTCCGTTCAGAGATTTTGAAATAAAAACTTTTTAGAAAAACAAAATTTTACAGGCTAATAGTTTAATTAATGAGGAGTTGAAAGTTATGGAAAATGATAAAAAGAATAACAGTAACACTTCGTTTAAAACACTCAACATAGAAAATGTCAATTATACAACGCTATTGACCAGGAAATATGTGGAACGAAAACCTTATGTTGAGCATGACCCGAAAAAGATAGTGGCTTTTATACCCGGAGTCATCAAAAAGATCTTTATTAAGGAGGGTTCAAGAGTCAAGGAAGACAATCCCCTGCTGGTGCTGGAAGCTATGAAAATGAATAATAAAATCCTGGCGCCCATGAACGGTGTGATCAAAAAATTACATGTAAAACAGGGGAAAAGTGTACTGAAAAATGATCTCCTGGTGGAATTCAAATAGCTGCTAAGTGTTTGCCCATAAAGTCAAGCAATTGTTGAATTGAAGCACCAAATAACAAATTTCAAATAACAAACAAATTCCAATTTTCAAATTTCAAATCCCCGAAATAGTTTGGATCATCGAGTTTTTTGAGCATTGTGATTTACTTGTAATTTGGTTATTGAAATTTGTGATTTTCCTTTTTATAACTTTTGTTTAAGATAAAATACAGATATTAACTGAAAAGGGTATTGGTTTCCTCAATAAATGAAAGTATCTCATCTTTTCCTTTCCCTGTTTGAGCAGAAGTAATGAATAACTGCGGCAGGCTTTCCCATTCTTCCATGATTTCCCGGTTTATGGCATCAACTTGTTTTTGCAGTGCATTCACACCTAACTTATCGGTTTTTGTATAGATCAATACAAATGGCAAATTATGCATTCCAAACCATGCAAGCAACTCCAGGTCCTTTTGCTGTGCAGGAATCCTTGAATCAATAAGGATAAAGCTGCATAAAAGATTCCGGCGCTGCAAGAGATAATTCCGTATCATTTTTTCCCATTGCCGGCGGGAGGTTTTGGATACTTTGGCATAACCAAAGCCGGGCAGATCGGCCAGATACCATTCATTGTTAATGATAAAATGATTGATCAACCGGGTCTTTCCCGGGGTCGAGGAGGTCTTGGCCAGTGCTTTTCTTCCAGTGATCATATTGATCAGGGAAGATTTCCCAACGTTTGACCTTCCGAGAAAAGCATATTCCGGTTTATCGCCCGGAGGACAATCTTTCACCTGCGGGCTGCTCTTTATAAAATCTGCACTTTTTATGATCACGGGTTACGCGTTACGAGTTACGCGTTACGAGTTACGAGTCACGGGTTTCATTTCGCAACCTGCAACTTGCAACCTGTTGCTATTTCTTATAAGTATGCAAATGACGGTCTTTCTTGAAATCATGAATATCCCTGACCGTCACCAGGATACCGGTTTCTTCAACATCGCCAAAAAATTTGTTCAATGATGTCCCAAAGGTTCTCATCGTTGCAGAGAGATTCATATAAGCATTCACAAGAGGTGGAATATTTTCATTCAGGCTTCTCACCTTCTGTACCAGTATCCTGTAATCCTCCTCATAGTTATAACCCGTAAAAATACTTTCCAGCACTTTTTTGGATGTAGTGATACCCAAGGGTTCCAGGGGTGTAAGAAGATTGTCTTTGTCCGGAAAATACTTCTTCATAAAGAACAATACCAGGTCCCTGGCCAGGCCGTCGTAATCACGGTACATGGTTACCTTTCCAAAAAGATATTCTATATCAGGATTATCCATCACAATAGCACCGAGTCCGTCCCAGAGATTATCCAGGCTATACATCCCCTTTCTCAGGTTATACTGGGGTTGATAGTTGGGTTGTACAAAGGAACGTCCCAATTCAGCGGAGACAGGAAGAAAATCTTTAATAAACTTCTCTGAAAAATGAAACAGCCGGGCGGTGGGAGATAATACATTCCCATCTTTATCAATCCCTATATCTTTCCCGTGAATGAAACGATAACCACCCATGACATCCTGATCTTCCGGGTTCCAGACAATCAACTGCTTGAATGGTTTCTTTCCGGTATCAAATTTATCCACATCACAGGCCTTTCCGGTTCCTCCGCCTGCATCACGGAAGGTTATTTCACGAAGCCTGCCTGTTTCCCGCATTAAATTGGGAGCCGATTCGTGGGTGAACAAATAAATCTGATTACCGCCATTATTGGTATCCCTGATAAAAATGTCTTTAGTCAGTTCAGCCTGTAAAAGCTTCTTATCAACCGGAGAAATGATCGTTTCCATCTTGCGATTTATTATTTAGGTTTTACTGTTATTTTAATGGAAATGCTTAAATGGACAAATGATTAAATGCGTAAATGCTTAAATGCTTAAATAGGTAAAAGCTATTTATTGTTCCTACATTCAATCATTCAATCATTTTAGCATTCAATCATTTAATCATTTTAGCATTCAATTTATAACAACGCTATAGTTAAGTCCTATTTACCATATTCAAATTCCCTGCCTGGATCTGACTCCATGGAATAAACATGCTCTTTCAGCTTTTCAGCCCATATTTTATCGGAGAATCTCTTATCAAAGGTAGTCCAGGGTATCTCTTTTCCAAAGATTATTTTGAAATTTTTATCCTTCAGTTTCATCATCTCATCAACGAGGTATAACATTTCAATATTGGCTTTGATCTTAAAACGTTTTCTGAGGTTAGCGAGGCGATAAAAGAAATTGGAATTTCTGCCGCTAATAAATACCGGGACTATATTCCTTTTATATCTTTTGCACCTGGTAAGAAAGGTTTTTTTCCACTCCAGATCACATATAATGCCTGATTGTTTTCGTGAAACAAGCCCGGCCGGGAAGTACAATATTTCAATATCAGAAGCAAAAGTATCATTTATGATCCTGACATTTTCGGCATTGCTTCCATGCTTGTTGACCGGGATGAACAATTCCTGCAAGCCCGGAACATTCATGAGCAAGTCATTGACAGGAAAGACAATGTCTTCTCTTTTCGTGCCGGCGACATGCATCAGGGCCACGCCATCTATTCCTCCCAACGGATGATTAGAAGCGATCAGGCATTTTCCTTCCCGGGGAATATTCTCTTCATTTATTATGACAGGATGAACATCAAAGGCATCCAGGATAGCCTTTACAAAATCAAGCCCCCACTTATCCCGGTTACTATAAATAAAGGCATTTAGCCAGTCCTGATGAGTGATCCTTTTCAAATACCTGAAGATAAAACCCGGGATCATGTCCGCCATTCTCTCATTCTTGCCCCTGAATATCTTTTCAATATCCAAAAAATGCTCATCCACTTCAGGCAGTTGTTGCCGTGACTTCTTTAGTTTCTCTGCATCCATTAACATTCAACATTTAATACAAAATTAGTGAATATTTCACAGTATCAATATACTTTATAACTTTATAAACTTTCAACTTTCAACTTTCAACTTTCAACTCTGCATGAATAACGCAGCTTAGTATTGCTGGCTAAGGTCATCAAAAAAGCTCATATCCCATAACCCATTGATTATCTGAAACATCATTGTAATTACTAACAAAATGTTAATAAATATTGTAACCTTGTTGATTAAAAAGTGGTAAAAAGTGGTAGAAAGTGGTACGAATGACATTATATTTACACCATAAAATTCAATTTTTTGCTGAATATCATCGGAACATACGAGTGTAAAGTGGATGTGAAAGGGCGCCTGATGTTCCCGGCAGCTTATAAAAACCAGTTGTCGGAAGACCTTGACCAGGGCTTTGTCATCAAGCGCAGCATCTTCCGGAAATGCCTGGAATTGTACCCGATGGCAGAATGGACATCGGAGAGCGAAAGGGTCAATAAGCTCAACCGGTTCAGGAAAAAAAATGTGGATTTTATCAGGAAATTCATGGCTGGCGTCAAGACCGTTGAGCTGGATAGTACCGGCAGGCTGCTGATACCAAAAGACCTGATAAATTATGGCGGTATCACCAAAGAGATTGTACTGGCATCAGTTGTGAATAAGGTCGAGATCTGGGATAAGGCTGAATATGAAAAGGCTATTGACTACGATCCTGACGAATTTGCCGACCTCGCAGAAGAGGTCATGGGTGATATGGAAAACGAATAAAACAACTGATGTACCACAAGCCCGTTTTATTAAAGGAGAGCATACAGGGGCTAAACATTCAACCGGAAGGCATCTATGCAGATGTCACATTTGGTGGTGGCGGGCACGCCCGTGAGATCCTGAAGCATCTCACCACCGGCAGGCTGATTGCTTTCGACCAGGATCAGGATGCCCTGTCAAACAGTCCTGACGACGAGCGTTTCCTGCTGATCAATCAAAACTTCCGCTACCTGAAGAATTTCCTTAATTTCCATGGGATCAAAGAGATAAACGGATTACTTGCTGATCTTGGCATCTCTTCCTATCAAATAGACCAGCCTCATCGTGGTTTTTCCATCCGTTTTCACGGGAACCTGGATTTACGGATGGACAGTCGTAAAGAGCTAACCGGATCGGAAGTGATCAACACCTCGTCAGTAGAAGATCTTACCCGGATATTCAGGGAATATGGAGAAATAAAGCAAGCACACGGCCTGGCCCGTTCCATTGTTGAACACAGATCGATACATCCGGTCAGGACAACAGATGATTTAAAATCAGCCATTATTAAATACCTGCCGAGAGGCAAGGAGAATAAATACCTGGCCCGGGTGTTTCAAGCCATCCGCATTGAAGTAAATGAAGAACTGGATGCACTCAAGGAGATGTTGTCACAAGCTGCTGAGATGCTCATTCCGGGAGGCCGCCTGGTGGTTATATCCTATCATTCACTGGAGGACCGGCTGGTTAAGAATTTTATCCGGGCAGGCAACTTCGAAGGTAAGTTGGAAAAGGATTTCTTCGGAAATCCATTGCTTAAATTCAAACAAATCAGTAGAAAGCCCATAATCCCTGATGCGGTTGAAATCAGCAATAACCCACGTGCCAGGAGTGCAAAGCTCAGAATTGCAGAAAAGATTTGAAAGATGGAAAAAGACAAGAAAACAAGGATAAACCGGATGAAAGACCAGGAACAGGATGTGAAACATCAGGAAAAAGGCATGGAAAAATCGGTCCAGGTACTACTGGATGGCTCTTTCCTGACACGGGACCGGGTGATCAGGCTCCTCCCATTCCTGCTCTTCCTGACCTTGCTGGCAGTCATTTACATATCCAATGTTTTCTATGGTGAAAGGATACAGAGAGAATCGATGAGGACCCGGCAGGAGTTGAAAGAACTCAGGTATGAATATGTCACTTCCAAATCAGATCTGATGTTTAAAAGTAAGCAATCGGAGGTGGCTAAGGAGCTGAAAAACACCGGGGTTATTGAATCCACAACGCCTCCGGTAAAGATAATAATAAAAGAAAAAACAAAAAAGGACTGATGCGAAACACCAGGAAAGACATATTATGGAAAGTTTACCTGGTATATTTTGGTGTCCTGCTATTTAGTATTGCAATCGTAGTCAAAGCTGTTTATATCCAATTTGCCGAAGGAGAAGCGCTGATGGAGAAGGCAAAGGAGCAGGAACTCAGATATTTCAATATTGAGGCCATCCGTGGGAATATCCTTGCCAATGACGGAAGCCTCCTGGCATCGTCGATACCCAGCTTCGAGGTCAGGATGGATGTGGACTCCGAGCATATTTCAGATAAGTTTTTCAACGAAAAGGTGGATTCGCTCTCCTACAGTTTATCCAGGCTCTTTAAAGACAGGTCGGTATATCAATACAAGCAACTTCTAATGAAAGCCCGGAAAAGCGGGAACAGATACCTCTTGCTAAAAAGAAAGGTTACTTACGAGCACCTCAAAGAAATAAGGACTTTCCCGATCTTGCGAAAAGGAAAATACCGGGGAGGCCTCATTATCATTCCGCAAACTATCAGGAAATTACCCTATAAGGAACTGGCGAGGCGTACCATCGGATATGAGAATGAAGCCGAGAACATTCATGTTGGCCTGGAAGGCGCTTACAATTCAATATTAAAAGGTGTCAATGGCAAACAGCTCCGGCGCAGGATCAGTAACGGGGAATGGAAACCCGTGTGGGACGAGAATGAGATGGAGCCTGAAAATGGAAAAGATATTGTCACCTCTATCGACATCAATATCCAGGACGTTGCCGGGCATGCTTTGCTGGAGCATCTCAGGGAACATGAAGCCTTACAGGGCTGTGTTGTGCTTATGGAGGTCAGTACCGGTGAGATCAGGGCAATTGCCAACCTGAAATATGATTCGGCTTCGCAGCAATATGAAGAGTCTTACAATTATGCCATCGGGGAAAGCATTGAACCAGGCTCTACTTTCAAGCTGGCATCCATGATCACCGCACTCGAAAGCGGGCAAATATCGCTTTTGGATACGGTTGACACAGGAGACGGCTGGACTACCTATTATGGCAGTACCATGCAGGATGTCCATAAGATCAGGGATGGCCGGATCACATACAGGGAAGCTTTTGAACAATCCTCCAATGTCGGCATATCATTGATGATAGATAGTATCTATGGAGAACATCCTGAAAAATATATTGAACTGTTGTACCGGATATCACTTAACCAGTCTCTCGGTGTTGAGTTACCCGGTGAGGGGGAACCATTTATAAGACATCCATCCAATAAAAAAATATGGTACGGGACCACGCTGCCATGGATGTCAATCGGTTATGGTATAACCATGACACCTCTGCAAATACTCACTTTTTACAATGCGATCGCCAATAATGGGGTTATGGTCAAACCCATGTTTGTGAGTGAGATCCGTTATGCAGGAAGCAAGGTTAAAAAATTATATCCTGAAATCATCAACGAATCCATTTGCAGCCAGGCCATTGTCGATACCATGCGTTCCTTGCTGGAAGGCGTTGTTGAACGAGGCACGGCAAAGATCCTGAACAACACCGTTTATAAGGTTGCAGGCAAAACCGGAACTGCACTTATCGCAAAAGGGAAATCCGGATATGGTAACAAAGAGTACAATGCGTCATTTGTTGGTTATTTCCCTGCCGATGATCCGAAATACTCATGCATAGTATTTGTAAACAGGCCCCGGCGCGGCAAGATCTACGGTGGCTCCGTGGCAGCTCCCGTATTCAGGGAAATAGCAGATAAGGTATATGCTACACAACTGGATATTCACACTGATCCTGACTTTCTGGCATCAGGTGACATAAAGCCGGTACCGGCAGTCATTGGCCGGGCTGGTGATCTTGAAAAAGTCTTTACCGAATTGGGATACCGGATCACATGGGGTTTTAATGAAAATGAGTGGGTCAGGACAAGTATCGATAACAATAAGGTTAAAACAAGTAAAAAACATATTCCTTTGAATTATATGCCCAATGTGGTCGGGATGAGTGCAAGAGATGCCACCTATGTCATGGAGCAACTGGGACTGAATGTAAACCTCACAGGAAAAGGCAAAGTGAAATTTCAATCGGTTATGCCAGGCGACAGGATTAAGCCCGGAACCAATATAAACCTAAGGCTGTCAATGATTTAAAACCGGTAGATTGAAACACCTGGAAAACATATTAAAGAATACCGGAGTGCTGGAGATCAAAGGCTCCCCTGATATCCCTGTAAGGGCTATTTGTTTCGATTCCAGGGAAGCCCGGAAAGGCAGTTTGTTTGTTGCGGTGAAAGGCACCAGGGTTGACGGGCATCAGTTCATTCAGCAGGTTGAAGAAAAAGGTGCTGTTGCTGTAGTATGTGAAACCTATCCGAAATCGTTGCGTGAAGAAATTACATATATCAGAGTGAAAAACAGCAGTGCGGCCCTCGGAAATATCGCTTCCAATTTTTATAGTGCACCTTCTTCAAAGCTGAAACTTGTTGGCATAACCGGGACCAACGGCAAGACCACAATTGCAACGCTGCTATATAACCTGTTTTCCAGGCTGGGCTATCCGGTTGCTTTGATATCCACCATTCAGAATGAGATCCAAGGCAGAATGCTCCCCGCTACTCATACGACTCCGGACGCCATAGGCATCAACAAGATATTGCATGAGGCAGTAGAACAGGGTTGTGAATTCTGTTTTATGGAAGTCAGCTCACATGCTTCCGATCAGGACCGGATCGCCGGCCTCGATTTTGCCGGGGGTATCTTCACCAATATCACTCACGAACACCTGGATTATCATGCCGGTTTCAGGGAGTATCTGCTGGCCAAGCAGAAATTTTTTAACCAGCTGAGTCCAAACGCATTCGCCCTCACAAACCTGGATGACAAAAATGGCAGGATCATGGTGCAAAACACCCGGGCTGTTGTTTATACCTATTCCTTAAAAACATTTGCTGATTTTAAATGTAAGGTGATGGAGAATCATTTCGGGGGCTTGGTATTACAGGTTAACGGCCGGGAATTCTACTCCCGCCTCATAGGATACTTCAATGCATACAACATCCTTGCCGTGTATGCAACAGCGATGCTTCTCGGGCAGAAGCAGGATGAAGTTCTCGCGATTTTAAGTGATCTTCAGGCTGTTGAAGGACGGTTCGAATATATCCGTAATGATGAAAATATTACAGGAATAATTGATTATGCACACACGCCTGATGCTCTTGAAAACGTGCTTGATACCATATCTTCAATCAGGACAAGAAATGAACAACTGATAACGGTAGTTGGCGCAGGGGGTGACCGGGACCGAAAAAAAAGGCCTCTTATGGCTGGCATATGTGCTGTTAGAAGTGACCGGGTGATCCTCACTTCCGATAATCCCCGTTCCGAAGACCCGCAGGAAATTATTAATGACATGCTACAGGGAATAGGACCGGAACTGTCAGGAAAGGTCATCTCTATAATAAACAGGCGCGAGGCCATCAAGACCGCATGTGCAATTGCGCAAAACGGTGATATAATCCTGGTAGCCGGGAAAGGACATGAAAAATACCAGGAGATCAAAGGAGTCAGGCATCCTTTTGATGATAAGGAAATACTAAGTTCTGAATTGTTTAAGAACCAGCAAAAAAACTAAATTATATGTTCTACTACCTGTTTGATTATCTCCAGCGATGTTGCGATTTCCCGGGGGCAGGTGTCTTTCAGTATATCTCTTTCCGGGCTGCGGCAGCCGTCATTGCGTCACTGATCATTTCCATGTTATTTGGAAAACGGTGGATACATTTCCTCAACAGGAAACAGGTAGGAGAAACCATCCGGGACCTGGGCCTGGAAGGCCAGGTTGAAAAACAGGGGACCCCCACCATGGGCGGACTGATCATCCTGGCTTCCATATTGATCCCAACCTTATTATTTGCTAAACTTCACAACATGTACATCATCCTGATGCTCTTCACAACTGTATGGCTGGGGATGATCGGGTTTGCAGATGACTATATCAAAGTATTCAAGAAAGATAAAAAAGGACTGCCCGGCAAATTTAAAATATTAGGGCAGATCATGCTGGGCCTTATTATCGGTCTGGTCATGTTCTTCAGCGATGATATTGTGATCAGGGAAAAAGCCGGCGAGGATCTTACAAATATCGAGAATGTCCAGACCATAGAAGATATTTCATCCAGGTTTTCTGTGGAAGATAAAAAATCTACCAAGACCACTATCCCGTTCTTTAAACAGAATGAATTCGATTATGCCGTATTGATATCCTGGATAGGCAGAGGATATGAGAAATATGCATTTCTGATCTTCATCCCGATCGTTATCCTGATCATAACTGCTGTTTCCAATGGAGCTAATCTTACTGACGGGATGGATGGGCTTGCAACAGGTACTTCAGCGATCATTGGGGCCACTCTCGGTATCCTGGCCTGGGTCTCAGGTAACCTGATATTTGCCGATTACCTGAATATCATGTACATACCAAACACAGGAGAGTTGACAATATTCATCAGTGCTTTCGTGGGGGGGTGTCTTGGTTTTCTATGGTATAACTCCTACCCGGCACAAGTGTTTATGGGGGATACCGGGAGTCTCGCCATAGGAGGTATCATAGCTGTGTTTGCCATCCTCATCAGAAAAGAATTATTGATCCCAATCCTGTGCGGTATATTTCTAATTGAGAGCTTGTCAGTCATAACGCAGGTTGCTTATTTCAAATACACAAAAAGAAAGTTTGGAAAAGGGCTCAGAATATTTAAAATGTCGCCCCTGCATCATCATTACCAGATGAAAGGCTACCCGGAACCTAAGATCGTTCAGAGGTTCCTTATTGTAGGTATGATGTTGGCCGTGTTCACCATCATTACATTAAAGCTGAGATAAAAAAATGGACCAGATACATGAAAAGGTACAACATAGTGGTTCTTGGGGCCGGAGAAAGCGGAACCGGTGCGGCAGTGCTGGCAAAAAAGAAAGGGCACAGGGTATTTGTATCTGACTTTGCGCCTATAAAGCAGCAGTATAAAAATGTTCTTTTACATCATGAGATTGATTTTGAAGAAGGAAGGCATAGTGAGGAGTCCATCCTAAGAGCAGATGAGATCATAAAAAGCCCCGGAATTCCGGATCAGGTTCCAATAATCCGGGAAGCTGTCAGGAAAAGGGTACCGGTTATTTCGGAGATTGAATTTGCAGGCCGGTTCACCAATGCTAAAATGATCTGCATCACAGGTAGCAACGGAAAAACGACAACCACTTTGTTGACTCATCACATCCTGCAACATGCAGGCCTGAACGCAGGTCTTGCAGGCAATGTCGGGAACAGCCTGGCATGGCAGGTAGCTGAATACGATTATAACTACTATGTGCTGGAACTCAGTAGCTTTCAACTGGATGGCATGGTAAATTTCAAGGCGGATATAGCTGTCTTGCTGAATATAACACCGGATCACCTTGACAGGTATGAAAACGATTTTTCAAAGTATAAACAATCAAAATTCAGGATACTTCAAAATCAGACCTCTGCAGATAGTTTCATCTTCTGTAATGATGATGAAACAATAGTCTCTTATATGCAGCAACTGCAAATACCATCTGTAAAGTATCCTTTTTCCATCAGGGAGAAGGTAACAGGAGATGGCGCTTATTTAGAAAATAATGAATTGGTCATAACCATAAACTCAAACAAGTTTAACATGACATTAGAAGAATTAGCATTACAAGGCAAACACAACGCCTATAATTCAATGGCTGCCGGCATCACGGCCAGGCGGCTGGACATCAGGAAAGATACCATTAAGGAGTGTCTTTCCAACTTTCAGCACATTGAACACAGGCTGGAGTTCATAGCCAGCATCCACGGAATAAAGTTTATCAATGACTCCAAGGCCACCAATGTCAATTCCACCTGGTATGCCCTGGAAAGCTCCGATAACAAGGTCATTTGGATTGCCGGAGGTATTGACAAAGGAAATGATTATTCCGTCCTGGCTGAGATGGTGAGGAAAAAAGTCAGGGCTATCGTATGTCTTGGAAAGGATAACAAGAAGATCAAAAAAGCTTTTGCCGATGATGTAGAAACTATTGTGGAAACAAGATCTGCACGGGAGGCGGTAAAACTTGCATACCAGATTGCGAAACGGGGAGAGACAGTACTGCTATCACCGGCCTGTGCCAGCTTTGATCTCTTTGAGAACTATGAGGACCGTGGCCGGCAATTCAAAGAAGCCGTTAATAATCTGTAATAATATCAACTGATGTTGCAAATACTGAAAACGATAAAAGGTGACAGGGTAATCTGGATGGTGGTCATCCTGTTGTCTATCGTCTCTTTACTGGCTGTTTATAGTTCAACAGGCACGTTGGCTTACAAGTATCACGGGGGGCATGTAGAATACTATATGATAAAGCATTTGTTGATCCTTTTATTCGGTTTTTTTCTGATGTGGCTGGCTCACCTAATAAAATACACCTATTATTCCCGTGTTTTCCAGATCGCATTATATATTGCCATACCCTTGCTGATCCTGACCTATTTTGTTGGCATCAACCTGAACGAGGCAACCCGTGCGCTTCCCCTGCCGTTCAATCTCTCCTTTCAGACAGCCGACCTGGCAAAGTTGACACTCATAATGTACCTCGCCAGATCGTTAACCAAGAAACAGGAAGTCATCAAAACCTTTAAATCTTCCTTTCTACCGATCATGTTACCCATTCTGATCGTTTGCGGGTTGATCCTGCCCTCAGATCTCTCAACGGCCGTCATGCTGTTTGTGACCAGCCTGGTGCTCATGTTCATTGGCCGGGTTAATATGAAATATATTGCATCTTTAATTGGGATCAGTATTGTCTCCCTTGCCATTTTTATCCTGATCCTATATTATCTCCCCGGTGAAAAACAAGGACGCTTATGGACCTGGAAACATCGTATTGAAGCCTTTTGCGGTGCAGAAAGTTCAGACAATTACCAGGTTGAGCAGGCCAAGATCGCGATAGCATCCGGTGGAATATTGGGGAAAATGCCCGGCAACAGCACCCAGCGGAATTTCCTCCCCCACCCTTACTCGGATTTTATTTTTGCCATTATTCTTGAGGAATATGGTTTGGCCGGCGGTACTGTTGTCGTATTGCTCTACATGATACTGTTTTTCAGGGCTGTCAGGATAGTTACAAAAATTCCAAGAAATTTCGGGGCCTTCCTCACTTTTGGAGTGAGTTTCAGCCTGGTATTCCAGGCCATGATCAATATGGGGGTGGCAGTTCATCTTTTGCCCGTAACAGGCCAGTCATTGCCACTGATCAGCATGGGCGGGACATCGATCTGGTTTACCAGCTTATCAATAGGGATCATTTTAAGTGTGAGTAAAGAATTACAGCAAGGACCATTAGAGGAAGAACAATATGTTGCAGCATAAGATCAAAATAATCATCAGCGGAGGAGGCACGGGAGGTCATATCTTCCCGGCCATTGCCATTGCTAATGCATTGAAGCGTAAGATAGAGAATGCTGATATATTATTTGTAGGAGCCAAAGGCCGCATGGAAATGCAAAAAGTGCCTGCTGCCGGTTACCCTGTTAAAGGATTATGGATCAGTGGATTCAGCCGAAGCTTCTCCCCGCAGAATCTACTATTCCCCATAAAGCTCATACACAGCATAATGAGTGCCAGAGGGATTATTTCAAGATTCAATCCCGATGTGGTGATCGGAGTTGGAGGTTATGCCAGTGGGCCCACACTGAAGGTGGCCGCGAGTAAGAATATACCGACACTGATCCAGGAACAAAATTCATTTCCGGGGATCACGAATCGTTTGTTGGCAAAGAATGTATCCAGGATCTGCGTAGCTTACGATAATATGGAGCGTTTCTTCCCGGCAGAAAAGATCATTAAGACCGGGAATCCGGTACGACGGGAAGTCGTGAATATTACAGGAAAAAAGGCTGAAGCCCTGGAATACTTTGGGATCAGCCATGATGCTGTAAATGTGCTGGTTATTGGAGGAAGCCAGGGCGCCCTGAGCATCAATAAAAGCATCAGTAATATCCTGCACATTTTTAATGATAACAAGCTGAACCTGTTGTGGCAAACAGGTAAAGGCTTTTATCCTGTTGCTGAAAAAGCAATTGAAACTTCAGATCGTAACAAGATCAAAGCGATTGAATTTATTGACCGGATGGATCTGGCCTACGCTTATGCTGATATTGTGATCTCCCGTGCCGGGGCCATTGCCATATCTGAGCTATGTGTCGTTGGGAAACCTTCTATTTTCATACCGCTCCCCACGGCTGCAGAGGATCATCAGATGAAGAATGCCAGGGCGCTCGCAGAAAAGCAGGCTGCGCTGCTCATAGAAGACAGCCAGGCCGATACAAAGCTCGCAACCGTATTGACAGAACTGGTGCAGGATAAAGACAAACAGGAGAAGTTGAGCAGGAACATTAAAAAACTTGCCATAATTGATGCTGATGAGAGGATCGCGGAAGAGATCCTGAAACTAATCGACATTGGTAATGTTAAATTTTAAATTATAAATTTTAAATGGTAAATAGCAAACGTCAAATCCTAACTGTTAACTACTTACAACTGTTAACTGATAACTGTTAACTAATAAATGAATATTGAAAAGGCACATAGAATATTTTTCCTTGGTATAGGCGGCATTGGTATGAGCGCCATGGCAAGGTACTTTAATGCCAGGGGGAAAAGTGTAAGCGGGTATGACCGGAACGCCACCAAACTTACCAGGGAGTTGATCAGCGAGGGTATTCCCATTCAGTATACGGATGAGCCCGGTAATCTCATGATCGATTATGACCTGGTGGTCTATACTCCTGCCGTTCCTAAATCAAACAAGCTGATGGCTTATTTCAGGGCCGCGAATATTCCCATAGTAAAACGAGCTGAAGTGCTGGGTGAGATCACCAGGGACAAGTTTACTATCGCCGTAGCCGGAACCCATGGTAAAACAACCATTACGTCAATCATCGGACATATCCTGTACCAGGCCGGGCACAATGTTACAGCCCTGGTCGGAGGCATTTGTAAAAATTATAATTCCAACTTCATTTCAAGAGGGACTGATGAGATCATGGTAGTGGAAGCCGACGAATTCGATCGCTCTTTTCTGGAGTTAACCCCCGACATAGCAGTCATTTCATCTATGGATACAGATCACCTGGATATTTATACGTCAAGGGCTAAGCTTCTGGAATCTTTCAACATGTTCGCCAATAATATCAAACCCAATGGAAAGCTGATCCTGTGGCATGGGCTTCACATTGATTTACGTGATGATATAATTCAGATTGATTATGCCGTCGAGGACGGAGGAGCAGATATTATTGCTGACAAGATTGTGAGGACAGATGGAAAACAGTATTTCAGCATCCTTTTATGTGAATATAATCTTCACAGGATTAGTTTTAACATGCCCGGAAGACATAATATTGCCAATGCCCTGGCAGCTAGTGCCGCCTGTATGAGATCCGGTGCATCAAGAGAAGATATCAGGTCAGGGCTCGAATCTTATGAAGGCGTAGAAAGAAGGTTTGATATCCTTATAAATAAACCAGGAAAAATATATATTGATGACTACGCTCATCATCCTGAAGAGATCAGGTCGTGTATTGAAACAATTCGCGAAATGAATCCGGGAAAAAAGATCACCGGTGTTTTTCAACCACATCTGTATACCCGAACCCGAGATCTTGCAGATGCTTTTGCAGAAAGCCTGGATCTGCTTGATGAAGCATTGCTTCTTGAAATATACCCGGCCAGGGAAGCACCAATTGAAGGCATCTCATCTGAATTGATACTAAAAAAAATGCAACTGCATAATAAATCCGTGATCAGCAAGACAGAATTGCTGAACAAATTGAAAGAAAAAAGACCGGAAGTACTTGTGACAATGGGGGCAGGAGATATTGATCAATTGACCGGCCCTATCCAGAAAATAATGAATGGCTTTTAGTTTATGAGAAAGCTTATCAACATAGTAATTGGGTTTGTGATGCTGGCAGGACTTATCCTGTTGATGAATTTTGCCGAAACAAGGCATAAGAGCACGAAATGTACCGGCCTGCAGGTCATTATCAGGTATCCTTCTTCTGACACTTTGATAACCATACCTGAAATCCGGAAGCAGGTTCTGCTTGTGGATGATTCCCTGCCGCATTTGAGGATCTCTGATATCGATGTCGAAGGTATTGAAAAATCCCTCCAGAAACATCCATATTTACGTGCCTGCGATGTGTTGATCACGGTCAATGGCAGTTTGCAAATACATGCGGAACAACGCTTCCCGGTTGTGCGGGTCATAAACGATAAAAGCGAGAATTATTTTATTGATAATGATGGGTTTATTATCCCTCACTCCATTTCCCACCCGATCCGGCTGACCATTGCCAATGGAAATATATCTGATTCTTTCGATTTTTCAGGATCCAGGATCTATCATATTGATTCTTTAGACAGGCAATCATCGCTACCGGATGTTTTTAAGCTCATCACATCATTGAATGAAGATGATTTTCTGAAGCCCATGATTTCACAGGTCTATATAAACCCAAAAAAGGAATTTGAACTAATACCGGTCGCAGGCGAACAGGTTATTATGCTTGGCAATATAGATAATATATCCGGGAAATTTGACAAGCTGTTAAGCTTCTATATGAATGTAGTGCCCAGAAAAGGCTGGGATAAATATAAAACCATCAACCTTGAATACGAAAATCAAGTAATTTGTTCAAAATAGTCAACCATGGAAAAATCTGAAATAATTGTCGGGCTCGACATAGGAACTACCAAGATAGCCGCTATCGTAGGCAGAATGAATGAGTATGATAAAATTGAGATCCTTGGTCATGGAAAGACCGAGTCGATAGGTGTTAAACGCGGTGTTGTATCCAACATTGAAAATACGGTGCAATCGATCAGGACTGCCATTGAGATAGCTGAGCAGAGATCGGGTGTTGACATCAAATATGTAAATGTCGGGATTGCCGGACAGCACATCAAGAGTTTGCAGCACAGGGGCAGCATGATCCGTCAGGACATTGAAATGGAGATCAGCCAGCAGGATATCGATACCCTGCATAACAGCATGTTCAAGCTAAATATGAGCCCCGGGGAAGAAATCATCGATGTTATTCCGCAGGAATATATTGTAGATGGTGAACAAGGTATCAAACAACCAATCGGTATGCTGGGAAATTCCCTGGAGGCCAATTTTCATATCATCATAGGACAAACGGCTGCAGCAAAGAATATTTACAAATGTGTCAGAAAGGCTGAGCTGGAAGTCGTAGACCTTTTTCTGGAACCGATTGCATCGGCCGAGGCTGTTCTCAGTGAAGAGGAGAAAGAAGCCGGTGTTGTTTTGATTGACATCGGGGGAGGAACAACCGACCTCGCCATATTTCAGGACGGCATCATTCGTCATACAACGGTGATCCCGTTTGGAGGTGATGTTATCACGGAAGATGTAAAAGAAGGATGTACCATCATAAAAAAGCACGCAGAAGAGCTGAAAGTGAAGTTCGGTTCCGCTTTGGCAAGTGAGAACAAGGATGAAGAAGTGGTAGCTATACCGGGGCTGAGAGGCCGTCCCTCCAAAGAGATCACCCTAAAAAACCTGGCCAGTATCATCCAGGCAAGGATGGAAGAGATCATTGAACATGTTTATTATGAGATCCGGAACTCAGGCTACGAAAAAAAGCTCATCGCCGGGATCGTTTTAACAGGTGGCGGAGCATTATTAAAACACATTGCACAACTGACGGAGTTCATGACCGGAATGGACACCCGGATAGGTTACCCAAATGAGCACCTCGCACCTGAAGTATCGGATGAACTTGCGAGCCCCATGTATGCTACCGGGATCGGATTGGTGATCGAAGGGATCGACAGTTATACACAGGAAATGAAGAAAGAAACATCTGATGAAATGAAAAAAGCCGCCACCCTGAAGAAAGAGCAAAAAGAGAGAAAAAAGCCAAAGACAAGTGGTTTTCTCTCACGGATCCAGGACTGGTTTGAAGGAGATGCGGAATGACAGGCACTAATCAACATAAAATTTGTTAATAAATAATCGCCATATAAAAAATTTAACATACGTATTGACTTAATTTTAAACGATTAAACTGTAGAAGATATGATCAAATTCGACATGCCCAAGAACCAGTCATCGATCATCAAAGTAATTGGTGTCGGAGGAGGTGGCAGCAACGCTGTTAACCACATGTTTACACAAGGAATAGAAGGCGTTGACTTTCTTATCTGCAATACCGATGCACAAGCCATGGAAACTTCTGTTATACCTACCAGGTTTCAGTTGGGAGATAGTGGGCTGGGAGCGGGCGCCATTCCATCTGTTGGAAGAGAATCAGCCCTCCAACGGATTGAAGAGATCAGGGAGATCCTGCAGAAAAACACCAAAATGCTATTTATCACTGCAGGCATGGGCGGCGGTACCGGCACGGGAGCTGCACCTGTGATTGCCTCGGTTGCCAGAGAACTGGACATCCTGACAGTCGGCATTGTCACCATACCATTCGCTTTTGAAGGCCGGAAAAGAAGGTTACTGGCTGAAGAAGGCATCCAGGAATTAAAAGAGCATGTTGACACATTGCTCATCATCTGCAATGATAAACTCAGAGAGCTATATGGCGACCTGAAGCTTTCGGAAGCATTTCAACAGGCAGACAATGTGTTAACTACAGCGGCCAGAGGCATCGCCGAGATCATCACTGTAACAGGATACATCAATGTGGACTTCGAGGATGTAAAAACCGTCATGAAAAACAGTGGGAAGGCCATTATGGGGTCGGCCCAGGCAGAAGGGCAAAACAGGGCCATTGAAGCCATCAAGGCAGCTTTATCATCACCATTATTAAATGATAACGATATAGAAGGTGCCAGTAACATTCTTCTGTATATCACTTCAGGGGCTGAAGAGATCTCCATGGATGAAGTGACCGAGATCACAGACTATATTCAGAATGAAGCCGGTTCGGAGTCCGAGATCATATGGGGAAATGGTATTGACGAGTCGCTTCAAAATAAGATCAACATCACACTCATTGCCACCGGATTCGATGCTCACATAAAGAAAAAGGCCAGGCAGCAGGAAAACAAGATAACTTACAACCTGGACGATGATATCGACATTAATCCTCCTCCTGTACTGGAAGAGACCGTACCTGAAGTCAACCAGGAAAGCATTGAGCTCATCCGGAAAAAGCCTCACGAAAGAGTCCTGGATGAAGATATCCTCAATGTAGAAGAAGATGAAGAAAAAGTGGATATGGAACCCATATCACTCATCCGCAAAGATATTAAGGAATCAGGGGCACAACAGGAAGAAGACCTTGTAAAGAGTGAAGAAGAAAAGGGAATTGCATTGGTTGAAAATAAAAACCAGGAAGAACGAACTTTTGTTTTCAGCACTGATCATGATGAATCCGGGCAAGAGCAAGAGGAAACAGTGGATGCTACGTTAGATATACGACAAACATTTGAATCTGAGCCGGAAATCAAGGAAGAAAAACCATCAATCTCCACTGTTGCAGCAGAGACCACAACAAATGAGAAAAAACCATTTGAAGTTTATATTAAGAAACCCGGGAGCATCACTAAAGATAACGGACATGGAGGCGGGAATGCTGTCCTGGAAGAACGTACAAAAGACCGGATTGAAAAATTGAAAAACCTGAGCTTCAATCTGAAATCACAAAATACCATCTCCGAATTGGAGGATGAGCCGGCATATATGCGAAGGAATGTGGAGCTGGATCATTCAAGCCCCTCCAAAGAATCCTCTGTTTCAAAGTACGCACTTTATGAGGATGAAGAAAAAGGTGTAGAGATAAAGTCCAACAATGCATATCTGCACGATAATATAGACTA
>DAOWEV010000228.1 GCA_030638325.1 Bacteroidales bacterium
ACCACTCAAACCGTCGATCAATAATGGGGATGGCTCAGCAGACACCCTGATAAGATCATGAGAAATATCAGCTTTCTGGAATTGTTTCAGTAATTGTTCAAAATAGACCGAATTAATGAACGATTGTCCACCGGTCACCAGAAGAACATGCCGGCCAAACCTGAGAACCAATTCAGCCAGGTTTTCCAGTTGCCCTGCTCCAAAATAAATCTCCGGTGTCCTGGCGACCTTAAAAGCCTCTACCATTGCGATCTTTCGTTAGGGAAAAGAATATTGTATTTGATTCCCTCTCTGGGTTGAGCCATCCATTCAGCAACAGTTTCTCTCCATTTTTCATAATGCCCGGTTTGCTTATGTGCTTTCGCTGCCTCTTCTGATTCATAGGCTTCATATAGCACAAATTTCCCGGGATCACTGGCATTTTTTAAAACATCAAACCTGAGGTTTCCAGGTTCCTTAACAGAATTTTCGTGATTGTACCTGGTGATCTCTATGAAATCTTCAATGAATTCCTTTTTGACATATACTTGAACAATTGTAACAATCATGATATTATTATTTGCATCAAATCAGTACTTAAAGTGAACTAAGCGGACTTACTATTTATTATTTATTATTTATTATTTGCCCTCCACAACTCACCACTCACCTCTCACGATTCACGATTCACGTTTCACTTTGAATTTTCAAGACACTGATTTGCTATTATTTATCTCTGTCAGAAAAATATTTCATAAACTGAACTCGTTCATAAAGAGAAGGGTTGACGAATTGTTCCTGACTGAGCATTCCCCTGAAATCATCAATTTTTTCATATCCTTTTTCATCCATCCAGTTTTCCACATCACCCAGCATTTGTTTCAGATAATCCACACCATGTTCATATAAAGCAGACACCACCTGCACAGCATTTGCCCCGGCAAGTAACTGTTTCACAACAGCCTGGCCATCATGTATGCCTGTTGAAGCTGCCAGATCACACTTCACGCGATTGGCCATAATGCCAATCCAGCGCAGTGAAGTTGGCAATTCTTTAGGAGTGCTTAATACGTTAGTACCAATTACCTCCATCTTATCCAGGTCGATGTCAGGGCTGTATGACCTGTTAAAGAGTACCAATCCGGCTATTTGAGTTCTTGACAATTCCTGGAGAAATGCAGCAAGGTTTGAAAAGTAATAACTCATCTTGACAGCAATGGGGATATTAACAGTGTTCTTAATATTCTGAATGATCTCCAAAAATGTTTTTTCAATTCCATCAGCAGTCCTGGTTAAATCGGAAGGCAGGATAAAAACGTTCAGTTCAATAGCATCGGCGCCTGCTTCTTCGATCTTTCTGGCGAAAAACGTCCATTCATGCGAAGAGTTGCAGTTTATGCTACCTATGATTGGAATTTCTGTTTTTTTCTTTGCATCAATGATAAGGTTCAGGTAATTATTCAGATTAACTTCCTTGATCTTGTAGTCAAAATAATCAAGATAGTCATCTTTATATCTGCTGGGAGCCTCTTCCCGTAGCATTTGTTCGTATTCCATCGTGATTTCTTCCTCAAAGATGGATTTCAACACTACAGCACCGGCACCATTTTTTTCAAGCTCAATGATTTTTTCTACTTTATCAGTCAGGCCTGAGCTACCTGTAATAACAGGTGATGTCAATTGCAGGCCAAGATAAGTTGTGGATAAGTCAGCCATAAGTTTTTACAAATTAGTGGTTAAAAATTTGAATGAAGCAAATGTAATTAAATTGAAATTTAATTCATAAGAAAAAATTGAACATAATATGAACAGTTGAGGATTTAGGGATGCCATCTCAGGCTTAGGATGGAGTCCCTAAATAAGAATCATTCTAAATAAGAGCATACTGCAAATTCGACATAACACATTGTATATAACTTTGTTATAACGATATTTAATAGAAGATGATTTTAGGGAATTTAGTAAAAAGAGGCTAAATCATGTCAAGTTTAAACGAGCACGATTTTCTCTTCATTGATCAATTCTTTGCCTTGAAACTTCAGGAATATCTGAGCAACGGTCAAAACGTCTTTCTGACAATAGGTTGCAATCCGGTCGAGATCGTGTTCTTCCCAGTATACCCTTCCTACATCGCTCCCGTCAATATCGTCCTTGGGAGTTGGAATGTTAAAGATCGTGGCCAGCAATTCCAGGGATGTATAATTTTTGAAATCCCCGAATTTCCAAAGTTCCATGGTATCCAGGTGCCTGACTTCCCAGGGCTTCTTTCCAGCCAGTTGCAGTACCTCCGGTAAGCTTATATTGTTGATGAGCATTCTGCGAGAAAGGTAGGGGAAATCAAATTCTTTACCGTTGTGAGCGCAAAGAAGCTTTTCAGGGTCATCGTAAAATGCGTTCAGCATGCTTGCATATTCCTCTAACAATATAGCTTCATCATCACCAAAAAAAGATTTGATCCTGAATTCAGTGCCGCTAAAAAAACCTGAAGAAATGCAGATGATCTTGCCAAACTCAGCGTAAATTCCAGCCCTCTGATATAAAAAATCAGTCGTATCTTCATCTTTTTTCTTCAGGAACTCTGCTTTCCGGTCCCAAAGCTTTCTGTGATGTTCCGGCAATTCGTCATAGGAGCTATAAGCAGGTACTGTTTCTATGTCGATAAACAGTATGGCTTCAATTTTAATCTGATCCAGCATGATATTATTAATTTGAAAAATTGAGTTATTATTGTTGATATATTGGCTAAAAATAGTAATTTAACAAACAAAATGTCAAATCTTTTTATATAATAACGAATACCGAAGCAAAGCTCTCATGAGGAGACTTCCAATCATGCTGTTGCTGATACTGTTATTTGCCGGGTTTTTATCCTGCAGGAAAAACGTGGACAAGATTGATCCGGTCATTGAGATCACTTTGCCTCACGCGAATGGCTTGTTCAATGCTTTGGATACGATACATATAACAGCCTCCGTCAGGGATAATGAAATCATCACCAGTGTCAGGGTCTCAGTAGTTTTCAGTAACCATACCAGCCTGCTGCCCGACAGGTATTTCTACCCGGGAAAACCTGAATTTTATGTTGACCTCCGGTTTTCGCTGGACGATCCTTATATCGAGTCCGGTGACTATTATATCATGATCAGGGCAGGGGATGGCCATAATGAAAAGAATGCTTTCCAACCTATTCGTATCAACGGGATACCGAAAGAAATTCTGTCCTACTATGTGCCGGTCAAACAAACCGCCTACAGTACGCTTATCAATGTTCTCAAAACAGATCTCTCCTTAGATTCTTCATTGACCCTGGGAGAATCTCATTGTTTATCCGCTCTCGACAGCAGGGCCGGACTTTACTTTCAGATTGATGAAGAGCCCTCCAATATAAATGCATACACACTTAGTAATTTTATGCCCGAATGGATTGTCCTGGGGGCGATGCCGTACCCGCAGTTTTATGATCTTAAAGTAGACAGGGGACTATTTGTCTGTACAGCTAACGGCGATATATGGGGATATGACCCGTCAGGATCGTTCTTCTTCCAAACACAAAGAATGGAGGATTTCAGTGTTGAGACCTTTGATATGAATGATATTTATTTGGTTTCAGAGAACCTCTCCAGGTCAGGACAAACCCGTTTTCTTGTGATCTATTACAGAAGCACAGGATTTGAGAAAAATAAATTCCTGATCAACCAGGATGTGGTGGAGTTTCTGCATGGCAGTGATGCATTTATTGTACTGTCGAACAAAGGCGCTGATATTCTAGTAAGTGATCTGAACCCGGAAAATAATATTATGACAGAGTTGAATATTTTATACAATACCAGTCTTACAGATGCCGTGAAGATTAACGATGATAAATACCTGCTGGCTACCCATAAAGATATATACATATATGAACGCTACCTGAACAGGCTCTCATTGTTCCTGGAAGGCGTGGTGGCAGATAGGATCAGTTATGAGCCACTTGGTTCTTTTATTTTTGCGATCTCCGGAAATCAGTTGGATCAATACTCATATCCCGGCGGCGGCCTGGTAAACAGTGTTTCTTTTGAAGATGAGGTGCTGGATTTTCACGTGAGATATAATAAGTAAAGAATCCCCAATCAAAGGGCGGGGCTTTGAGGAAGCACCACATGGGTTTGTATAGAGCGTTTTTTACTACAAATTCGAAGCACGAAATCCGAAATGCGAAACAATATCAAATGACCGAAATTCAAATGGCGAAACAGCAGAGACGCAATATTTTGCGTCTCAACTATCTGGATTGGAACATTTGATTTTTGAATTTGTTTAGGATTTGGATATTAGGATTTGAACACATGAACATATTTAACTATTGAAACTTATACTAACAAATGATGGCTCGCATACGCTGTATGTCCCGGAACTGAAGGAACATTATCATTCGGTTTTCGGAGCCATGCAGGAATCCCGTCATATTTTTCTGAATGCCGGGTTATACAAGGCTATTGAGTCTAAAAGGAAGTTGAATGTGCTGGAGGCAGGTTTCGGCACCGGACTGAATGCCCTGCTGACCTGTCTGGCAGCTGAAAAAGAAAAAGCCAGGGTCAACTATACTGCAGTTGAGTTGCATCCTTTGCCACCTGCGATATATCATAAACTGAATTATGCTGCGTTGGTAAAAGAGCAGGGCAGCCTTCAGATGTTTTTAAAGTTGCATAGTTCTGACTGGGGTGATGAGATCAGGATAAGCGATCATTTTACACTTAAAAAGCTTAAAACCGACATCCGGGAGATTGATTTTCCTGATAAACGGTTCGATCTGATCTATTTCGATGCCTTTGCCCCTGAAGTACAACCGGAGTTGTGGACTGCAGATGTTTTTAAGCGATATGCATTGTGTTCCAACAAGAATTGCGTCCTGGTTACCTATTCTTGCAAAGGGGAAGTAAAAAGGAATCTGAAAAGCGCCGGATTCGTTGTTGAAAAACTGCCCGGCCCTCCAGGGAAAAGAGAGATACTCAGGGCTGTATACCAAACACTCACCTGATCTCAAATAGTCCAAACTCAGCTAACGGGGCTTCTGTGATCATTACTTCCGTTACGCGTGCCCAGGAAGGGCCTTTTCTAAGCCATTCAAGGAAAGTTTGCAGGTTCGGACCGTCTCCTTCTGCCTCGATATAAACGGAACCATCAGGACGGTTCATGACATATCCTGAAACACTATATTCAAGGGCTTTTTTATGAGTGTAATACCGGAAGCCAACGTTCTGTACTCTTCCGGTTACAGTAATCAATAAATGCTTTTTCATAGCTTAAAATCCGGTGTTTTTTCTCACGGGTTCAGCCGCCTAATCATCATGGCTTCAATGACCCCGTACAACTGCTCCGGATCAATGACTCTCCATGCAAAATGATCAAACTTGCCGCCAAAAGCGATATAATAGTCTAGGTTGGCATTGTTAAATTCCCTGATAACATGCTCCCGGAAGTTAATAGCAGTGATCCATCCTTCCTCTACCTCATCAAACCACTCCTCGTAGTAATCATTATCCATGGCATGAAAGTTCAATACATTTTCCCCGATCAGGATAAACTTGTTGATTCCCTCTTCCAACAGAAGCTCCACAACATTACGTTTCAGGTACATAATGTCGTTGTTGAGGGTATCATTCCATTCGCCGATGAGCTCTATAATGCAAAATCCCAGCTTATAATTAACATAAAGTAATTTCATGAAAAGGGTGCTAGAGCCGATTTCATCCCATTGAGGGTGGATCAGATGATCGTAAACGGCATGGGTGAATTCAAACTCACTGTATTCCCTGCCAAAGAATGGAGAGTGTTCATCCTCAGATGCAATATAGAGATTTCTCCAGGAATAATATGGTTCGATATCGTACATCTGTTTACGGGTTACGCGTTACGGGTTTCAATTCGCAATTCCTAATTCCTAATTCCTAATTCGTAATTAATTTAGAATCTAATCTCCGTCTTGATCCTGCCATACATAAAGCGCTTTCCTCCTTTGAATTCGGACATCAGGTAAAACTGTTCCAGGCTCAGGCCAAACCTGCCTATGCTTAGGCTAATACCTGTTGAAGCATTTGCAACCAATCTGTTGATGTCTGCAGAATGGATAGTGTACTCATTGTTATTGGCAAACATTCCTCCCTGCAGGGTAGCGTCATAAGCTATCAGCTTGTTTTGGAGTTTTACAAAGAATGTATACCTGATCCTGCTTTTTGACGATCTGTCCGTGGTCAGCGTAATATTGTTGAAGTACGGATCAAATTTACCGAATTGCAGGATGAACCCCGCATAAATATTGTCGTATAAAGTGCCGGCCTGCAAACCCCCGTCAAAATTCAGTTGAAAAGACCTTGTGGCAACCAGTCCTTTCTCAAACTGAATATTATAATTCAGAATGATGCTGTTACTTACCTGGTTTTTCCAGCCGGTGGGCTCTATCTCATGAATGGCCTTTTGAACAAAGCCCCCAAGTGCAGCCGGGCCCATCACTCCGAGGTCGAGTTCGGAGGTAAGCCTGAACTGCCTGACCGGGTTGTTGGCGATCTTGCTGAACCCAACATACAAATAAGCAGCAAAGGGCCTGTCGCCATATTGGATCTCCCGTTGATCAGGGTCTACCGGAGTATAGATGTTCTGGATAAGGGATACACGATAGTAATCAACCGCGTCCCTTCCCCCCGGTAACAAGATCGTAGCTGTTGGAAGGCTTCCAAGATACGGATGGGTCAACTCGATCTTAACACCATTGGTGTAATAGTAATCCGTGTTAAAGAAGATGTCGTTATCAAAGCTCAGGCCAAACAACTTCACATCACCTGAATGAGCAGCAGGCTTAACTGGCCTGAAACCCTGGCTGAGCCTGTTTCCCTTTGAAGGTTCAGGTGTGCCCACCGAGTTTATTGTCTTTACATGCATTTCATACGCTGGCCTGGAATACATCCTGTTCCTGTAATCCCGTATATAATACTCATCTTCTGTGATGTCTCCGGGCAGGGGAATTTCCCCGGAAGAAAGACTGCTTATCACAAACCGGTCATAAGCACGGGACCCATGGTCCTGGCTTTCCTCTTTATTGAGCAGTGATGACCCGTTCTTATCTTCATTGTCTTCCAAAGCAGGCTCCTGGTAATAGCTGCATCCGGCAATGAAAAAGATCATCCCTAAGATTGAGTATTTGAAAAAGCTTGTCAACGTCGGTAATTTTCAATAAAATTAGAAAATTTTTGGATATTTATGAGGATTTACCTCATGCATTATATTATATGTCGCATCAAAAACATCTTCTGCATTGGGATTGCTGAAATAATCCCCGTCCGTGCTGTAGGCTGCCCTGTGGGGTTTGGCTGTGAGTGTACGAGGCTGTGCATCGAGGTGATAATATCCTTTTTGATCCTCGATGACTTTCTGCATCATATAAGCTGTCGCGCCACCTGGCACATCCTCATCGAAAAACAGTATCTTATTGGTCTTTTTCAATGATTCCAGTATGACCCCGTGCAGGTCGAAAGGCAACAAAGATTGCACATCGATGAGTTCTGCGTCGATGCCGAATTCCTGCAACTGGGTAACCGCATCCAAAGCAATTTTCACGCAGGATCCATAGGTGACCAATGTGATATCGGTACCGTGTTTCAGGATCTCGGGCATTCCTAGGGGAATGGTGAATTCACCAATGTTTTCAGGCACTTCCTCACGCAACCTGTATCCATTGAGGGGCTCGATGATCAAAGCCGGCTCATCAGATTGCAACATGGTATTATAAAACCCTGCGGCCTGGGTCATATCCCTCGGGGCCAGCACATAGATACCCCTGATAGAGTTGATGACCATGCTCAGAGGCGATCCGGAATGCCATATTCCTTCTAAGCGGTGGCCCCTGGTACTAATGATCAGCGGTGCCTTCTGACCGCCCTTGGTACGGTAGTGCAAGGTAGCGAGGTCATCGCTCATAACCTGGAGCCCATAAAGCAGGTAATCAAAGTATTGTATCTCGGCAATAGGTCGAAGACCGCGCATGGCAAGCCCGATGCCCTGCCCGATGATGGTGGCTTCCCGGATGCCGGTATCAGAGATCCTGGTCTCCCCGTATTTCTCCTGCAAGCCTTCGAGCGTTTGATTCACACCGCCGATTTTTCCAACATCCTCCCCAAAGATCAAAACCCCGGGATAATGATTGAAGATGTATTCGAAATTCATTTTGAGGATCTCCCGGCCCGGTAATTTCGGGGATTTGTTTGAAATGATGGGTTTTACTTCCGGTACCTTCAGGGCTGAATATTTTGAATTGCTCCAGAGAAAAGAATTATAATGATCTTCGTTTATTTTCATGGCCCCGTCACGCCATTGCATAACATTCTTCTTCAGGGAGTGCTGTGGGTCGGAACAGGAATCGCAGATCAGTCGCAGTACTTTTTTACCCGACGACATGATGTCTTTCCAGATGGGATCACCTACCATCTTCAACTCATCTTTGATGGCATGTATACTGTCGGTCTTGGAACAATTGCAGGTGCTGATATCAACCATCCTGAGAAAATCATCCCGCTGAATCTGTAAAGGTTTTCTGAAATTGTCCCAGGCATGTTTTTTGGCTTCTTTGGCAGTCGTAACAGCCGCTTTCTCAATCGTATCAAGTTCTTCTTCCGTGGCGATCCCTTCCTCCAGTATCCATTTTCGCATTTTTTTTATGCCATCGTATTCAATCTCAAATGTCAGCCGTTCTTTGGTCTTGTATCGTTCATGCGAACCTGAAGTGGAATGGCCCTGGGGTTGCGTACATTCTTCAATATGAAAGATGACCGGAATGTGATCTTTGCGGCACCTCGCTATGCCTTCTTCATACATCTTGCAAAGCTCCGGATAGTCCCAGCATTTCACATTATAGATGAGATAGCCGTTGCCGTTTTCATCCAGTTTAAAGCCACTCAGTATCTCTGAAATATTTTCTTTGGTAGTCTGGTATTTTTTTGGCACCGAGATGCCCCAGCCGTCATCCCAGATAGAGATGGCCATGGGCACTTTGAGCACACCGGCAGCATTAATTGTCTCGAAGAAATGTCCTTCCGAGGTGCTGGCATCACCAATGGTGCCGAATGCAACCTCGTGCCCGTTATGTGAGAACTTCTTCAGGTTCTTCAAGTCCGGGTTTTGACGGAACACTTTAGATGCCAGTGCAAGTCCGAGCAACCGGGGCATCTGTCCGGCAGTAGGGGAGATGTCGGCAGAAGAATTTTTTTGCCGCATGAGGTCTTTCCACTCACCTTCTTCATCCAGGCTCCGGGTTGCAAAATGATTGTTCATGACCCGTCCGGCCATCTGTGGGTTAACATCAACATTGGTGTCCCCGTAAAGTTGTGAAAAGAACTCTTCCAGCTTCATCAAACCTGAAGCAAACATAAAAGTCTGGTCCCGGTAATAGCCCGATCGCCAGTCACCGTTCCTGAATACTTTAGCCATTGCAAGCTGGGGTATCTCCTTACCATCTCCAAAGATCCCGAACTTGGCTTTTCCCGTGAGCACTTCCCTTCGCCCCAGCAGGCTTACCTGCCGGCTTTCATTGGCGATACGATAGTCATTCAACACCTCCTTTTTGGTGAATTTGATCGTTTTTGCCGTATTGTGACCTCGTTTACTGACTTTATCCTGCCTCATACTTTCAAATACTTTTTCTTATTCAAAATTCAAAGGCAAAATTAAGAAAAAAAGGGGTTCTACGAGAAATACGTCAAAGCTAAGCTATCGGAAAAAACATTGCATTCATTGTTGTTATCAATCATATTGATCCTTATCTTTGTTTTAAATTAATAATATTCAACGTATGAAAAATATAGTAATTATCGGAGCAGGCCTGATGGTAAAACCGATGGCCGATTATTTTCTGAATAAAGAGGGATTTAAGCTTGTGTTAGTGGCTCGTACATTGGATAAAGCGATTAAAATCAAAGCGAACAGGCCCCATTGTGAAGCCCTGGAGTGGTTAGATAACAATACAGAACAGCTGGATAATATAATTAAGGATGCGGATATCGTTATAAGCATGGTGCCAAAATCGGTTCATATTATAGTTGTAAAATCATGCCTGAAATTCAAAAAGAACATGATTACAGCTTCCTATGAAGTTCCGGAAATAATGGCTTTGAAAGATGAGGTTGAAAAGCAAGGTATCTTGATCCTGAACGAATTGGGAGAAGTACCGGGAATGGATCACCTGGGCACCCAGATGCTGCTTGAGCAAATAAGAGAGGAAGGGGGACATGTTATCAGCATAAATTCGTATGGGAGTGGAATTCCGGCATTTGAATCCAACAACAACCCGATGGGATACAAATTCAGCTGGGATCCCGTAACTGTCTTTGCAGCTGCCCAGACGGCCGGCGCATATATTATAAATGGCGAGAAAATTCATATTCCGGGGGATAAGTTATTTGAACACTTTTGGTTTGTAGAAATAGATGACATTGGTACTTTTGAAACCTACCCGAACAAGGATGTTCAGAAATATATTGAACCTTTTGGCCTTGATGAGCATGCTTCTTTCTATCGCGGGCTTCTGCGATACTCGGGGTATTGCAATAATATGCGTTACCTGGAAGCGCTTGGCCTGTTTGAAAGCAACAAGACGAAATACCTTAAAGACACCACCTTCCTTCAGTTTACAAGCGACCTGGTTAATGCAGGTTCATCGCAGGGTATTGAACAAAGAATTGCTG
The DNA here is from genome assembly GCA_030638325.1 of Bacteroidales bacterium. Lineage (GTDB taxonomy): Bacteria > Bacteroidota > Bacteroidia > Bacteroidales > JAGOPY01 > DAOWEV01. Next base: position 10,689 of record DAOWEV010000228.1, read on the forward strand.
AGTATTTAAAAGTTGATGTAAAATCAGATATTATCCACCGTATAGAATGGTTAGGATTGCTTGATGATGAAATAATTCCTTTTGATGAAGGGTCTAATCTTGATGTACTCTTAAACAGGATGCTGAAAAAGATGAAGTATGCACCCGGTGAGAAAGATATGATCATTGTACACATCGAGATCATTGCAGAATTTGAGCATGGGAAAAAGGAAAAAAGGATTGCCACGATGCTTGTAAAAGGAGATCCATACGGAGATACGGCAATGTCGAGGGCCGTAGCCCTTCCTACCGCTATATCAGCAAGATTGGTCGTTGAAGGTAAAATCAAGGCAAGCGGGTTACGTATGCCGCCAAACCTGCCGGAGCTTTACAAACCTGTGTTGGAAGAATTGAAGGAATACGGTTATGCATTTCAGGTCAAAAAAAGTTCTTTAAGCTGAGATTGGATATCGTTTCTTATATCCAACCAACAAATGAACCTATAAAGCCAAGCAA
>DAOWEV010000198.1 GCA_030638325.1 Bacteroidales bacterium
CATGCAATCTTTCTGCTTCCACCATAGGCCTTCTCCACAGCAGCATCAAATACTCTTTGAGATGCTGCCCAGATATCAGGCCCGGTGCCATCTCCACGAATAAATGGGATAACCGGTACATCCGGCACACTTAGCTTACCTCCTGAAATCGTGATCCTTTCTTCTTTCATAAATGGTTGATCTTATTAAATTAACTTTTCCCTAATCTGGACAAGCCAGAGCCAAACATGATTTTATTGTTACGGGTTACGGGTTACGAGTTTCAACCTGCAACCCGCAACCTGTAACTTTTTCTGCCAAAAAAAACAAGGTTTATAGAAATAAGACACTAAAGTACCACAAATGTTATGTAATCAGGCTAAAAATCAGAAACCAAGCTTTTTCCTGAGGTGTTTCGGCACAGCATCTTTATGAACCATGATGTCTATGGTCTTATAAGCGACAAAGGGTTTGGAAACATAAAAATACCCTTCGTAATCATTACCGGTTATTCCCCAGGAATTTTTGACCATGAAATATTCCGTTCCGTTCTGATCTTTGGCAAGACCTGTTATATGCATACCGTGATCATCCGTTGTCAGGTATTCATCAAATGCATCCTGTCGTATTTCCTGTGTGATCACTTTTTCCTCACCTGGCTCCTCAAAACTATATAATTGTTTTTCTTTTTCTTTCCGGGTGAGTTTTTCCCATTTCTCTCTCTCGGTACCGGTCATGTCTTCCAGTTTTTCATCCGGAACAACAGCAACACCGTTTTTCCAGGAAAACCCTTTCTCACTAACATCTGCTCCCCAGGCAACAGTATATCCATGTTTGATCGCATAATCCATGATCTCCATCATTTCATCCAACGGAACATTGTAGATCTCATCAAACATCCAGTTGTCAGGAACCTCCAGCACAAATTTCTCATAGAAAGGATGATGGGTATATGACCCTATTTCCACATAATCATCCATATTAAGGCCCAGTTCAGCGGCAAAACTTTTGGGTGTATATTCCTGACCTTCATAGACAAATTCATCAGGATACTCACCAAGATATGCATTTAAAATACCTTCCAGTCCGAGACTCCAGGCAGGTGTCAGCTTCTTGTTCTTATTTTTCAAAACGGCATCCATATATCCCGTTAAAACCGCATCCATCTCACCGTGCATATGATTCTCCTCTCCTATTTCTTTACCATCATAAACCTCTTCAGGAACCATGCCGATCTCTTTATATATGCTCATCACATCATGGAATGCGCCTCCCCCGGAAAAATTTATATTGCCGTGCCAGCGCACATACCGCTGTGCCTTATCATAATAGGTATTCCAGACCACAAACATCTCCGAGAGGTCATATTCACCTTTTCCCAGGCGAAGAAGTTCCGATTCCAGGAAAGAAAGGGATGAAAAACTCCAGCAGGTACCGGAACGGTATTGATTCTTCACCGGAGTAGCCGGAAGCACTTCAATGGTTTCAATTATATACCCTTCTTTCTCATCAGCCGCTTCTTCTTCCTGCGCAAGAACATTCACGGGATTCATAAAAAACAACGACAATCCCAACATAAAAATAAATACTGCAATTCGTTTCATAGAAAATAATATTTTAGAGTGATAGAAAAACTTGTCGGCAAAAATAGGAAAATGTATGCTATCTGGTGCTTAAGATAGTAGTTTATTTTTGGCTATCCGGCATGAAATGATTTTTAGTATAGATTTTAAAATGGTATTAGGGAGACGGGGAGAGGGAAATAAGGGGAATAAGGGTATAAGGGAAGCTTTTCCCCCTATTCCCCCTATTCCCCCTATTCCCCCTATTTCCCCTATTTCCCCTATTTCCCCTATTCCATCACTCCAACCATCCCAGAAGGTGGGGCTCTGATTCAAATTAAATCCTTGAAAACCTATTTCAAAGGCATTAACAGGGAAAACCCTATGTAAAAGAGAACAATTACCGGAATAGCCAGGAAATGAAAGAAGATCAGCAGGGCAATGGCCAGTATTAAAAATATATAACGGTATTGATTGCTTTTCCATTCGAAGTTCTTAAATTTTAAAGAAAACAATGGAACATTCGATACCATTAATATAGAGGTAAGCACGATCAGCGCCACAAGTGTATAGAAACCTTGAAAAAAATCATGGATCACCGAACCATCCGGATATTGTATCAGGATTAGAGGAATGGAGGCAATAAATAATGCATTTGCAGGAGTAGGCAGACCCAGAAAGTGATCTTGCTGTTGATCATCCACACTAAACTTTGCCAGTCTGATGGCCGAAAAAACCGGCACGAGGAACGCGATAAAAGCCGGAATGTGATAATGGCCGGCAGTGACATCAGGCATATCCGGTGCGCTTGCGAGAAGCATATACAGGATCATGGCAGGAGCCAATCCGAAGGATATCATATCTCCCAGCGAGTCCAGAATATTTCCGATCTCCGATTTAGCATTTAACAGTCGTGCAGCCATGCCATCTAAGAAATCAAAGAGAGCCGCCAGGCCAATCATCCAGGAAGCCATAACAAGATCACCATGGAGCGCAAAAACTATGGAAATGCTGCCGGATAAAAGGTTCAGCATTGTGATCAGATTCGGAATATGTCTTTTCATGTAATGCCTTTTATGGATCAACCAAATTCGCTGATTTTCACCATTTTATCAACCTGAAGCAAAGAAATGGTTTTGCCGTTCACATCAATCAGCTTTTCATCCTTGAAATCTTTCATGATCCTGATTACGCTTTCCGTTGACATACCGGTCAATTCAGCCAGATCGTTACGTGTCATGGGAAGATGGAATGTAGTATCCTTGAATATCCTTTGCGAAAGGCAAAGCAGGATATCCGCCAGCCGGCCAGAAAGTTGTTTGCATACCAGGCAATAGAACCGCCCATATGTCTGAAAAGTGTTTTCATTGAGAATGTCTATAACCCTGCTGGCAAAGTTTGCATTGGTTCGAAGCAACTGCTTGAAAATGTTTATATCTATTAGCTTCACCGTGGATTCAACATAAGTACTCACTGTGTACAGGAAGGTTGTATTCCCTTCAAAAATGGAAGGCAGGCCAACCATCCGCCTCGCAGGGGTAATGTTCAGGATCAGGTTGCGCGGGCTCCCTTCAATATAGCTTTTCACCAGCCCTTCCTGAAGATATATGATATGGTTTGCAAAAGAACCTTGCTTGCAGATGATCTCTCCTTTCTTATAAACTACTTCAACTGAATTATTATCGATCAACTGCTTTTCCTCCTCTGTAAGCTGCTCAAAGCATGTAACCTCGTTGAGATATTTAGCACAGGAGTTTTGATACTGAACGTTTCTGGCCATAAAACTGTTATTTTGCGTGACAAAAATACTAAATAATTATTTTTTTTATGATTTAGATCAGTTTTTATTTGACACAAAGCAGTCCATTAGCTTTTCCATTACAACATAGTTTTATAAAGCCATAATTTTTTTTTCTACATTTGTGAAATAATTAACACAACTCAGTAGTTCTAATTTTAACAGGAAAATTCTTTTATTAACATTTAATTTATCACTATGAAGAAATTAATGAATTTCGCAATTATTATTGCACTCGTACCTCTACTCTTCTTTACTCATTGTAAGACAGATAAACCGGAACCAACAACTGACGCTTATGTGAACATGACAAACTACATGAAATCCAATTCTCTGGACCTGACTGACTTGCTCAGTAGCTGGATAGTCGCTGCCGATCCCATTGAAGGAAAAGGCGGTATCGTTGATACAACCGATTATACCATTCCGGCTTATCATGTATTTGACATCCGTTCAGCAGAGGATTTTAATAACCTGGGGCACATAAAAGATGCTATCAACACTACACTAATAAATGTTGTAACCCTTGCATCAGATTATACAGACAAGCCTATTCTGGTCGTTTGCAAAACAGGACAAACAGCCGGTCATGCCGTTATGGCCTTGAGACTATCAGGTTACAACGATGCCCAGGTATTGAAATGGGGTATGGCATCCTGGAATATCACCTTTGCCGGATCATGGGAAAGCAATATAGGAGATACTGCCGCCGTCAACTCAAACTGGGTGTTAACGGATGCACCTGCTACCGGCACATTTGCAAATCCAACCTGGACTTCTTCCAACACCGCTGGTGCAGCAATACTGGCTGAAAGGGTTGAATTCATGTTAACCGGTGGATTCAAGGGTGTCGTTTCATCAGGTGTGCTCGACAATCCCGGGGATTATCAAATTCATAATTATTGGAAGACTGAGCACTACATGGGTTTCGGCCATATTAATGGAGCTTTCCAGGTTACTCCGGGCACGCTGTCACTGTCTGATGGCACTGTAAATACGATTGACCATACTGCTACACCTGTTGTTTACTGTTACACCGGCCAGACTTCTTCAATGATCACTGCCTGGTTAAATGTTTTAGGATACAATGTCAGCAGCATGAAATTTGGTGTGAACAGTCTTTTATATGAGAAATTGTCGACTGCCGAACCTCCAGCTCCACACTGGCATGGTCCTTACGACTATGTCGCTGTCACAAATTAAAATTTTAATTGTATTTCGGGGAGGAGAATAATATTCCCCCCCCCTTTCTTTCAAATTCAAAAACCAAATTACCAATGAAAAAAAATTTATTATTATCCGTGGCATTTTTATTCAGCTTTTCCTTTTTTTCAAAAGGACAGGGTTGTGCTGAACCGGCCAGCGATGGTGTAAACGTATTCGGGTATATCCAGCCTGAATGGAATTACAACTTTTTAAAAGATGCCGACAACAATATTGAAAA
>DAOWEV010000122.1 GCA_030638325.1 Bacteroidales bacterium
ATCATCCTGGGATGGTATTTCTCATAATAGCCCGCGATCGACTTCAACCAGTCCTTATCCATACAGCAATCCGCATCTGTTGTGACAATGAGTGTTCCGTTTGCCTGCCGGATGCCTTCCGTTATGGCTTTCTTCTTGGAACCTTCACTCGGATCCCCGTTAAGGTCAATAATACGGTAATGTTTGTTATGGGTCAGGGATGAAATGTATTGCCTGGCCAATTCGACTGTCTTATCAGTCGAAAAATCATTCACAATGATAACTTCCAGCTTGTCCTCCGGGAAATCCTGGCCCGCGATGTCGCGCAGGATATTCAAAATATTATCCTCTTCATCCCTGACAGGAATAATTACACTTATCCTGGTTACAGGGTGATAATTACCGCTGATTTCAAAATAATTGATCTTGTACCAGCCGGTTCCTATGATCAGCATGATGCCGGCATAGACCGCAAAGATGGCAATAAGAGCAATTACAACAATTTCTACAAACATGACTTTTAAACCTTTTGATTGCAGCCTTGTGCTGTGTTAGGAATTAATCAAATCAAGTTTAATTTCTGAAAAATTTCAGCTTAAAGACAAATATTGTCCCCATCAGTGCGGGTATGACCAGGTTGATCAGCCACAGGAATGAGGTGGAGGCAAAAATCCCTATGTCTATCGTATCGGTATGGGTTCCCATGGTTTTAAAGAATATGCTGATCACAAAAATGGAAACCACTCCACGAATGCCAAGTTCCGCGATTGTGACAGACGGGACAATGGTGATCAGGAAAAAAACAACCGGGATGATCAACATGGCTGGAATAAAAGGAAGGTCAACAGAGAACAATTTTAGCAACCAGTAAAACTGTAAGGTGAAAACAATGAACCTGATCATACTCAATAACAGGATATACATCAACTCTCCTGAAGTGTAGGCCTTTAAAACCTGAACATATTCCTTCCATTTTTTGTTTTTCTTTATTATCTTATCCAGAAAAACAGGCAATAGCGAGATATTAAAATAGAGCAATAACAGCAGGAAAACCACCATAGGTACCACCAGTATCATACCATAATAAACGTAAACATATATTTCTCCTAAAGATCCGGCATAATAAGGCACCAGATACATCGAACAAAATAATCCGAAAATGACGGTTGTTAATAACTGGCTGATGCTACCCACGATTGTTACCAGGATACCTTCAATCCGATTTGCTTTTTCCAGGATAAACACCCTTCCAAAATATTCCCCAACCCTGTTAGGTGTAAAGGCGCTGACTGAAACTCCGGTCAGGACCCCTTCGTAAGATTTGATAAACGTGATCTTTTCCAATTTGGATATCAGGAACTTCCATTTCCAGGATTCGAGTCCCCAGTTAATGAGCATCAGCAGAAAGATAAAGAATATATCTAACCAGAACCACCAGGTTTGTATCAGGGGGCCGAACGAGTCAAAGATCTCCTGGAGGTTTCTCTTGTAAAAGATCTGTTTGTAAAGAAAACCATAGGTTGCCACCACAATGACTGCACGCAGGATATAGTTATAGGTTTTATGTACCTTTGTTTTTGTTATCATTTGATAATTATTTCTAACATTTGGAAGCAGATCGTATTATATTAGGCATTGATCCCGGAACCAATATCATGGGTTACGGGATTATTCATATCCAACATAAAAAACCTGTCCTGCTGACCATGGGTATCTTAAAACTTGGTAAATATAATAATCATGCTGATAAATTAAAAAAAATTTTTGAAAGAACTTTATCTTTGATAGAAGAATACAAGCCCGACGAGCTTGCGATTGAAGCGCCTTTTTTTGGTAAAAATGTGCAGTCGATGCTGAAGCTTGGAAGGGCTCAGGGAGTGGCAATGGCAGCGGCATTATACCGTTCAGTGCCAATTTACGAATATTCTCCGAGGAAGATCAAGCAATCCATCACCGGGAAAGGCAATGCTTCGAAGGAGCAGGTTGCCGGCATGCTACATAATATCCTTTTTTTTGAACAGCCTTCCGGATACTTAGATGCAACCGATGGACTGGCCGTAGCTATATGCCATTACTTTCAGAAGGATCCGGATACTCAAGGCAGTAAATATACAGGATGGAAGAGCTTTGTTAGCCAGAATCCGGGCCGCGTTAATTAATTATGAGTTGACAGTTGACGGTTGACGGTTGACGGTTGACAGTTATGGTAGGATGGAATAGAGTCCAATTCCTACAGTCCTACAATCCTACAGTCTGACTTTCAGATAATAAGCATCGCATCGCCATAAGTAAAAAATTTATATTTTTCTTTTATGGCTACTTTGTATGCTTCCATCAGGAAGTCATATCCGGCAAAAGCGGCTGCCATCATCATCATGGATGATTGTGGTAACTGCAGGTTGGTGATCATCATATCCGTTACTTTGAAGTCATACTGGGGAAAAATGAATTTATTTGTCCATCCTTTGTATGGTTTCACTTTTCCGGAAATGGAAACGGCTGTTTCAATAGCTTTGATGGAGGTAGTGCCCACACCAACAATTTTTTTCTTATTGTCTATAGCCCGGTTTATCAGTTCGGTGGCAGGTTCTTCAACAATAAGCTCCTCTGAATCAGTCTTATGCTTGGTCAGGTCTTCCACTTCAATGGCCCTGAAATTGCCAAGCCCAACGTGCAAAGTAATCTCTGCAAAATCTACCCCTTTCAATTCCAGTCTTTTCATCAGTTGGCGGCTGAAATGAAGCCCGGCAGTCGGAGCTGCCACAGCGCCCTCATGCTTTGCATATATAGTCTGGTACCACTCTTCATCCTCAGGTTCCACAGGCCGCTCGTGAAGCTTCGGAAGCGGTGTTTGTCCCAGTCGCTGTATGGTTTTTTTAAAATCTTCGTAAGGCCCATCAAAGAGGAATCTCATGGTTCTGCCACGGGAAGTGGTGTTGTCGATCACTTCTGCAACTAAGCTTTCGTCTTCTCCAAAAAATAGTTTATTGCCAATCCTTATTTTCCGGGCAGGATCTACCATAACATCCCACAACCGCGATTCTGCATTCAGTTCGCGAAGCAGGAAAACCTCAATTTTGGCCCCCGTTTTTTCCTTGATGCCATAGAGCCTGGCAGGAAACACCTTGGTGTTGTTTATAACAAAAACATCTCCCTCCCCAAAATAATCTAAAATATCCTTGAAATCTTTATGTTCGATTGACCGGTCCTTGCGGTTAACAATCATTAACTTGGATTCGTCCCTGTTTTGCGGAGGGTATTTTGCTATTAATTCAGGTGGGAGATAGAACCTGAATTGCGATAATTTCATTCTCACTTTTGGTAGTTTTAGTTGCAAAGGTAATCAATTATCAGGCCAATGTCAATAGAATCACCAATTATTAACTGCAGGGTTTGTGCTAATGATAAAAATTCCGTAATTATTTAGCTGTATTTTGTTTGTTAAGTATCTGATAAAGCACTAAATCCGAATTTAATGATCTTCCGAATAGACGGATTTGACCAGAAATTCGAACTGCTCCAGATTTAGTGCATCCTCAATTTTGAATTTTCCGATTCGCGTACGCTGAAGCGAAGACAAATAGGCTCCGGAACCCAGCCTTTGCCCTAAATCCCGGGCCAGTGACCTTATATAGGTGCCTTTGGAACAAGATAGCCTGAAGTCTATATTAGGAAGGGACTGTCGCGTGATCTCAAACACATTAATGGTCACCTCTTTGGCCTTCATTTCAACTTCCTGGTTATCGCGGGCATACTGGTAAGCCCTTTTGCCCTTGATTTTTTTTGCTGAAAAAACAGGCGGGGTTTGATAAAATGTTCCCAGAAAAGACTTTCTAACAGACTCTATGTCATTTGAAGTGATATGCCTGAATTCAAATTTTTGGTCAACCCCGGTTTCCAGGTCAAAAGAAGGTGTAGTTGCTCCAAGCGTAATAGTACCGGTGTATTCCTTATCAAGAGCAGTCAGATCATTGATCTTCTTGGTAAACTTACCGGTACATAACAGTAGCAGTCCCGTAGCAAGAGGGTCAAGGGTTCCGGCATGGCCTACCTTGATCTTGCTGATACCGGCATGGTGCTTCAGGATAAACCGAACTTTGTTGACCACATCGAAAGAGGTCCAGCCTGATGGTTTATGAATTAAAAGAAATTCTCCCTCAAGAAAGTTAAATGCCTGTTTCATAATATGCTCTGTCCTGAACCAATAAAAATCGCAATTAAGCCTATGATCATACAATAAACTGCAAAATAAATGAGATTGCCTTTTTTGACGATCCCTATCATCCATTTACATGCAAAAAGCCCTGCTATAAAAGCAGCGAAAAAACCAATCAACAGGGCTGGAATACTTACGCCTCCTTCTGCTAACATATCTCCGTCAGCAATATCTTTCAGGTTGGCTCCTATGATCGGGATCAAGACCATTAGAAATGAGAACCTCGTAATAAACTCTCTTTTATTGCCAAGCAGCAGGCCGGTCGAGATGGTAGCCCCGGATCTGGATATGCCCGGCAGGACAGCAAAAGCCTGTGCTATACCAATAATAACAGCATCCGGAAAATTGATTTTCCGCCTGTTGGATTTGCTGAGGTAAGTAAGCGCGAGCAATATGGCTGTTACGATCAGCATAGACCCGACAAAAACAGTGTTCCCGGTGAAAAAGCTTTCGATTTGATCTTTGAAAAACAACCCAAGGAATAATACCGGGATCATGGATACTAATAATTTTGCAATATACCGGGTTGAATCATTCCATTGGAACTTAAAAAGATCCCTAATAAGATCCCATATATCCTTTCTGAAAACTATGATGGTACTCAAGACGGTGGCGCCATGAACAACTACAGTAAATGCCAGGCTATGTTCTGCGTCTATACCGAGGATGGCCTTTCCCAGTTCAAGATGGCCACTGCTACTTACCGGTAAAAACTCTGTAAGACCTTGTAATATCCCCAGGATCAATGCTTCCAGCCAACTCATGCAAAATAAAGATAAAATTAATCCCGAGGCTTTTTCATGATCGCAAAGATCTCTATCACATAACCTATAAGGACGAGAATTGGAGCCAGGGTAAGCCGCCGGAAATTAAAAATGTCATAGCTGAACTCTTTGGGATCATCCGAACCTCCGCCGATCATAAGTAAAAAACCTACAATGATGAATGCCAGCCCGATGAACAATAGCTTGTAATTCTCTTTCCCAAAGGCAAATCCCGATGCACTTTGAGCACTGGCCTGGCTTTGGCGGGCTTCTGTTTTGAATTTTGATTCAGGCCGCGGCTTATGAGCCTGCTTTATTGCTTTTTTTTTCTTTGCGTTCATATGTGAACATTTGGGCATCCAAAAGTAAGAATATTTTGTTAACAAGGGGTTATAACCCCTTGCAAAATCAGCATGCCCTTAATAATACAGACTATCTCCCTTGATCCTCAGATATTTGCGAACAGCAAGGAATGTGGATGCCCAGGAAATAATGATACCCAGCAGGGTGACAATTACAAATAGAGATAGAAACAATTGAAAATCCTGAAGATTTACCAAGTCCGGAAACTCTTGTTGCGCCAGATAAAGGATGCCCCCCAACAGCAGGATTGCGATAAGTGAGCTGTAGAGCCCCTGTGCAATGCCTTTTAGAATGAAGGGCCTGCGGATGAAACCCTGCGTAGCGCCAACCAGTTGCATGCTTTTGATGAGGAACCTCCTGGCGTAAACTGAGAGCCTTATCGTATTATTGATCAGGGCAATGGCGATGAACAGCAGCAGGGCACTGAATCCCAGGATCACTATACCCACTTTCCGGATATTTTGATTAATCAAATGTACCAGGGATTTTTGATAAAATATCTCCTTCACATTGGAATTGTCCAACAGCTTGTTTTCTATCATTAAAAGACTGTCGATATTGGCATACCCAGCCTTCAGACGCAGGTCGATGGAAGGTGGTAACGGATTGTAACCCAGGAAATCAATAAAATCCTCCCCCAACTCCTCAGTCAGCTCCCTGGCTGCCTGCTCGGGTGTAATATATTCGGTGGATTTGACAAAATCAGAGGCATCCAACAGCTTTTGCAATTGCAGGATCCCCGCTTCTTTAACATTCTCTTTCATATAAACCCGGATTCCGATATTCTCCTTAACATAGTCGGATAACTTCTTGGCATGCAAGACGAT
>DAOWEV010000060.1 GCA_030638325.1 Bacteroidales bacterium
ATTTAGAAATTATGATTTAGGATTTCCGGTTTATCAAGGTTAGGATTATTTATCGAAGATGATTTTTAATTATTACATTGGTTTATTGGAAATAAAATTCTATTTTTGCACGCTCAAATTTTTAAGTACCTAATAAAATTCTGATAATATGCAAAGTAGAGGAGCCATTAAGTTTTTTGCGATCGCGTTTGCATTGGTATGTTTGTTTCAGTTATCATTTACATTTTTTAGCGCTAAAGTTGGAAGGGATGCCAGTAATTATGGTCATTCGGATGCCACTTATGAAACTGCACAGAAGATGGCCAATGGTGATGAAGCATTGGAAACGTATTATGTAGATTCTATTTCCAGGGCCAGGACGGAATACTATCTTGATTCTATGCAGAACCAGGTAGTTTATAACATCCTTATAAGAGAATATACATTTAAGGATGTCAAAGAAAGGGAGATCAACCTTGGTCTCGATCTGAAGGGCGGCATGAATGTCATGCTGGAAGTATCTATCGGCGACATTGTTAGAGCTCTTGCCGGGCCGAATTCCGTCAATCCTATTTTTCAGGAAGCGATGACTCTGGCATATCAGAAGCAGAGAAATAGCCAGAAAGATTTTGTAACCCTCTTCGGCGAAGCTTTTGAAGAAGTTGACCCGAATGCTAAATTAGCTTCGATCTATAATACTGTTGAGCTGAAGGATGAGATCAGTTACAATTCAACTAACGATGAAGTCCTGCAGGTTATCCGCAGGGAAACAAATGATGCATTTGACAGGACATTTAACATACTGCGTACCAGGATCGACCGCTTTGGGGTTGCCCAGCCCAACATTCAGAAACTCGCTGCATCCAACAGGATCGCTGTGGAGCTTCCCGGAATTAAAGATCCTGCCAGGGTCAGGAAATTATTACAGGGAACGGCCCAACTTGAATTCTGGGAAACATATTCCTACGATGAGATTTATAACTATTTTATAGATGCCAACAAAAAGCTCAGAACAATAGTAGGTACTGAAGATATTGAAGGCACTGAAGATACCGGCACCATTGAAACGGAAGAGGTTTCTGAAATTACTGAAGAAACAGTTCAGGAAGAACTCGTGGTTGAAGAAACAGATACAACGGAAGTCATTTCTTCGTTGCTCGAACAGATTGAAAGCGACACCAGTGAGCTTATATCCCCCGAATTATCCTTTGAAGAATATGCACAAGAGAATCCTTTGAATGCATACCTGACACCTGCATATTACCAGGCAGAGGATGGAAATTACTACCCGGGAAATACTGCTACGGTTGGATTTGCCGCTATCAAAGACACGGCCAGGATCAACAGTTTATTGAAAAAGGTGAAGAACGTATTTCCCAGAAACCTGAAACTGGCATGGCTTAACAAACCGAGAAACAAGGACAGTGAATCGCTTGAACTTATTGCATTGAAGGTCACATCACGTGACGGATCTGCTGCCCTTGGCGGAGATGTGATAACAGACGCCCGCCAGGATTATGACCAAAATGGAAATGTTGAAGTCACCCTGTCCATGAACTCAGAAGGTGCCAGGGTCTGGAAGCGCCTGACAGGTGAGAACATTGGCAAACAGGTTGCCATTGTGCTGGATGGTTATGTATACTCGAATCCTACCGTACGTTCGGAAATTGCCGGAGGTCGTTCCTCTATCAGCGGGGGCGACATGCAAATTGAAGAGGGCCAAGACCTTGCCAACATCCTGAAGGCGGGTAAACTGCCTGCTCCTGCCAGGATTGTTGAGGAAGCTGTTGTGGGACCTTCCCTGGGGCGTGAAGCGATCTCTTCAGGAATGTGGTCATTTATCATCGCGTTTATGCTCGTCCTGTTCTTTATGATATTTTATTATAACCGTGCCGGATGGGTGGCTGACCTGGCGCTGGTGACCAACATTTTCTTCCTCTTTGGCGTGCTGGCTTCACTCGGAGCCGTGCTTACCCTGCCGGGCATAGCAGGGATCGTGCTTACGCTTGGGATGGCGGTGGATGCGAACGTAATCATCTTTGAACGTATCAAGGAAGAACTCAGGGCCGGAAAAGGCATGAGGCTGGCCATCACTGATGGGTACAAAAACGCCTACTCTGCTATTATTGACGGCAATGTCACAACACTGTTAACAGGTATCGTACTTTATATTTTCGGATCCGGCCCTGTCCAGGGTTTTGCGACAACACTGATCATCGGTATTTTGTCATCCCTGTTCTCAGCCATTTTTATATCCCGCCTCATATTTAACTGGGCGCTCGATAAAAACAAAACTGTTTCTTTTGATAATTCTATTACGAAGAATGTTCTTTCCAAAGTCAATATTGATTTCCTGGGAAAAAGAAAGATCGCCTATATTATCTCCGCTGTGATCATCGTAATTGGTATCGGATCACTCGTTACCAGGGGCTTGAATATGGGGGTTGATTTCACGGGAGGACGCAGCTATGTTGTCAGATTTGATCAGAATGTTATAACCAAGGATGTCAGGACCAGCCTGGCCGGTGAATTTGAAAATATGCCTCCTGAAGTGAAAACTTTTGGACCTGCCTCACAGGTTAAGATCACAACTAAATTTATGATCGATGATGATGCTCCGGAAGTTGATGGCATCCTCCAAAACAAACTTTATAACGGGCTGAAACAGTATTATGCTGATCAATCAATCACATACGAAGAATTCTCATCCGACATAGAATCTGAAGATAAACTACTTGGGATACTCAGTTCCATTAAAGTCGGGCCGACCATTGCAGATGATATACGAAACAAATCTCTTATGGCAATCGTGATTGCCCTCGCAGTTATATTTATCTATATTGCAATCCGCTTCAGGAAATGGCAGTATGGCCTGTCAGGAGTGATTGCTCTATTCCATGACTCCATAATAACCATCAGCCTGTTCTCCATTTTCTATAATATTTTACCGTTTAGCATGGAGATCGACCAGGCCTTTATCGCTGCTATCCTGACCATTATTGGATACTCTATCAATGACACTGTTATCATCTTCGACAGGATCAGGGAGTATACCCATCTGTATCCTAAAAAAGATATGAATTCCAATCTTAATGCTGCTCTTAACAGTACACTGGCACGTACCCTGATCACTTCCGGAACTACCTTTATTGTTGTTTTGACAATATTTCTTTTCGGAGGCGAGATCATTCGTGGATTTACATTTGCCCTGCTGATTGGTATCATGGTTGGAACATACTCGTCTTTGTTCACTGCCAGCCCGATCGCCTACGACCTGCTTGGAGGTGACAAACTTGTTGCAATGCAGTTGGCAAAGCAGGCTAAAAAAAGGAAGAAATAATGTAACTATTTAGGTGTTATCTATCATACAAATGTTTATCTTCATATTAAACTCTAAGCTCTAATTTCTAAATCCTAAACAATCACAAAATTCAAATTTTCAAATGTTTAAAACTGTGTTGTGGTATTCATATTTTCAGATTTTACTATTATTGACCCATGCGCCAGTAAGCAGATCATCAACAAAGTTCTATCCTCAATTCACACTGTTTTGAGTTTTGTATTTTTGACATTTAAATTTGTTTAGGATTTAGGAATTCGGATTTAGTGCTTTATCAGATACTTAACAAACAATATTATAGCTAAATAAATACATCATAAGAAGTGGCTAAAAAGAAAAAAAGACTCCCTTTCCTGGACAGGTATTTGACTCTTTGGATATTCCTGACAATGTTTATGGGAGTGTTTTCAGGATATTTGTTTCCCGGCATAGCGGCTTTCTGGAACCAATTTCAGACTGGAACGACAAATATCCCCATCGCTATCGGGTTGATCGTAATGATGTACCCGCCACTGGCAAAAGTAAAATATGAAGAACTTTACCGGGTTTTTCGCGATTGGAAGATCCTGGTTTTATCGATCATTCAAAACTGGCTGATTGGTCCGGTACTGATGTTTTTCCTCGCTATATTTTTTTTACAGGATTACCCTGAATACATGACCGGGCTCATCCTGATCGGCCTGGCCCGCTGTATTGCCATGGTGATCGTGTGGAACGACCTGGCTGGGGGCAATAAGGAATATGCAGCCGGATTGGTGGCACTCAACAGCATCTTTCAGGTATTGTTCTTTTCGGTTTACGCCTGGGTATTCATTACGGTTTTACCGGGGTGGCTTGGACTAAAGTCTTTTGAAGTGGATATAACCATCGGAGAAATTGCTAAAAGTGTATTTATTTATCTCGGGATCCCTTTTATAGCAGGATTTCTGACAAGGTATTTCTTGATCAGGATAAAAAATAAAGAGTGGTATCAAACAAAATTTATTCCCAAAATAAGCCCCTTAACTTTCATTGCCTTACTCTTTACAATTCTGGTTATGTTCTCATTAAAAGGGGAATACATCGTGAAACTTCCACTTGATGTGGTCAGAATTGCCATTCCGTTGATCATCTATTTTGTCGTCATGTTCCTTGTTTCCTTCTTTATGGGAAAAAAGATCGGTGCCGATTATCCCAGAACGACAGCGATCTCTTTCACGGCTGCCAGCAATAATTTCGAACTGGCCATTGCGGTCGCTGTGGCAGTATTCGGCATCAATTCAGGGGTAGCATTTGCAGCAGTTATAGGCCCTTTGATAGAGGTACCGATCCTGATCGCCCTGGTAAATGTTGCATTAATATTTAAGGAAAAATATTTCAGTAGAGACGCATAATCATGCGTCTTTACGGATGATTTCCTGATGGATCTTCAGCACCTGTGGGATCAGTGGGCTGTTGCCATCATTTGTGATCACAAAATCTGCCCTTGCAATCCGCTGTTCGTCATCCCACTGATTCTTAATACGGTTCCGGACATCTTCATCTGTGACCTGGTCACGCTTGACAACACGTTGGATACGAAGGTCTTCAGGCGCAGTAACAACAATATTCAGATCGTTATGTTTATAGTAGCCACTCTCCATAAGAATGGCCGCTTCATAGATAGTATAGGAACGATTTGAGTGCCCCTGCAGCCATTTTTGATATACCTCCCTGACAGCAGGATGAATCACAGAATTCAAAAAAGTGAGTGCCCCGGGATCATTGAATACGATATCAGATAGAATTTTCTTGTTGATACCTCCCGAACTGTCCAGAATATCTTTGCCGAATTTTCCAGAGACCGTCCGGATGATATCCTTTTGCCTGTATAGCTTCCCGGCTTCAATATCTGCATGGAATACCGGAACGCCGAGTACTGCAAATATCTTGCATACAGTGCTTTTGCCACTTCCAATGCCACCCGTGATACCTACCCTTATCATTGTTTCAGGATTATATATTCTACTTCATCAGGCTCAATCCTGGTAACCTTGACGTAAGAGGGTACATTCAGAACCCTCACCCTGACTTTATGCTCCGTTTCAATATTTATGTTACCGAAATCCGCAACACATGAGAACATCTCTGCAGTAACCTTATTGTAATCTTTTAAGGCCACAAGATATACAATTCTCACGCTTTCAGGAAATGTTCTGATGGTATGATCGCCACTATTATTTATCCTGACCGGGATATCAAAGTAGGATTCAGTATACTCTGCTACCGGGATGGTGATCTCTACCTGAGGAGGCGTAAAAGTGAGGAACTGCGTGTTCTCATGGATCCCGATGGCTTTTTGAAGTACCAGGGTTTTGTTGATGTCAGACAAATGGATATCTGCAATAATTATATTTTCAATCGTATCAACTATCGATAAAGGTCCGCTTAAAACTATACTGTCGGGCCTCACAGATATGGAATCGTACAGCATGAATTGCTTTTCCAGGGAGATCTCAATATTTATGTCAACCGGGATCGTTTTTTCAACCATGTCTTCGAAGACAAAGAAGAGCGTGTCGGGTGATACAGAAATAACCGTACCGGGCAGGTCCAGTTGCCTCGTAATATAGTCGATCATAAAAGCAGTGAATAAGTACCCATAATATTTATCTCCTTTTTGCTGAAGATTCATATTGGACAGGCTGATGTTCACCGGGGTTTTCTTTTTGATGAACTTGAGGTGGAACAGCTTGGTAGCTTTCTCTTCAAACCTGAGACTTATCTCGTTCACTTTGGAATTGATAAGGATCTTATCCTGGGGGATATTTGAATAACTGACAGGGAATTCAATCTCGGCCTCCGATTCCTCAGACAACTTGATCATGGTCCATATAAATAAAGACAGGCCCAGGCAAATCAGAAAGACATACGATTGATTCCTGGCTTTTTTATCCCTTGCCTTGAAAACTGAATTGAAATATTTGAGAAGTTGATTCTTCAAGTTAATCCGCAATTAGTAACCTGCAACCCGTAACTTGTAACCTGCAACCTATAACCTGCAACTCCGCCTTTGGCGGAATTTCGTCCTTTCAGGACTCAACCTGCAACAGTCAATAAAATCCCTTTCAGTTAATTTTCCCGAAAGTCGTTTTGAAACTGCAAAAGTTCTTATTTGTTGGTTCCCGTCAACCGCGTGGAAGAATCCAAAGCAATGGCTGATTTGTCAAAGATCATCCGGACTTGATTCCCAACGTCTAAGACAACTGCATCATCTTTAATTTCCAGGATCTTTCCATGGATACCTCCGATAGTCACTACCTTAGCGCCCTTTTGCAGGGATGCCCTGAACTTTTTTTGATCTTTGGATTTTTTCATCTGAGGCCTGATAAAGAACAAATAGAACACAAGTACAATAAGTATTAGCGGTAGAAAAGACATGATCCCGCCGCCATCTTCACCTTCGGGTTGCATAAATAATAAAAAGAAAAATAAATTTGTCATGAGAAAAAAAATTATGTTTTATAAATCAGTTTCTTTCAGGAATGATCACCATAGCTTTAATACTTAAAGTTGTGGTGGTCGGTTGTGTGTTTGCTGCAATAGTTATTGTTTTGTTTTGAAATCCTTTGCGTCCGCTGCTGTCAAAAGTCACTTGAATGTAATTTTCTTCCCCTGGTTTAATGGGTTCTTTCGGGTACTTTGTGGCAGCACAGCCGCAATTTGTACTTATGTTGGCAATGAGAAGGTCAGCCTTTCCTTTATTGATAAACTTAAATCCATAGCTAACTATTTCTCCACGAATGACTACACCAAAATCGTGTGTTGTCTCCCCGAACTCAAATACAGGCAGATCATTCATATCGTATTCTCCATCAGCGGTATTGGGAATATAGACCACATCTCCCGGGATCGTATTGTTGCCCTCATTGCATGAGACCAGCATGGTGGCAAGTATCCACAGGATCAGATAAAGTGATATTCCCTTGTGTGTCATTAGAAATGCAAAATTAATAATTAGCCTGCATTATTCATGCAGAGTTTCAACTTTTAACTTTCAACTTTCAACTTTCAACTTTAACTCCCCTTTAACTAATGAATTAAAGAGGTAAGATATCGATGCCGGTCAGTTACCACTCCCAAGAATAGCAATGGTTCCACGGAAGGTATCCTCCTCAAACAAACCATATGCTTTCAAAATGTAAAAGTAGGTGCCATCCGGGTTATTGCCTCCGCCCCAATCACCATTATAATTTGAGGCCTCATGAATTTTTTGTCCCCACCGGTTAATGACTACCAGGTCATTGCCCGTATATTGTTCAAGATTTTCGATAACGAAGAAGTCATTTATTCCATCTCCGTTAGGTGTAAATACGTTTGGAATTACCAGTTCCAGCTCTTCAACAAAGATCATTTTGAGGATGGTGCTATCGCAACCATCTAAAGTAGTATAAGTGAATTTGACGGTATCATTCTGCATAAAAACATGGGTGGGGCTGACTTCGTTGGAGGAGGTGCCGTCTCCGAATATCCACACCCAGTTTGTGAGCGGGATAGAGTCAGCCGACTTGTTCTCAAAATAAAATGTTGCCTGGGGGTTTATCAGGTACACTGTGTCGCCAGGATCAACCGACAGTTCAATTTCAGGCATATCATACCCCTTGACCTTATACATAGTATCATATATACACACCGTGTCGAAAACAAATAATGAATACTCATCATGGGTGCACAAACCCAGGGCCAGGGAAGAATCATTAGGCGCAACAGGTGCATTCCAGACATAACGGTAAGGGGGGAATCCACCGCTTGCAGAAGCCTTTACCTGGGCCTTGCATTCCTCCGGACAGCCTTTATTTAGCTGATTCATTTCGACCAAAACACGTGGATAAAGGTCAAGCACAAGGCTGTCCTCACAAATCAATGATGTATCGGCACCATCAAAGATCTTGAGATAAACAGTGGTCGTGTCATAAATTTCAATCTCGACCAGGGGACTATATGAAAGTACAGCCGGGGGTTCCCAGTAATATAGCGTGTCAGGCCCGAAACCCGTCCATAACTTTACCGCTGAACCGGCACAGACAGTTGTGTCAAAGACGTGGATCTTACAGTCCACCTGACTGAAAAGATGCATGCTGATAAAGCTAAACAACAATATGATGAGTTTCTTCATATTTCTGGCCGGTGAATTTTTCTTTTTTGAAGCCGCAAAGATAACAAATATTATGACTGTTTTGAGCGATAGTCAGGAAACGAATTCCAGTAGCTGATATTGTAATACGAACTGTAACCCCCGACAGCTTGTAACGAGAAAGTAACGGTGGTTTTCATGTAGAGATGCGCTGCCGGGTGTCTCTATGTGCTAATGATCATGCTTTGATTTCAGTTTTTTTCAATCCTCTGTTTTTTTTGCCTACATTTGAATTTGAATAAAACACTATTGCGTTACC
This sequence comes from Bacteroidales bacterium, assembly GCA_030638325.1. Taxonomy (GTDB): domain Bacteria; phylum Bacteroidota; class Bacteroidia; order Bacteroidales; family JAGOPY01; genus DAOWEV01. The sequence continues at coordinate 8,731 of DAOWEV010000060.1, forward strand.
GTCAGTATTTATGGATGGTAAGACGGTAGGACTGTAGGACGGTAGGACGGTAAGACGGTAAGACGGTAAGATGTAATGGAAAATTGCCACTTTCAAAGACTCGAACAGGATCCAATTTCTACAGTCTTACCGTCCTACAGTCCATCTTTCCATTGGATTTCTAATTCAAACTAAAGATGAATTCATAACCGATAAAAATTCCGATTATGTCAAAGAAGAAAATTTTAGTTTTAGGTGCAGGGATGGTTGTTAAACCATCAGTAGATTATTTTTTGGATAAATGCAATTATCATGTAATTATTGCAACAAGAACAGTATCAAAGGCTCATGCAATAATAGGAGGTAGAGCGAATACAACTGTAATTCAATGGGATGCTACGGATTTTGAGAAGTTAGACAAACTGGTTCCGGAAACGGATTTTGTTGTTAATTTTATCCCTCCTGCCTTCCAGATAGAATCAACTAAAATATGCATAAGTCATAAAAAACATATGCTGCATACAGATTTTACCATTCCCGAAGTAGCAGCTATGGATGCAGAAGCTAAAAATGCGGGTGTGATAATCTTAAATGAAATCGGTGAGGATCCTGGTCTTGACCACATGGGCATAAAAAAATCACTTGATGAAATTAAAAGGCAAGGAGGCAAAGTTATTAGCCTTGATTCTTATGGGGCCGGATTACCTTCGTTTGAAGATAACAGAAATCCTTTCGGGTACAAGTTTTCGTGGAACCCAAAAGGACTGATGAAATCGGCTATGGCGACAGGAGAATATATCAAGGACGGTAAAATTATCAATGTGACAAATCTATTTGATCATTTCCGTATTGTCGACCTTGAAGGACTGGGTACATTTGAAACATATCCCAACAGGGAATGCGCAGTATATAAAGAACCTTATGAGCTTGATGATGATGTCAGTTTCTACAGGGGTTTGCTCAGGTTTACAGGCTGGTGCAATACCATAAGAAAATTCATGAAGTTGAACCTGTTGGATTCTCAAACTGTCAAAAATTTCGAAAATATGACATACAGCGAATTTATGCAGCTACTTGTAAATTCATCCAAAGATAGTGCACAGGCAATTGCCGATTATTTTAACCTTGAAATAAAAGACGATTTTATTAATAGGTTAAGATGGCTGGGATTTTTCGAAGATAAACAAATTGCTATTCAAAAGGGTGCAAATGTTGATGTTCTGGTTGACCTGATGTTGAAGAAAATGTCATATCTGCCGTATGAAAAGGACATGGCAATTATTCATGATGATATTATTATTGATTTTAACGGCAGAAAAGAAAAATGGTCATCAACAATGATGCTTAACGGAATACCCGGAGGCGATAGTGCAATGTCGAGAGCTGTTTCGTTGCCCGTAGCTATTGCTACAAGATTGATATTGGAAGGGAAAATAACATTGAGAGGTTCGGTACTCCCTATTTATCCGGAAATATACAATCCTGTTCTTGAGGAACTTGAGGAATATGGGATTAAATTTAGTCATCAGAAGCAAATGGTAGAACAGGTTAATATCTAAGCTGTTTAATTCATGAATTTATGAGGAGTTGACGGTTGACGGTTGACAGTTAACCTCTGTACAGAAATTAATTTTTAAATAATTATAACGTAAACTTTTTACAAAACATGGATATTTCACAGTATCAATGTACTTTATAACTTTATA
>DAOWEV010000073.1 GCA_030638325.1 Bacteroidales bacterium
GATCGATATAACGATACAGGATGGGACAGTCACCATCAGAGATTATGGCCGGGGCATCCCGCTCGGAAAAGTGATTGATTGTGTTTCAAAAATAAATACCGGGGCCAAATACGATTCCAAGGTCTTTAAGAAAGCTGTCGGGCTGAACGGCGTGGGGTCGAAAGCAGTGAATGCTTTGTCATCGTACTTCAAGACACAATCTATCCGTGAGGGAAAGACCAAGATAGTCGAATATGAAAGAGGAAACCTGACTGGTAATCCCAATGTACGGAAATGTGAGCTGGATGATGGCACGATCATTACTTTTATTCCTGATGAAGAGGTCTTCGGAAACTTTCATTTCCTGCCGGAATATGTCGAGAAGCTACTCTGGAACTATGTTTTTCTGAACAACGGCCTTTCCATCTATTTCAATGGGGAGCGGTTTCATGCCAAAAATGGCCTGCTCGACCTGCTCAACAGGTATCTGAACGGTAACGGTGGCCCACTCTATCCTATCATCCATATCAGGGAAGATGATTTTGAATGTGCATTCACACACAGCACCAAACAATACGGAGAAGAATATCATGCCTTTGTGAACGGCCAGTATACCCCACAGGGTGGTTCACACCTCGCAGCATTCCGCGAAGCCATCGTAAAAACCATACGCGAATTCTATAACAAGGACTATGATACCAATGATATCCGGCAATCCATCATTGCAGCTATCAGTATAAAGGTACAGGAACCCATCTTTGAATCACAGACAAAGACCAAGCTGGGTTCCCATTTGATTGAGCCGGACGGACAGACCATCCGGAATTTTGTGCATGAGATCGTGAAGCGCCATCTGGATAACTATCTGCACATCAACCCGGAAACGGCAGAAGCCATACAGCATAAGATCCTGCAGTCGGAAAAAGAACGGAAGGAACTGGCCGGGATCAAAAAGCTGGCCCGCGAAAGTGTTAAAAAGGCCAGCCTGCATAACAAAAAGCTGCGTGACTGTAAGATACATTACAACTCCACTCATGACAGAAGGCTGGAGTCATCCATCTTCATCACCGAGGGTGACAGTGCCAGCGGCTCTATTACCAAGTCACGTGAGGTCTATACCCAAGCGGTCTTCAGCCTGAAGGGCAAACCCCTGAACTGCTTTGGCCTGAGCAAAAAGATAGTGTATCAGAACGAGGAGTTCAACCTGCTGCAGGCAGCCCTGAACATTGATGAAAGCATTGAAAACCTGCGCTATAATAATATTGTTATTGCCACGGATGCCGATGTGGACGGGATGCACATCCGGTTGTTGCTGATGACCTTCTTCTTACAGTTCTACCCGGATGTGGTCAAGTCAGGGCATTTATACATCCTTCAGACACCTCTTTTCAGGGTCAGGAACAAGAAACAGACCGTCTATTGTTATTCCGTGGAAGAAAAGGCAAAAGCGCTCAAGAAGCTCGGCGCTGCTGCCGAAATCACCAGGTTCAAAGGCCTTGGTGAGATCTCACCCGGCGAGTTTAAACATTTCATCGGTCCAAACATACGCCTGGAGCCGGTATTACTTGACAGGGAAGCGCCCATCCGGGAAATACTGACTTTCTACATGGGCAAAAACACGCCCCAACGTCAAACATTCATTATCGACAACCTGAGGGTTGAAGAAGACCTTGTTTCTAAATCAATTACGAATTACGAATTAGGAATTAGGAATTGAAACCGCTATGCGGGAATTGAATTTCGACAACATCCTATTTGAACAACATATTGGTAAGTTTGACTTTTTAAGAGCCTAAGCTCATTAATTCTTAAAGAGGGGTTGAAAGTTATAAAGTTGAAAGTTATAAAGTTGAAGGTTAGAAAAGTAGCTTCTGTACAAAAAGTAGTTTTTTGATAATTATAATGTAAGCTTTTTATAAAGTATGCATATTTCACAGTATCAATGTACTTTATAACTTTCAACTTTCAACCTTCAACTCTACATAAATAATGCAGCCTAAAGAGGTGTGTGCGTTTACAGTTTCCGGAACGCTTTGCCAATCCTTTCGGTCATCGTAGTTGCTGTAACAGCTTCGTATCCAAGATCCCGGGCAGCCAGGTCGCCGGCCAGTCCATGAATGTAAACGCCCAGGATGCAGGCATGTTTGGGATGATACCGCTGGGCAAGCAGCCCCAGGATGATACCGGTCAAAACATCTCCACTCCCACCGGATGCCATGCCCGGATTTCCGGTTGAATTGAAGTAACAGCTACCGTCAGGGCAGCATATCGAAGTATGGGCTCCTTTCAATACGATGTAGGCGGTATTTTTCATTGAAAATTCCCGTTGCTTCCGGAGCCGGTCAAAATCATTCTTCCATCCTCCCACAAGCCGCTGAAACTCTTTGGGATGCGGTGTGAAGATGCTTAATTTCGGTATAAATGGTATCCAGGTCTTATTCTCCCCCAGGATGTTGATGGCGTCGGCATCCAATAGTAACGGAACTGAAGCGCTCTGTATCAATAGCTTCAGGGCATTCTGCGTTTGTTTATGCATGCCGATCCCGGGTCCTGCCGCGATGGCATTATACAAAGCCAGGTCAGGCACCTCCGAAAAGTATTCATCATGCGAATCAATGCTCACCATTGCTTCCGGGACGGCTGTCTGTATGATCCCATATCCCTTTTTGGGCGTATGTGCATGCACCAGGCCTGCTCCGGAACTGATACAGGCCCTGGCAGCCAGTACCGAGGCTCCCATTTTCCCATAACCACCCGAGATCAGCAAGGCATGCCCGTAATGCCCTTTATGCGAGAATTTGGACCTCGGCTTATGGATCTCCCTGCAATCATTCTTCTCAACATAATAACTTTTCACATCGACGGTCCTGATGAAACCCTGATCCAACCCAATGGATCTGACCAGCCATTCTCCAACAAACTGCTCATTCTGTGGAAACATAAAAGCCAGCTTCGGAAACTGTAACGACAGGGTAAAATCCGCTTTAATAATGGCGCCTTCGCTTTCATCCACATGTTCATCGCTGAAGAGCCCGGAAGGGATATCAATGGCCACAACCAGCGCAGTACTCTTGTTTATATGATGGATGACATCGGCCGGGAAGCCTTTCACCGGCCTGCTCAGGCCCGATCCGAACAAGGCGTCTATGACCACATCATCACCGGAAATACCAGGCAATTTATCCTCTTTTTCCAACTCCAGCATAGTTATCTCCGGAATCTCTTTCAGCCGGTTGTAGTTGATCCCAAAATCTTCAGAGAATTTATCGGTAAACTTCACGATGATCACTTCGACTTGAAAACCCTTCCCCCCCAACATCCTGGCAACCGCCAGGCCATCCCCGCCATTATTTCCAGGGCCGACAAAGACCATCACTTTCTGGTCTCCGGACAATCGTTTCACCAACCATTTAAAACAAGTGGAGGCAGCCCTTTCCATCAGGTCAATGGAAGGGATCGGCTCGTGTTCAATAGTGTAGGCATCCGCCTCCCGGACTTTTTCCAGTGGAAATATTTTCATAACTTTAATTTTATTCAAATTTAAAATAATTTCATTAGCCTGCGTTATTCATGTGTTATTTATCATACAAATGTTTTTCTTCATTTAAATTCTAAGCGATAATTTGGTTAAATATTATATTGACGTGCTGAGGAATATAAATGAGTTTTCTATCTTTTAACAAACTATGTCTTCAATAAGGTTAATAAGGTTAGTAAGATGGCCGTTATGTTTTTCTACTAAGGTTTAATGATTTAGTAAAAATAAGGTTATACAAATATGCAGCAATCCTTTTTAAACATTACCTACGTTTAGTAATAAAAACCTTATTTTCAACCATTAACCTTAGTAGAAAAATAATTAGAAACGCGACCTAAAACCTTATTACCTTATTTTTTCCCA
>DAOWEV010000170.1 GCA_030638325.1 Bacteroidales bacterium
GCGCGTCATTCTATGGTCATTTGCTTTGCTGTCATTCTATTGTCATTTGCTTCGTTCTCAATTGAATGACCACTGAATGACCATTAAATGACTTATTAATGACAAAATAAACTAATGTATACAAATTTATTAACCACCTAAATAGTTACATTCATTTTATCATTTTTATTGTCAGGGTAAGCTCTCCGTCAACACTGAAACTGGCTTCTGTGAAAGAAGGAGGGCCGAATTTTCCTTTGGCATTATTGGAGAATCCATAACGCTCCAGGGGAATGCCGTTCGGATGTGTATCCAGGATGCCATTATTGTTCTTATCCTGGAACAGGCTGATGGCATATATACCGGCATCCACATTTTCAAAGGTAACACTTAATGCTGCTTCTGTTACCGGAATAATGATTTTCTGAGAGGCTTCTTCAGGATTCATAAAAGATCCCTCAGAATTATAAAGCGCCACATATAATTCTCCTTTAATTGACTTTATATTGGTCACCCTGACTGTGATTATTCCTTTTTCCCCTGCTTGTGAGATCAGGCTGACACCTGCCAGAATGAATACGAAAATTATTTTATATATCTTCATGATTTCCATGCGTTTATGTCTAATAGTTTATCCGGCCTCTCAAATGTATACCCTGCTGATTCACAGTAGACGATGATCTTTTCCAATACACTAAGGAGGCGGTTTTGATTGTCATGAAACAAGATCATTGCTCCCGGTCTTATCTTAGAAACAACCCTATTGTACAATTTGTTCTCATCCTTGATGGAAGTATCCAATGACCTGATGCTCCACCCAATCGTTTGAAGGCCAAGCTGCCTGACAACCCTGGCAAGGGTTGGGTTGGTGACCCCGTAAGGAGGACGGAAAAGCAGGGTTTTTTGAGCAGTTGCCATGAAAATGATATCGCCTGTTTTTTGAAGTTCGGCAGCCATCTTTTTGGCAGAAAACAGATCAAACCACCGTGAATGACTATAGGAGTGATTTCCAATGATATGGCCTTCTGCCTTCATCCTCTGCAGCAGCTCAATATGTTTTTCAGCTTTTTCTCCGGTAACAAAGAAACCGGCGTTGATATGATGTTTTTTCAGGGTTTCCAGCACTTCCGGTGTTATAGTCCCATCCGGACCATCGTCAAAGCTTAAAGCTATTTTTTTTTCAGAGCTGTTGCCTTTACAATAGGTTTTAACATAAAAATTTGAGCATACCTCTGCAGCCCCCCAGATAAGCAGGATCACATAAAGGATAGTGAGGGCAACTAAAAACCACGGGCTTACATCAATCTGCCGGCAGGCTTGCTGTAAGGTCAGGAATAAAATAATATATCCTACCGAAGATGTTCTAAAGTTCAACATGATTTAACGAGGTATAACGAATGGTTTTTTTGTTGATGCTGATTATAGATGAGAACGTTCTGTACCGGCTTGTTCAGCGGTGTGGTTCCTAATAGTAAAATGGCTTCCGGAACTGTCTGGCTTTTCAGTATCCGGGCTGTCAGCCACAGGGCAAAAGCGCCGGCAGTATAATATTCACCACACAGATGCTTAAAATATACCGCGGTAGGGGATGGAAACAAGCTTTCGCAAATATCATAATAAATTCCATCATAACGGGGATCTCCATTCAGTCCCAATACGAGAAGGTCAATATCTTCGGGGGCCAGCTTGTGCTTTTTGAGAAAATCAAGGATCTCCGGTTGCGGCTTTCCGGCATGGGCAGGCAGGTAAAAATTATGCATTCCGCTTATCCTGGCATAGCAATCTTCACTTTTTGTTCCGCTGATCGTGAAAAAGCCTGCTCCTTCACCCGCAATGCTACCTTCTTGCCGGTCTGATAAAAGATCCGTGCTTGTGACTCCCTGTTTCCAGAAACCTACGCTACCGGTGATCTGAAAATGCCTGTCGGTCATCTCATCAACACCCCCCAGCAGGATGTTGTGTTCCGGGTGTTCCTCCAGCAGCATAATAGCATCCAGCAGGGCGCTTTCAAAAGAAGAGAAACCATGCACAAATGTGAGGTTGTATTTGTTACACTTCAGCATGACCGCAATATGGGCGCTCACGGTGTTGTGGGTTGATTGTATGAAAGAAGTAGGTGTTAAAAACTTTTCATCATTCCGGATCAGGGATATCAGGAATTTCTCAGTGTCTTCCATGACACCCAGGCCGGTACCTGTAATGATCGCATCCGGCATTTCAACACCTGCATCGAGAAGGCATATTTTAGCAGCAGTGACCCCCATCTTCAGGATTCTTGACATCCTGCGCAATTTGATGGGGTTGATGAATTCCTTGTAATTGGGTTCGGTGCATACCAGCCTGGAATCAGGAAAAATATTGATCTCATCCAGGAACCCTTCATTATTATATGTATCCTGTGGACTAATATTACCTATGCCATTGATAAACACATCCATCTCAGCAACTTGAAAATATTAAAGTGGAATTATTCCCGCCGAACCCAAAAGAATTGCTCAATATGTTCTTCAGCTCAATTCCACGGATGTGATCCTGTACCGGTTCGAATGACAATTCCGGAATTTTTTCCCGGAAATTCAGGTTCGGAAAGATCATCCGGTTCTGCAGCGACAGTATGGATATGACTGCTTCCACAGCGGCTGCAGCCCCCAGGGTATGGCCTGTAATTGGTTTCGTAGAAGAGACAGGAGGCATTTTACCTTCAAAAATTTTTTGAATGGCTATTCCTTCTGTCAGGTCATTGTTATCAGTCCCTGTTCCATGGGCATTGATATAGTCGATATCAGCAGGCGCCAGTCCGCACATGTCTAAGGCGTTCCGCATGGCCAATATAGCTCCGGTGCCCTCCGGAGAGGAGGCTGTCTGGTGATAAGCATCATTGGCATTGGCATAGCCTTTCAATTCACACAAAGGAATTTTTCCCTGCGCTGCTGCTTCCGACTCCAGAACAATATATGCGGCGCCTTCACCAAGGTTCAGCCCTTTTCTGTTTTTATCGAATGGCTTACAAGTCTCTTTGTCCAGAATGAACAAGGTATTAAACCCGTTCAAGGTGAATTTTGCCAGTGCATCCGAACCCCCGGCTATCACCCTGTCGGCGATGTTATGTTTGATCAGCCGGGCTGCATGGATGATGGCATTGGCAGAAGATGAACAGGCGGTACTTATGGTAGAAACATACCCCCTGATACCAAGAAGGTCTGCAATATTTTCTGTGCTGTAGCCGCATTCATGGGTGAAGATAAAATTGTTGTGGGGGGGGCCCAGGCTGTAATTCATATAAAACATTTCGGCCTTGTCCATGCCCCCGATTGTTGTGTCTAACACCAGGACCATCCAAAACTTGTCGCCA
>DAOWEV010000112.1 GCA_030638325.1 Bacteroidales bacterium
ACTGTAAAATGTTTCCATTGCCGGGTCAAAGTTAATAATTAGCGTACTATTTTGACTTCTCACAACGAAGAACTTATGCTATTACCCCGTAAAACGTTGTTTTTTTCAAGGTTTAAATTCATAATCTCTGAACGGCATTTTAACCTGCTTGATTAACGATTTGAGATTAACGATTAACGATTTCAGATTTTTTTACACTATCGCTAATCTTCAATCTATCCCGATGCTTCGGGATTAATCATTTTCTCTATTTCGCTAAAGTCAATCAAGCTGTCTTTAAGTTCATTTTTTACTCATAATGTTAATAATACCATAAATCTTAAATCGTTAATCTACAATCGTTAATCGTTAATCAATTTGATTGCAGTCTTGTGCTGCGTTAGGAGTTAATCCGGTACAATAAAACAGCAAAAAATCAGTTTATAATTTGTTATTATTCAATCTTAAGTCACGAATATGCGTACGATTACTAAAGGAATCTTGTTTATTATTCTTTCAGGAGCACTTCATTATACGGTAGCACAGGGAGTTGGGATCGGAGAATGGAGAGATATGCTGCCTTACAATAAGACTATTGCGATTTCGAAGGTAGGAGACAGGATATATTGTGCTACCCCATACAGTTTGTTTTATTATAACAAGGAAGATTATAATATTCAGAGGATAAGCAAAGTGAATGGCCTGTCGGATATCGGTGTCAACCACATCAGTTACAATGAGGAAGAGGAAATTCTGGTGGTAGCATACACCAATACCAATCTTGATTTTATCCAGGGGGATCAATTCTTCAATCTCCCGGACATTAAGAGAAAGGAAATTCTTGGAAATAAGACAATTAACAAGATTCTGAATAAGGATAAATTCGCTTACCTGTCTTGTGGGTTTGGTATTGTTGTCGTGGACCTTGAAAAAATGGAGATCAAGGATACTTATTATATAGGCACGGATGGAAGGTCGGTCAATGTCCAGGATATGACTTATAACGATACGGCACTTTTTGCAGCTACAGCAGAGGGTATTTATTATGCTGATGTGAACAGCCCGAATCTTGCTTATTTTGCTAACTGGACAAAAATGCCGGATATTCCACATCCAAACGGAAATTACAACAGGATCCACAATCATAAGGGATCTTTACTGATCAATTATCACGATCCGGATGCTGAAACTGATGAATTGTTTGTTTATAAAGATGGAAATTGGGTTTTGCTTGAAGGCGCCGGGTCACGGACCAAAAGCATACGTACAACACAGGGGCGCCTGATTATTGCATATATCTATTTTGTGATGGAATATAATGATAACCTGGAGCCTGTTACAAAGATATATACATACAGTGGTGATGCAACCCCCCACCCGGAAGACGCCATTACCGATGGTGATCATTACTGGATTGCCGACCGGATCCAGGGACTGGTTGATGTATGGGGAGAAGGATTTTTAAGCCAGTATATAAAACCCTCCGGAGCGCCTACATCTGATATTTACAGTATGTCAACGGGCAATAGTGGTGATCTTTGGGTTGTGCCGGGTGCCATGACCAGCACCTGGAATAATCAATGGAATGGGGCCAGCGTATACTCCTTTATTAATGAAGAGTGGAGATCATATACACAATATAATACATCCGGACTGGATACTATCAGAGATGTGGTTTGTGTAGCTGTAGATCCCATTGATATCACGCGTGTATATGCCGGCACCTGGTCGAGAGGAGTACTCGAGTTCAGGGAAGGGGAAATGACCAACATTTATCATACCAATAACAGTTCACTCGGTGTCAATGTGCTTTTAGGGGGTTCAGTTGTCAAAGTAGGAGGTGCTGGTTATGACAGCCAAAACAATGTGTGGTTTTCTAATTCCGGAGCGGAAAATATCCTTTCAGTAAGACGTAATAACGGAACCGCTGCCGGAGAGTGGGAGAGTTTTAACCTTGGAACAAGCACCATTGGTATATATGTTCGCGAACTAATAGTAGACCTATATGATCAAAAATGGATGATTGCCAGGGTCACAGCCAGTAATCCACCGAACCCGTATTATCTTTACCTGTTCAATGAAAAAAATCCTTACGGACAGCAGATCAAAGGTTTAAAATCGGGAACAGGTCACGGAAACATCCCTGGAAACGGGGTCTTCAGTATCGCTGTTGATAAAGATGGTGAAGTTTGGGTGGGAACTGACGAAGGTATAGCAGTGTTTTATTCACCTGACAGGATATTGACCGGTGAAGAAACTGACGCCCAGAGGATACTGGTGGATTTTGATGGATATGTTCAATATCTTCTGGAGACGGAAACGGTAAAAGCCATTGCAATAGATGGCGCTAATAATAAATGGATTGGTACTGAAAGAGCCGGTGTATTCAAATTAAGCCCGGATGGCACTGAGCAGGTACACCATTTCACGGCAGAAAACAGCCCCCTGCTTTCCAATAGCATTGTAAGCCTTTCCATAAATGGCGAGACAGGCGAAATTTATTTTGGAACGATCCTGGGCCTGATAGCTTATAAGGATGACGCAACCGAGCCAAACACGACCAATTCAGAAGTGTATGCATATCCAAACCCGGTGAAACCAGGATATACCGGCCCCATCGCTATCAAGGGCCTGGTGAATAATGCCAATGTAAAAATAACGGATATCAACGGTTCGCTCATTTATGAAACAGTGGCTGAAGGTGGTCAGGCAATATGGAATGGATATAATTTTGATGGCCGGCGGGCCCGCTCAGGAGTCTACCTGGTTTTTATTTCCAATGATGATGGATCCGAGAGCATGGTAACTAAAATATTGTTTATCAACTAATAGTAAGCCCTTTTAGATATTATATGTATCATTCAACACGGGGCATATTCCTGAAACAGTTTAAGTATTCTGAAACCAGCTCGATAGTTAGAATATATACTGAAGAATTCGGACTTCAGGTATATATCATTAAAGGCCTCCGAAGTAAAAAATCGAAGATCCGGCCTGGCCTGCTGCAACCCCTGTCTCTTCTGGATATGGTGGTTACCCATCGTGACAAGTCCGATCTTCAGTATATTAAAGAGCTCAAAAGCGCTTATCTGTTCAAGACATTATATTATGATATCAGCAAAAGCTCCATCGTCTTATTTCTGGATGAGTTGCTGGTGAAATCGATACAGGAAGAAAACCGGAATGATGAGCTTTTTGGCTTTCTTTATGAATCCATCAAACTGTTGGATATCCTGGAAGAGGCTATCAATAATTTTCACCTCGTATTTGCATTGCATTTGACGGGGTACCTGGGTTTTTATCCGGGGGGTTCGTTCAGCAAAGATCAACAGGTATTTGATATGGAAGAAGGATCTTTCGTCAAAGATCCCGGGGTTGTGAGTGCCACCTTGATTACGGGCGACACATGCAGAAATTTTGCCATGATCCTGAATGCATCATACCAGGATTTGAAGGATCTGAACATTACGCTTTCAGCAAGAGAAACCCTCCTGGAAAAGATACTTCAGTATTATTCATTGCACCTGCCTTCTGTGACGGGCTTAAAATCACATTTGATCTTGAAGGAAGTACTGAAATGAAATTCAGAAATCCAAACCTATTTTAATTTATTCTGTGTTAAAAATATCGAATAATGAATATCGAATAATGAATGTCGAAATATTTCTCAATTAATTATGAATGAAAAAAATATAGCAAAATGAGTAACACCAAATTCATCATTCGGTGTTCGGTGTTCATTATTCGATATTCAAGGTGCGGCAATGTCATTTAACCAACAAGCATCTTTAATTAACTGGTAACAAAACAAAGGGTCAAGGGTTATGAAATTAGAAAAATAAAGCTTAGATAATTTCTGCCTTTAGAAGGGACCCCAGTTTTGCTTTCAGAAGCTTTTTCACCTGATTCATATCTTGCCTGGCGCCCAGTTCTTTTTCCATTGAAGTGACACCTTTATCGATAAAGCCGCAAGGGTTGATATACTGATAATATGAAAGCGTGGTGTTAACGTTGAACGCAAATCCATGCATGGTAATATGCCTGCTGGCACGGACACCGATGGCACATATTTTACGGGTTTTATCAGCTTCGTTAACATCTAACCATACCCCGGTAGCCCCGGGAAACCTTTCACTTTTAATCCCGGATTCAGCCAATACCTGTATGACGGCTTCCTCCAATATCCGGATGTAATTTTTAAGGCCCAATGAATAATTCTCCAGGTCAAGGATGGGATATCCTACGATCTGACCGGGCCCGTGATAGGTGATATCCCCGCCCCTGTTTATCCTGTAATAGCTGATCCCCTTTTGTTGCATGAGTTGTTCGTCAATCAGCAGGTTGTTCTCGGATCCGCTCTTGCCAATCGTCAATACATGAGGGTGTTCACAAAATAAAAGATGGTTTGAAGTGGGTAATTGGTTTTCCGCCGGAAGATCTCTGTTCTGATTTTTAGTTGATAAGATAGTATTGAAAAGTGTTTCCTGGTAATCCCAGGCTTCTTTATAATCTATCAGGCCCAGGTCTTTATATTTTATTGTACGGTTCACGATTTCGATTTAAAGAACATGTTTTTCTGCATGGTAAGACGATCTCACTAACGGCCCGCTTTCAACATAGCGGAACCCTTTTTCCAATCCCGCCTTCCGGTACCTGGAAAATTGTTCCGGTGTTACATATTCGGTAACAGGCAAATGATTCCGGGTTGGTTGCAGATACTGGCCAATGGTAAAAACTTCACAGCCTGCGGTACGCAAATCATCCATAGTTTGAAAAACCTCTTCTTCTGTTTCCCCCAGTCCCACCATAATGCCCGATTTAGACCTGATCCCTGATTCAGCGATCCATTTTATGACTTGCAGGCTCCTTTCATAGATAGCAGCGGACCTCACCCCCGGGGTAAGTCTTTGGATTGTTTCAAGGTTATGTGATAATACATCCGGATGGGCTTCTATAACTTTTTGAAGATGTTTACTGTGTCCCTGGAAATCCGGTATCAATGCTTCAATAGTTATACCGGGATTCATTTCCTTCACCGCCCGGATCGTGGCAGCCCATAAACCGGAACCACCGTCTTCAAGGTCATCCCGGTCAACAGAAGTGATAACACAATGTTTGAGTTTCAGG
>DAOWEV010000151.1 GCA_030638325.1 Bacteroidales bacterium
GAGAATTAATTAAAGACGTCCTTGAAAGAGATGCTAAAGCAGAATTTCCATGGAAACATGTTGAGAACCTGAAAGAACTTGGTTTTTTTGGAATGATGGTACATCCTGACTATGATGGAGGAGGTATGGATAATATCTCTGCCGTCCTGGCGCTGGAAGAATTCTCAAAAGTTGACGCTTCCATTGCCGTGATCTTGTCGGTGCACAACTCATTGGCTTGTTATGCTGTTGAAAAGTATGGAACTGAAGAACAAAAGGGAAAATATCTAAGATCTCTGGCAACAGGAGATAAGATTGGTGCTTTTCTATTGTCTGAACCGGAAGCCGGCTCCGATGCTACCTCACAAAAGACTATAGCAGATGATAAAGGTGATCATTACCTGTTGAACGGGACAAAGAACTTTATCACCAGTGCAAATACCGGATCAATCTATATTGTATTTGCACAAACCCATCTGGAATTGAGGCATAAGGGCATCAATGTGTTGATTGTTGATAAAGATACACCGGGAATATCCCTTTCTCCACACGAGGATAAAATGGGAATGCGGAGTTCTGACACCCATTCTGTGATGTTTACCGATGTGAAAGTTCCGAAAGAAAACAGGCTGGGAGAAGATGGTTTTGGTTTTAAGGTTGCTATGAAAGCCCTCGAGGGAGGCCGGATAGGCATTGCTGCCCAGGCAACCGGCATTGCTGCCGGAGCCCTGCAACGGGCTGTTCTATATGCCAAAGAAAGAAAGGCATTCGGAAAATTTCTCATAGAACATCAGGCCATTGCATTTAAACTGGCTGAAATGGCCGTTAAAGTTGAAGCGGCGCGTAATTTTACATACAAGGCTGCCTGGTTCAAAGACATGGGTGAACCTAATGGACTGGCCGGTTCAATGGCAAAACTGTATGCTGCTGATATAGCTATGGAAGTTACTACTGATGCAGTCCAGATCTTCGGCGGCTATGGGTATGTCAAAGAGTATCACGTGGAAAGGCTAATGCGTGAAGCCAAACTCACCCAGATATACGAAGGCACCTCGGAAATGCAAAAAATTGTAATTTCGCGGGCGCTTATTAAAGGATAGGAAAAATCAAATTCCTCGCAGCAAGCTACGAGGTATGAAAGTGAATAATACAAAAAAGCGAATAAAATATGAAGATATTATTATGTCTGAGTAATGTTCCGGACACAACCACAAAGATCAGGTTCACCGAAGACAATACTCAATTTGATACGACGGGCATACAGTGGATCATCAACCCCTGGGATGAGTTTGCACTGACCCGGGCGCTGGAGCTGAAAGAAAAAGGAACTAATATCGAAAAGATCACCGTGATCAATGTGGGAGGCAAAGCCACAGAACCGACAATCCGTAAAGCCCTGGCCATTGGCGCAGATGATGCCGTCAGGGTGGATGCTGAACCCGCCGATGCTTATTTCGTGGCGGCTCAAATAGCAGATTTTGCAAAAACAGAAGATTATGATATCATCCTGTGCGGGATTGATTCAAGTGATTATAATGGATCACTGGTTGGAGGCATGCTCGCCGAATTTTTGGATTATCCGTCAGTATCGTCTGTATCCGGATTGGATATTGAAGGGAGTGAGGTGAAGATCAAAAGAGAAATAGATGGCGGACAGGAACACATACATACAGAATTGCCTTTTGTTGCCATCGTTCAGAAAGGTATTTCCCTGGAACCGAGAATACCTTCCATGAGGGGTATCATGATGGCCAGGAAAAAACCATTGAATGTTAAAACACCTGTCGAAGCAGAAGCATTGACGGAATTTGTCAGTTATGAACTACCCCCTGCAAAATCTGCCTGTAAGATGATTGACGCCGAAAACCTGCAGGAGTTAGTGGGTGTTTTGCAGAATGAAGTAAAAATTTTATAAATAGCACAATAACACATTGATATCATGTCAGTATTAATATATATAGAAAACCGGGACGGTAAATTTAAAAAGCTAAGCTACGAACTGGTATCTTATGCCAGCCAGCTTGCCAAACAGTTAAATATTACAGCAGTGGCTTTATCAATAGGAAATGTTGATGAAGCGGAATTAAAAAGCCTGGGCAATTATGGTGCGGACAAGATCCTTGATGTACAGGATGATCGCCTGAATGTTCTGGTGAATAAAGCTTATACTTCAATAATTGCTCAGGTTGCCGAAAAAGAAGGAGCAGATATAGTGATCTTTGCTCATAATTTTTCCGGGAAAGCACTCGCCCCCAGGGTAGCTGTCAGGCTGAAAGCCGGTGTGGCATCAGGGGTTACTGCTTTACCTGGCAGCCTGGACCCTTTTACTGTTCAGAAAGGTGTCTTTACAGGAAAAGCCATCGCCAATGTGGTGATCAAGTCTCCGGTGAAAGTATTAACGCTCTTTCAGAATTCGGTTGAGATCATCGAAACTGAAAATAAGGCAAGCATTGAGGCTTTTCAGCCTGTTTTGAATGATGACGACTTCAAAACAAAAGTTTTGGATGTCACGAAAGTCACTGGTAAGCTGTTGCTTACCGATGCTGAAATTGTGGTTTCCGGTGGCAGGGGCATGAAAGACCCGGGTAACTGGGGGCCTCTGGAAGAACTGGCAGCAGTTCTGGGCGGTGCTATGGCTTGCTCAAGGCCAGTGTCGGATGAAGGCTGGAGGCCGCATGATGAACATGTTGGCCAGACTGGCAAGATCATTGCCCCCAATGTTTATTTTGCTTTGGGAATTTCAGGAGCGATTCAGCACCTGGGCGGAGTGAGCTCTTCCAAGCATATCATTGCCATAAATACCGATAAAGATGCGCCCATCTTTGAATCAGCAGATTATGGAGTTGTTGGGGATGTACAAAAAGTGCTCCCGGCATTGATCCAGGCTATCAAAGAAGCCAGATAAGGCTTTAATTCCCTAAGTTCAATATGCCCCCTGTTTCTACGGTTACATCAACGTTGATTATAACCCAAGCGAAATAGAAACCAGCTCCGCGAGGTCGTAATTCTTCATCTCCTCTTCCTTGTTCTTGTATTTGATCCCGTCGGTCATCATGACCATGCAGAAAGGACAGGCAGTGGCTACGATATTGGCCCCGGTTTCGATAACATCTTCAATCCGTTCGATAAATACTTCCTTATCTCCCTTTTCAGCTTCCTTGAACATCTGTCCGCCTCCTGCCCCGCAACATAAGGCGAAACTTTTGGTACGCTTCATCTCAACAGTATGGCATGGAACAGCCTGTAGGATAGAGCGTGGAGCGTGGTATTCGTTGTTGGCGCGCCCCAGGTAACAGGGGTCGTGGAATGTGATGGTGTCGTTCCTGAATGTATCTGAGTTTATCCGGATTTTACCCTCATCGATCAGGTCACGCAAAAATTCTGAGTGATGGATCACTTCATAATGTCCGCCCAGATCCGGGTATTCATTTTTAAAGGTGTTATAATCATGTGGACAGCAGGTCAGTATCTTTTTGACTTCGTACATATTGAAAATCTCAATGTTTTGAAGGGATTGCATCTGGAACAGCATCTCATTCCCGGCCCGCCTTGCCACATCGCCACTGTCAATCTCTTCTGTGCCTAAAACAGCATAACTGACTTTCAGATGATTCAATATCTTTATGAATTCGCGGCTTACCTTCTTGTACCTGTCGTCAAAGGCACCTGCCGATCCTATCCATACAAGGTATTCGGGCTTATCGCCTTGTGTTACAGCATCTGCCATAAGCGGAACTTGAAGTCCTTCAGCCCAGAGCATCCTGTCTTCCGGTGAGAACTGCCATGGGGCCCCATTGTTCTCAATATTGGAAAACATAGCATTCAGTTCTGCAGGCCCTGCCGATTCTTCCATCACAAGGTATCTTCTCAGATCCATGATCAGAGAAGGATGATTAATGGAAACCGGGCATTCCCTGGCACAGGCATTACAGGTGGTGCATGCCCAGAGCTCTTCTGTGCTGATATAACTCCTGATGAGTGATTTTCCGTCATCAAAATCCTTATCCCGAACCAGGCCGGGGCCTTTCTCTTTCATCCTCGCCCTGACATCCATAACGATCTTTCGGGGAGATAATAATTTTCCGGTCTGGTTGGCCGGACAGACTTCGGTGCACCGGCCACACTCGGTACAGGCCAGTGAATCAAGGTAATTCTTCCAGGTGATGTCTTCGACATCTTTCACCCCAAAACGCTCAAAGACTTCCTCTTCCCCTTCAGCCGGTTCGGCAAAAGCCTGGTCGGGATCCATCATCTTTTTTACCTCTTCGGTTATTAGTGGCATATTCCAGAGATAACCGAGAGGCTCCAGGCGGCTCAGCAAGACATTTGGGACCGACATGAATACGTGGAAATGCTTTGAATACGGAAGAATATTGACAAACAGAAAGATCAGTGTGATATGTGCCCACCAGTTAACCTCATGCCAGAAATGGTACTGTGAACCGGTTATGCCTGTGAACAAGTCAGCAAGATACCGGCTTACCGGAAATACTCCCTTTATCTCATGCCCGCCCGCATGCGCATCCAATAAATAAAAAGTATTCATGCCCAGCAGGGAGACCATCAGCAAAAGTATGAGAGTAAGGGCCAGGTTGGCGTCCTGGTGAGAGATATGTTTCATTTCTATCCCGCTGAATCGTTTGATGTGCATGAAGATCCTCCTGAAAAGAAAAGCTATGATAAGTACCAGAATGATCAATGCAAAAATGTCGCCGGAAGCAGTTATAATACTGTAAACAGGGCCCAGGCACGATAATGCCCTTTCCGTTCCAAACAAACCGTCAATGACCATGTCCACGCTGCCGATCAGGATGATCAGAAAACCCCACCAGACCAGTGCATGCATCATGCCTGTAACCGGCTTGCGAAATATCCGGGTTTGCACAAAGGCCACCTGGAACATGACGACTATCCGCTTTCCCCAGTTATGAATGGGAAAAGGCTTAGTCAGCCTGAAAAATCTGTAATAACGAAAGGCAGTGTACGCAAAAACACTTAGTGTTATGAGTAATATGATAGCGAAAATGATTTGCTTGATCATGGCCGGTTTGTTTTTAATTTAACATGCAATTTTAACAAATATCTACTTTAGAATGAAGATAAATAGCTGGAAGAGGTTGAATGATTTAACGATTTAGCGATTTAACGAGGTGACGGTTTGGCGATATGACGAGGCGACGATTTTGGAAGGATTCAGCATCGCGTTTCCGGTTACCTGAACGCATAAAATTATCAAATTATAGGGTTATTGAATTATAGAGTTATTGAATTCCCTATCTTTGCAAATGCTTGTTGAATAAAAAATTATTATGATTGCAAATCCGACTAAGCCTTATAAACCAAAGAATCACATCAGGATAGTTACAGCTGCTTCTTTATTCGATGGCCATGATGCGGCGATCAATATTATGCGCCGTATCATCCAGTCGACCGGCGCTGAAGTAATCCACCTGGGGCACAACCGGTCTGTCAAGGACATAGTAGATTGTGCTGTGCAGGAAGATGTTCAGGCCATTGCACTGACTTCCTACCAGGGAGGCCATATAGAATTCCTGAAATATATGCACGACATGCTGGATGAACGGAACTGTGGACATATCAAGATCTTTGGTGGAGGAGGCGGGGTGATCCTGCCCGGGGAGATAGAAGAGTTACATGCTTATGGGATCACCAGGATCTATAGTCCGGACGATGGCAGGGAAATGGGTTTACAGGGAATGATCAATGACCTGATGGAAAAATCCGATTTTCCTACCGGTAAAGACTTGAAGGTAAACCGGAGGGAACTTCAGAAAAAAAATATCAACGCCATCACAAAACTGATCTCGGCTGCTGAGAATTATCCGGAAACAGTACGCGAATTTATTGATAGACTGAAAGACGGAAAGTCCAGGTCGCCGGTGCTGGGTATTACCGGTACCGGAGGATCCGGGAAATCTTCGATGGTAGATGAGATCGTCAGACGATACCTGGAGGACTTTCCGGACAAAACAGTTGCCATCATTTCGGTGGACCCGTCCAAACGAAAAACAGGCGGGGCCTTGTTGGGCGACCGGATCCGCATGAATTCCATTGGCAATTCGCGGGTTTATATGAGATCTCTTGCCACCCGGCAAAGCAACCTCGCAGTCTCCAAATATGTGCAGGATGCTGAAACTATTTTGCAGGCGGCCGGCTATGACCTGGTAATCCTGGAGACATCTGGCATCGGACAGGCTGACACCGAGATCGTTGATCACAGCGACATATCCATGTATGTGATGACCCCTGAATACGGAGCTGCTACCCAGCTTGAAAAAATTGACATGCTGGATTTTGCCGATATCATTGCCCTCAACAAGTTTGACAAGCGGGGTTCAATGGATGCACTCCGGGATGTACGCAAGCAATATGCACGGAATCATCAACTTTGGCATGCTGAGCCGGAGGATATGCCTGTGTATGGTACTATCGCCTCCCAATTCAACGATCCTGGCATGAACCATTTTTATAAGAACCTCATCGGGATTATCACTGAAAAAACGGGTGTTGACTTTAAAACCAATGCTACGGATTCCGATGAGATGTCGGAAAAAATCCACATCATTCCACCCCGCCGGGTTCGTTATCTTTCGGAGATATCTGACACGGTAAGGAATTATAATAAATGGACGGAGGAACAGGCTAAAGTTGCCAGGCGTATGCAGGCGGTCAAAGAAACCATGGATGCCATCAGGGAAAATGGTAGCGCTCAAGAAGATATCATTAAACAGCTGCAGGAAGAATATGATAAAGCTGAACGGAAACTCGATGGAGAATGCAGGTATACACTGGAAAGCTGGGATCAGAAAGTTGACAGTTACAAGCGGGAGGATTTTGTATATAAAGTAAGGGGTAAGGAACTTAAAGTGAAGACCCACTCGGAATCATTATCACATACTTTGATCCCCAAAGTTTCTCTTCCGAAGTATAGCTGTATGGGCGACATCTTGAAATGGAATTTAAGAGAGAATGTTCCCGGCGAGTTTCCTTTTGCTGCCGGAGTCTTTCCTTTTAAGCGCGAGGGAGAAGATCCCACAAGGATGTTTGCCGGTGAAGGCGGTCCGGAAAGAACCAATAAACGGTTTCATTATGTTTCATACGATATGCCGGCCAGGCGCCTTTCAACAGCTTTTGATTCAGTGACTTTATATGGCAGAGATCCGGATGTGCGACCTGATATTTATGGAAAGATAGGGAATGCAGGTGTTTCTATTGCCTGTCTCGATGATGTTAAAAAGCTATATTCAGGTTTTAACCTGGCGGATGCCAAGACTTCTGTTTCCATGACCATCAATGGGCCGGCCCCAACCATGGTAGGATATTTCATGAATGCTGCCATCGACCAGCAATGTGAGGTCTATATCAAAGAACATGGCCTGGGTGAAGAAGTTGAAAAAAAGATAACAGCTTTTTATAATAAGAAAGGAACAAAACGACCTCAGTACCAGGGCGAATTACCCAGGGGGAATGATGGGCTTGGACTGATGCTGCTGGGGGTTACCGGCGACCAGGTGTTGCCCGCAGAGGTTTATGAAAAGATCAAGGCGGATACATTATGCCGGGTACGGGGAACCATCCAGGCTGATATATTAAAAGAAGACCAGGCACAGAATACCTGCATCTTTTCAACCGACTTTGCCCTTAAGATGATGGGAGATGTTCAGGAATATTTCAACCGGAACAATGTGATGAACTTCTATTCGGTATCTATTTCCGGATATCATATAGCAGAAGCCGGCGCCAACCCGATCACACAGTTGGCATTGACACTGTCTAACGGCTTTACTTATGTCGAGTATTATCTGTCAAGGGGTATGGAGATCAATAAATTTGCCCCCAATTTCTCGTTTTTCTTCTCGAATGGTGTTGATCCGGAATATTCTGTTTTAGGCCGTGTGGCCCGGCTGATCTGGGCCAAAGCCATGAAGCTGAAATACGGTGCGGATGAGCGCTCTCAAAAACTGAAATATCACATTCAAACTTCAGGACGCTCACTGCACGCACAGGAAATCGCCTTTAATGATATCCGTACAACACTCCAGGCATTGTATGCCATCTATGACAATTGCAATTCATTGCATACCAACGCTTATGATGAAGCCATAACCACTCCGACCGAAGAGTCTGTAAGAAGGGCTATGGCCATCCAGCTGATCATCAATCACGAGCTTGGCATGGCAAAAAATCAAAACCCTTTACAGGGATCTTTCATCATTGAAGAACTGACCGATCTTGTGGAGGAAGCGGTAATGGCTGAGTTTGACAGGCTGACTGACAGAGGAGGCGTACTGGGCGCCATGGAAACCATGTATCAGCGAAGCCAGATACAGGAAGAATCCATGTATTATGAATCGATGAAACATAGTGGAAAATTGCCGCTCATTGGGGTCAATACTTTCCTTTCTGCCGAAGGTTCACCTACCATCGTTGCCGGTGAGGTGATCCGGGCCACAAAGAAAGAAAAGGAATACCAGATATCCATGCTTGATCAGCTTCATAAAACTTTTGCTGACAAAACTGAACAATCGCTTGAAGAGCTCAAAGTTAAGGCTCTCCATAATGAAAATGTCTTTGCAGGCATCATGGAAGCCTCAAAACATTGTTCTATTGGACAGATCACAAACGCCCTGTTTGAAGTTGGAGGACAATACCGGAGAAACATGTAATTATAAATTTTAAATTATTGAACTTTGGTAATTATTTAACTGTGACGTATATTTCATCAGTGTTAAATAAATCACTAAAATAGAATATCTAAATCCGAATTTCTAATCCCGATAGCTATCGGGATAAACAATACCAAATGACAAAAGCACAAAATTTAAAACCGTATGCTCTGTGGGAAATTCTTTGTTTTGAACATTTGGTTATTTGAGTTTTGAATTTGTTTTCCCGATACCTATCGGGATTAGGATTTGGTGCTTAGGATTTAATTAATGAAAGCATTTGTATGATTAACAGCGGGTAATAATAGTAGGTATGGTTCATTGGTTAGAAGAAATAGAGCGACAGGAAAGCAGTAAGAAGCGTTCAGGCCGTGATAGCGCCCGGGTACAGGACAAAATGTTCCGGATTAAACAGAATTATGAAAAGAACAGCCGGCTCTATAACCATTTTATATTGAAACTGGATGCGCTGGCGGAGAGGGTAAATAATTTACCTGTTGAACACAGGGAGATATTTGGTAAGATCACCTTCAAAGCTAAACAGACAAGGCTGGATAACAAACTTCATTATTTTTCAAGTAGCCAGAGAGTCCAAAAGACGGAGTTTGGGGGTTTGTTGAACCCTTTAAAAAACGTTCATTACAAGCATGTCAGATTGATATACTTCAACATTGCCAAGATCATGGACAAAGTTGAGATTGAGGTAAAAGAGGAATTTCTTGAGAAGAAACGAAGAGACGGAAAACTGGAAGATGACCATAAAAGTCACAGTGTCAAGCCAAAAGATGAAAGAAAAGACAGGTTTCATCAGGTCTATTATTACGATATGAGCAATCTGACGGATGAATTTGCATTTAAGATCATCGACTGGCTTTCCTTCCGCGAGAACATAGACCATCTACCGGTGATCCATGATGGTGAAACGAGGTTTTAAACCGAATCAACTTTCCCTCCGGCACCAGGTCGAACACATACTCCATTTGAATGCCTTTGGAGAACAAACAGAGCTAACGATGGCAGATGAAGTAATAGTTGAGGTGGGTTCCGGTGATTTGCATATTAACAGTTCTAATTAATAATTATAATACCAATCTAAAAAAGCATAAATAATTTCATAGTTTTTCGATTTCTTATCCGACAGTTCAAGCTCCTCCAAAGGTATGTATAAAGTCTTTCTTCCTTTTTTAACTTTCATAATCACACCATAAAGATCAATCATATTGTCTAAGGCCAACACTTTTACAATATCTCCATCGCGAACAGCAGCAGAATAACTAATAAGATTAACTTCTGCCTGAAAAGGAAATTTTAATTTCTCTTTCATATAAATGAACCATTCAATCTCAATATCGTCTCGTTTTTTACTATCTGCTCTTTTTAGTACTTCTGTAATTAGATCATCTTGTTTTTTCATATTGCTACATTAGTTTATTTAAAAAAGCAATTCATCAGCATCCTCATCCTCATTTCTATTTGATGGCATATCATCATCCAACGAAAAATCCGGTTCCTCATCGCAATCGCAATAATCGCCGTACGGGCAGGTCATCCAATCGCCTGTGCACAGCTCCAGGTCGAAACCGGCCAGGGGAAGATATTGAACGGGCTCATTCCAGTTACTGACCAATACATCATACAGCATTTCGGGCGGAATGCCTTTGGGGATATCCACCAGCTCGATATTCAGGCTTTCGAATAGTTTAAATATCGCTTTGTTGACCATATCCGCCTGGTCGGCAGTCAGGTGAATTAGTTCGGGAAAATACTTAGGATCAATCCCGGTCCATTCCGAAATAGGTTTGAAAGGAACCAATGCCAGTTCTGCAACATCAGGCAAATCATCCAGGTGTGGCGGCGGCTCAATAAATGCCGGGGATGGTGGATTTTCTGCCGCCTTTTCCAGGTCTTCTATAAGTTGGTTTAGGTATTTTTCCATTGTGTTTTGTTATTATAAATTTAGCAGAAACAATTTACCACTCTTCAAATTGTTCCGATCTTGCCAGGAACTCATAATTACCTTTTCCTACACTATTTTCCAATGTTCTGATAATCTGTGGAACATTATCATTGGGTCCTGAAATATAGAACGGTTTTCCGTCATTGCCAAATTCAATCTCATCAATTCCATCGGTAATCAAATCAGGGTCTAAAAGGTATTCCGTAACAGTAAAGTCTTTATGTGGTTTAAACCCGATTTCTTCTGCAAAATCAATAGCTCCGTAAATCATGTTATGAGCATACGATAAATCACATTTCTCAGGACTATTATTATGTTCCTTATACCTTTGAAAAACAAACCGGTATTCCGACATATCTATATTGAATCTATAATTAGTGTTTTTTAGCCCGAGACAAAATACATCCACAAGATAAAATGCAGCAATATAATTTCCACCGTGCATTTTTCTGCTAATCCAAAAAGTTGCCAGACCATGATCCTGCCAGCCGCCTGTGACATAACATTCATAAAACGGTAGTTCTCTGCCTTTTTTAATAATGTACTTTTGTGGTGATAATTTATTCATGATTTTTAGGATTTAATTATTTTTTCTATAAATGTCGTTAGTTCTGAATAAAGTCGATTGAAATCAGGCAAATTTTTTCCCGGTAATTGGTGCCTCAGGCTTTTCTCCCAGTGCCTAAGGTTTATCTCTCGTTTTTTTTCATTCACAAAATGAAATGGAGAATCAACCGAAATATGTTTTGCAACGGCTTTTTCAAATAAAAGATTTTTAATTGCAGGAAGATATGATTTGTCTGTTTGCTTCGAAAGAAACCATACATCATAACAATCACGTGGACGGTTTCGTTGTGCCAGCGACCTGATTTTCTCCGAAAAAATTTCTGTTATCTGATAACAGGGAGCATTATTAATAATATTTTCGTTATCAGAATATGGATGATGTATTTCTCTATTAATCGGTTCCAACAATAATTCTTCAGAAAAACTAATGTCAATATGGATTTTGGTTAACCACCTTGAAGCTGGCAATGGTCTTTGATTGGGATGATGATCGGCTCCCCAGAATTTAATAGCAATTTGGTAACCTTGTGGTATATCTTTCCATA
>DAOWEV010000136.1 GCA_030638325.1 Bacteroidales bacterium
CTGTCTGTTTCGAGTTGCTTCATTAAGCCATGGCTGTCAATAATGCCGGTTGAAGGAAAAAGAATTGCAGTAACAGCATTCACATTTGGTTCGAGTTTGTGAATTTCATCTCTATCAATTATTCTGCCATCGCGAACACCATTATTTTTTGATTGTTGTAGTATAGACTCCAACATTTTAGATTCATGAGCAGTAGTTGCAACTATCAACTTTCCGCATTTTTTATGGCCAATTTCATGCTTTTCGCAGTATTGATAGAGTAATTCTCTACCATCAACACATGATATTGCTTTTAAGGAATTTTCGGGGTAATAAACACCAGAATGAATAACTTCACTGTTTCGACTGGAAGTTTCCTGTCCGAATTTAGTATGCTTCTCAATTACAATTACGTCATCATAATCACACGACAATTTAGCGGCTATTGCTAAGCCAACGACGCCAGTTCCAATGACACAAACCTGAAAATCCATGTTTACTTCCAATTAGGTTTTACTTTGATAGCTTATTGTCGTGAATTGAGAGCTTAGAGTTGAGAGCTTAGAGTTGAGAGAGGTAAAGTGTGAGCTGTGTCTCTGAAATTCCAAATTCCAAATAACAAATTCCAAAAATCAATATTCAAAACTCAAACATTTGGGTTGAAACCGTTTGGTTATTAGGGCTTATGAAATTCCAAATTACAAACAACAAATTCCAAACTCCAACTTTCAAATCTAAAACATTAGGTTTGAAACCGTTTGGTTATTGTAATTTGGTTATTGTGATTTATCAATTATACTTGATAATATTTTCTTTAATTCGGTGGCTTCGCCTATTAGTTTTTTTGCTTCTTGTGTATTTACTAAATCATTGGTTGTGTCAATTAATCGTAACCAAAAAATTGATTCTTTGGCTTCTTTCCTACTGATTTTCATACGAAAAAGGAAATCCTTTTTACTTAATTTTTCATTGGCTTCTAAATAATTTGCACCAACGGAACCAGATGACTTCACTATTTGCTTCGCGTCTTCAATATTCGCAGTTGTTTTTGGTAAAGTTTTAATAAAGAATCTTACATCACGAGCAAACTCAAATGTACGCTCTTCTAAATCATATGTTTTTTTAGTAACCAAGATATAATGAAATTACAAACTTCAAACAACAAATTCCAAAAATCAACATTCAAAACTCAAACATTAGCGCTGAAACCGTTTGGTTATTGAGATTTGAATATTGGGTATTATTTGATATTTGGGATTTGATTATTGTGATTTAAGAAATTCCAACTTTCAAATCTAAAACATTAGCGTTGAAACCGTTTGGTTTTTGAGATTTGAATATTGTATATTATTTGAGATTTGGTTATTGGGGTTTGTGAAATTCCTGCTTCCACAAAAGCAACGTACTGCTTTCAGCCAGTTTTAATTTATAGCTTGCAAATTCATCTGTTCCAAACACCACATACCGGATCTTCCGGTCGATCAGTTCTTCGGTCTTTTCTACCAACTTCATCAGGTACTCCTTGTCCATGCCATCACCTATAAATAACAAATCGATAATTGGATTGTCGCGGCCATTGGCAAAATCGCCAACCACGTAAACTTCCTGCACATTCCCAAGCTTTTTTGCCACCCGGTCAACGATCTGGTCGAAACCGATCTGTTTTAACAGGATGTTATGAATATCTTTAAAAAGAGGATGCTTGGTGTTTGCCTGGAATACTTTTTTATTTCCTTCCATCTCGGACCTCAGCAACCCTGCCTTTTCAAACTTGTTCAGCTCGATCCGGATGGAGTTAGTGGATTCCCCAAACTCGCTTTCAAGACTGCGTAAATAGGCCTTTGCACTGGAATTCAGGAAGAACTTCAGGAGGAGTTTGATACGGGTTTTGGATGTTATGAGAGTGTCGAGCATACGGGATACAGGTTACGGGATACGGGATACGGGATATGGGATATGGGATACGTGTTTTGGGGTATGGTTTAGAGGGTGTTTTTAGACATTCCAATTCTTTTCTATGTATTGTATGAACTTGTTGATTTTTGCTCCGAGAGTATTGTATTTTTCAATAATATCATCAATAGGTTTTTCTGAAAAATAGAGCGAATTAAGCATTTCAAGCTGACTAATTGCTTCATCACATGACGCATGTGCAAAAATTAAAAACCGGATATAGTCAGCCTTATACCTCCTTCTCCCATATCCCTCAACTATATTATTCCGAATACTCTTGGTTGACCTTCTGAGCTGACTGCCTTGTTCATAAAGTTCATATTTCGGAAGGGTAAGAGAAAGATGATGAACCTTTAAAGCAAGATCGAAAGAAAGATTATAAATCTCCAGATCTTTATAATGACTCATAATTAAAATAAGTGATAAATAATGTTTTCCCCGTAACTCAAAACCCCAAGCCCAAAACCCGTAACTCGTATCTCGTAACCCGTATCTCGTAACTCCCAGCAATGCTTCGCCACGTCACTTACAGGGATTTTTTGTAATGTTGTGACAATTAGATTTCACGATAACGAGTAACAAAATTACTCAATATTACGAAAAAGTCAAGTTTTTGTTACATTAATTTAGTTTTAACGGAAAGGTAATAGGGCTGGTTGCCGGATTCTTGATGCTAAATAGATCCTGTATCCTGAATCCTGTATCTTGTATCCTGTTCAAACGATCCGCAAATACGACATAGGTATAGTAATAAACACGGCTTGCCCGATGCCTACAACTTCTATCCTTACTTTGTGCCTTCCGGCCAGTTGAATGAGTTCTCCTGTGAGGCCGTGAAGGGCTCCTTTGATGACTTCAACGGTTTGACCGGGTTTGTAACTATGGGGATCTGCAGGCAATTCCTCATCTTCGGAGAGAAAAATGCGGATGGCTTCGATCTGTTGATCCGGTATAGGGACTGCCCTGCCTTCAAAAGTAATGTAACGGACCACACCGCTGGCGTTTAGTACCTTATAGTAGTCAGACTTGTTGATGTGTACAAACAGATAAGACCGGAACAAGGGCTCTTCTACCCATTTTTTGCGATCGGACCACTGTTTTAAGGTCTTGATCAGGGGAAGAAAACAGTCAATACCGTTTTCTGCAAGCTCGGCATGAGCTGTTTTTTCAGCTCGTGACTTGACATATATGGCGTACCAGGTTTTCTTATTAGCCACAGATTCACAGATTAATTTAAAATTTACAGTTTACAATTTACAATTATTTAAGGATGCAGAATCCAGAATTTAAAATTTATAATTTAAAACTTAAAATTATTTCAGGTTTTCCCAATACCATTCACAGGCTTTTGCAAATCCGGCCTGGGCATCATATTGAGGCTGGTATCCCAACAGTTCACGTGCTTTTTCGATGGAGGCCAGAGAATGGGGAATATCCCCGGGCCGCTTAGGGCCATATACCGGATCCAGTTTTTCAATTTTGGGATCGTACTTAGTTAGGTTGTCGCGCAGTATGGTGAAGAGTTCGTTGAGGGTGGTGTTCCCTCCGAAGGCAATGTTATATACGTGAGAAGTGAGAGGTGAGGTGTGAGAAGAGGGTGTGGGGCCGGGGAGTGGGGCCAGGGCAGCCTGTTCATTGGCGTGAACTACATTTTCAATATAAGTAAAATCCCTGGAGTAGCTTCCGTCACCGTTGATGACAGGACGTTCGTGTTCGATCATCAATTTCACCCATTTTGGTATTACGGCGGCATAGGCGCCGTTAGGATCCTGCCTGCGGCCAAAGACGTTGAAATACCTCAGGCCAACGGTCTCAATATCATAGATGTCTGAAAACACCCTGGCATATTTCTCATTGACCAGTTTTGTGACAGCGTAAGGAGAAAGTGGCTCTCCGATGGCGTCTTCCACTTTCGGAAGCCCGGGTGCATCTCCGTATACGGAGGAACTGGAGGCATAGACAAACCTTTTGACCCTGGCGTCTCTGGCTGCGATGAGCATGTTCAGGCTGCCATTGATGTTGATCTCGTTGGTGCGGGCGGGGTTTTCAATAGACCTCGGAACAGAACCCAGGGCGGCCTGGTGGAAGACATAATCCACGCCATCCATGGCTTTTCTACAGATTTCCGGATCGCGGATATCGCCTTCGATGAAGTGGAAATTTTTATTTGCAATGAAAGGCTCAATGTTACTGCGGTGTCCTGTAAGGAAATTATCGAGACATACGACATTATTGTCCTGTGCAAGAAAGTACTCGCACAAAGCCGATCCGATAAAACCGGCACCACCTGTGATTAGGATATTGTTATTTTCCAGACGATGTTTCATTAATTATTTAAATAGGCCACAGATTAATTCAGGGTACAGAATGCATAATTTAAAATTGAATCCAGGTCAAAAAGACATTTATCTGGAATTGTTGAAAAAATTGCCACAGATTCACAGATTTAATTTTTAAAAAAAATCTGTGAATCTGTGGCTTTGTTTAGTTTTTACGCCTTTTCGTAGTGGATTCAAAATTTATAATTTAAAATTAAACAATCATCCCCCCGCCCACCGTATTATTTGTTCCTTCGTCGATCAGGATCAGGCTTCCGGTATTGCGGTTGCGGCGGTAAGGATCAAAAAACAGGGGTTTGGTGGTTCTCAGGGAGACACGTGCGATCTCATTCATTTTCAGCTCTTTTCCGTCGCTTATCCGATTCAGTGTGTTGACATCAACTTTGTACTTGATCTCTTTTACCAGGCAGCGAACATCCTGGGTTGTATGTTTCAGGTAATACTTGGTGCCTGTATTGAGTGGTTTTTCACTCATCCAGCACATCATCACATCGATATCCTGGCTGATCTCCGGAACATTGTCTTCCCTTACGATCATATCCCCGCGACTGATATCCAGATCATCCTCCAGTCTGATTGTGATCGACATAGGGGGAAAAGCTTCTTCAACCCCGCCATCGATATCATCGATAGACTTGATGGTTGTCACAAAACCTGAGGGCAGGATCATGACCTTGTCGCCTTTTCTGAATACCCCACCTACGATGCGCCCGGCATATCCGCGGTAATCGTGATATTTTTCGGATTGCGGCCGGATGACATATTGCACCGGAAAGCGGGGGTCGATATGGTTCCAGTCGCTGCCAACATGAATATTCTCGAGGATGTACCGGAGCGTTCCTCCTCCGTACCAGGGCATATTTTTCGACTGTTCTACCACATTATCACCCATCAGGGCGCTGATGGGTACAAAGCGGATATCTTTCACAGCCATCTTGGAGGCAAAAGCGCTGACCTGGTGCTTGATCTCTTCGAAGACATCTTCATTGTAATCCACCAGGTCCATCTTGTTCACACAAAAGATGAGATGGGGGATTTGCAGCAGGGACGCGATATAGGAATGCCGGTAACTTTGTTCGGTCACCCCGTTCCTTGCGTCAATCAATATGATGGCTGCATTTGCAGTGGAGGCGCCGGTCACCATGTTCCTGGTGTATTGTACATGACCCGGCGTATCGGCGATAATGAATTTTCGCTTTGGCGTAGCAAAATAACGGTAGGCTACATCAATGGTAATGCCTTGTTCCCTTTCTGCACGGAGGCCATCGGTCAGCAGCGCCAGGTTGATATGTTCATTACCCTTCCGGATACTGGCCAGTCTGACTGCTTCGAGCTGGTCTTCAAAGATCGATTTACTATCATAAAGCAATCTTCCGATCAAAGTGCTTTTTCCATCGTCTACACTACCCGCTGTCGTGAATCGCAGCAGGTCCATGCCGAGATATGCTTTGGTTGAAAATTTTTCTTCTGTCATATGTTATATTGCTTTAGTCGGAAGTCCGAAGTCGGAAGTCCGAAGTGTTTTTAACAGCTCTTGTCTTCCGTCTCCTATTAAATCAAAATCGAAAATCGAAATCGAAAATCGAAAATTGAACTCGAAAATCAAAATCGAAAATCAAAAATTGACAATTGACAATCGACAATTAAAAATACCCTTCTTTCTTTCTATCTTCCATAGCCGACTCACTGCGTTTATCATCAGACCGGCTACCGCGTTCGGTTACCCTGGTAGCGGCGATTTCCTGGATGATCTCCTCGAGGTTCTCAGCGGAGGATTCGGACAGTCCGGTACAGGAGATATCACCGATGGTCCGGCAGCGGATCCTTTTGATAATCACTTCTTCACCTGGTTTTCTTTTCATGAACGGGTATGCGGCCAGCCAGACACCGTCACGCTTGAACACCTTTCTCTTGTGTGTAAAATAGAGGCTGGGTATGTTAATATTTTCAAGGTAAATATACTGCCAGATATCCATTTCGGTCCAGTTACTCAAAGGGAACACCCTGAAATGTTCACCGACATGCCTTCTGCCGTTAAAGATGTTCCAGAGTTCGGGCCGTTGGTTTTTGGGGTCCCATTGTCCGAATTCATCACGGTGAGAGAAGAACCTTTCTTTGGCGCGGGCTTTTTCTTCATCTCTGCGGCCGCCACCTATGGCAGCATCGATCTTATGTTCTTCAATGGCATCGAGGAGGGTGACCGTCTGTAATAAATTCCGGCTTGCATTGTAACCGGTCTCTTCTGTTACCCTGCCTTTGTCAATGGATTCCTGTACGGAACCCACGATTAACTGAACCCCCAGTTCTGCTACCAGCTCATCCCTGAAGATCATCGTCTCCTCAAAATTATGCCCGGTGTCGATATGAAACAGTGGAAACGGGATCTTAGCAGGCCAGAAGGCTTTTTTTGCCAGGTGTACCATGACGATGGAATCCTTTCCTCCCGAGAACAGCAGAGCCGGCCGTTCGAACTGGGCAGCCACTTCACGCATGATGAAGATGGATTCGGATTCCAGTTCCCGCAGATGATTCAGATTATATTGTTTCATAAGTGTATATGATTAAGGCACAGAGGCAATTCCTTGGTTTAATTCTTGATTCCTAATTGAATTAATGGAAAAACATGATCCAGTATTTGCTGTACCGATTCTTCAACGGTTTGAATATCTGTCCGTACTTCAACAT
This sequence comes from Bacteroidales bacterium, assembly GCA_030638325.1. Taxonomy (GTDB): domain Bacteria; phylum Bacteroidota; class Bacteroidia; order Bacteroidales; family JAGOPY01; genus DAOWEV01. The sequence goes on from DAOWEV010000136.1 coordinate 6,957, forward strand.
CGGCGTCCAGAGGGATCTCAAAAGGGGCATCGATGCCGGTAAAATCTTTGATCTCGCCCCGGCGTGCCCTGGCGTAAAGGCCTTTCACATCCCGTTGTTCACAGATATTCAGGGGTGCATTTATAAAAACCTCAATAACGTTTTCCCTGCCAATGATACCCATGGCCATATTCCGGATCTCCTCCGTGGGGCTGATGAAACTGTTAATGGTAATAATACCGCAATTAAGGAACAGTGTTGACACCTCTGCGATCCGCCGGATATTTTCCATTCTGTCCTCGTTTGTGAAACTGAGGTTATTGTTGATCCCGGAACGTATGTTGTCTCCGTCAAGGATTTGTGAGAGGAATCCGCGATTGTACAATGCTTTGTCCAGATGCTTGGCAAGCGTGGTTTTTCCGGAACCTGACAAACCTGTCATCCAGATCACCCGGGCTTTTTGATTGATCAATTTTTCCTTTTCTTCCCTTTGTATTGCTTTAAAAGTTACCGGGTATACGTTTTTATTATTATCTTGCATGGAATTAAACAAAAACTGTAATTTACGATTAATTTATAATTTTGAGTGGCAAATTTAGTTTTTTTTTATCAATTTTGTAAGTCTTGATTAATCCCGACATAATAATTGTAGCTATTGTCCTGGCATTCATTATCATCTCTTTATATACGGAGATGCTGGGGCCGGCATTTACTTTTTTGATCGGGGTTATCGTACTGGGTATTTTCGGCATCCTCACTCCGAGGGAGATACTGAGTGGTTTGGCCAATGAGCAGATAGCAGTCATCATACTGTTATTGTTGTTTGGCGATATCATACGAAAAACGGATATTATCGATGCCCTGTTTGACAGGATATTTCGAAGAACAACTTCTTATCGCATGTTCATGATCAAGATGATTATGATGGTAGCGGGGTTCTCGGCCTTTTTAAACAATACTCCACTGGTTGCCATTATGATGCCATATGTAAACAGTTGGAGCAAGCGGAATAATATCAAGCCTTCCAAATTGCTGATCCCTTTATCCTATGCGGCGATACTGGGGGGATGCGCCACCCTGATCGGAACATCTACCAACCTTATCGTGAACGGGCTGGTGACCGACCAGCTCATCGTCCCGGGGCTGGAACCCCTGGAGTTATTTGATTTCACGGCTGTGGGCCTGCCCATGATCATCCTGGGCTCCATATACCTGATCCTGTTTTCCAACCGTCTGTTGCCGGAGCGGCAGGATGCTGCTGCAGAGTTCACGGACAAAACCAGGGAATACCTGGTGGAAGCAAGGATCAGAACAAGATCTTCGCTGATCGGAAAGACAGTTGAAGAAGCTAATTTGAGAAACCTGAGAGGCTTGTTCCTGGTGGAAATTTCCAGGAATCAGGAGCGCTTATCTGCAGTATCGCCAAGCGTTGTCCTGGAGGCAGGGGATGTGCTGGTCTTTGCAGGAGACACCAATACCATTGCCGACATGATAAACCAGGAGACCAGACTGGTTCTTTCACAGGTAGGCATGTTTGCCAAAAAATCTCATACAGAAGTTGTGGAGGTAGTGATTTCACAAAATTCCACTTTGATCACTAAAACGGTCAGAGAGTCCGGGTTCCGCGGAAAATACGATGCCGCCATACTGGCTGTACACCGTAATGGCGAGAAAATATCCGGAAAAATAGGGAATGTAAAACTTAAGGCGGGGGATGTTATGTTATTGTTGGTTGGAGATGCTTTTGCCCAGCTGTCGCTCGATACACATGATTTTTATTTGTTGTCGCGCGTCCGGGAATTTCGCAAGCTGGAGTGGTATAAAGTATTGGCCTTATTCGGCGGCATTGCGCTGGCCATCATCACCTCGGCCCTGGGTTTAATATCACTTTTCATGGCACTGATGATCCTGATGATCGTGATACAATTATTGAAAATAGCCTCTCCGAAAGACATCCCTAAAAGCATCGACTACAACCTGGCCATCATCATTGTCTTGTCATTAGCCATGGGCACAGCCATGATCAAGAGCGGTATGGCCGACCTGATTGCAGATTTTATCATAGGTGTTTTCAAGCCTATCGGAGCGCTTGGGCTACTTGCCGGTATCTTCATGATCACCAACCTCCTGGCATCTTATATCACCAATAAGGCGGCTGCAGCCCTTATCTTTCCCATTTCTGTTACGGCGGCCATCAACCTTGGCCTGCCCACCATGCCTTTTGTGCTTGTAGTGGCATTTGCCGCTGCAGCCAACTTCATTACACCCATAGGATACCAGACCAACCTGATGGTCTATGGACCAGGGGGCTATAAATTTAAAGATTACATGCGGATCGGATTTCCGCTGACCATCATGTACCTCGTGGTTTGTGTTCTTATGCTCGGATGGGTTTACGGGATTACCTTTCGGTAGGAAGACAGTTATCAGTAATCAGTTAACAGTAATCAGTTATCAGTAATCATTTGTTAACTGTTCACTGTTAACTGTTCATGATTTCTTAAAGATCCGCTTTATGGCCGAGTCCTTCTCCTGTTCCTTGTCATCGGAATAATAGCCGTAACCATAGCCATAGCCATAACCGTATCCATAGCCATAGCCATAACCGTATCCATAACCATAGCCGTAACCATAGCCGTAAGAACCCCTGGTCAGTTTCACATCATTGATCAGGATATGGACATTGGGAAGCTTTCGCCGTTCAACATCTTTAATGATGGCGCTGAAAACCTTTTTAAGGGTATAATTCTGCCTTACTATGAAAATATTGGCATCAGTATGCTGCATCAGCAGGAATGCATCGGTTACCAGGCCTACCGGGGGTGTATCCAGGATGATATAATCATATTCCTCCTTGAGCCGGCTAAACAGTTCACCTGTTTTATCAGATGCGATCAGCTCTGAAGGGTTGGGTGGTACCGGGCCCGCCATGATGATATGCAGGTTGTCAATGAAGCTCGGCTGTATAATGTCTTCATAACTGGATTTGTTGATCAGGTAGGTACTGATCCCTTCTGTATTACTCAGGCCGAAATCCTGGTATATCTTAGGTTTCCTGAGGTCGAAACCTATCAGCAAAGTCTTTTTGCCGTAAAGGGCAAAGATGGAAGCCAGGTTGATGGCAATAAAAGTTTTTCCGGCGCTTACCATATCGGATGTGATCATCACCGTCATCTTTGGCTTGCCCTTGGAAAGGAATTGCAGGTTTGTCCGTATTGAACGGAACGATTCGGCAATGGATGATTTGGGTGATTCGGCCACCACAATAGTGCTCAGGCGGTTGCTGTGGATCACATGGCCGACGATTGGAAGGTTGGTAATGTTTTCAATGTCTTTTCGCTCAATGATCTTATCGTTCATATAATCTTTTCCGATGATGTAAACGATGGGAAGGATCAGCCCGAGGATAATGGCGATGATGTAATTGAGGCTTTTCTTAGGATATACCGGGGAGGAATGAAGAACCCTGGCCCGATCAACTATTTCATTATCAGGCACATTGGAAGCCATTGTAATTTGAGCTTCTGCCCGCCGTTGCTGCAGGTAGTTGTAGATGTAATCACTCAATTCAAAATCGCGTTTAATGCCGATAAGCTCTCTCTGGGTTTCCGGTAAAGTCTGGATCTGGTCCGACAGCCGGTCAATCCTCCGGTTTATGTCATGAATAGCTATATTAGAATTCTTGATGACGTTATTGATATTTTCCAGCAGGGTGTTTTTGATCATCAGAATGCGTTGATCCAAAGCAATTACACTGGGATTCTTTTCAGTAGAAGTCAAAAGCATATCTGCTCTTTCACCGTAAATATTGGATAATTCGAGGATGAGGCTGCTGGTCAGGGGATCATCGATACCCATGGACGAAGGCACCATCAATGCATCATCGATTTCAGTACTTGCCTTGACATAAGATTTCAAACTGTAATAGTATTTTGATTTTACCGTCAACACTGCTTTTTCAGATTCCAGTTCCTTCATATGATCAAACACCTGCTGGGCTTGAAAATCCATATCCATCACTTTCTTTTCACTTCTGAAAGTTTCCAGTTTTAATTCAGTATATAGCAAGGTATCAGCTATGATCTGTAATTGTTCATCTATAAACCGGATGGTGTTAAGGGCTATCAGGTTCTTTTTTTCAAGGCCTGTTTTCAGGTATTCGATGGTCAGCATATTCAGAAAATCAACGGCTTTTTGTTCACTGAAACCCCTTAAGGAAATCTCAAGAATAGAGGCTTCCCTGTTGATGGGCTCAAGGTTGAATCCACGGTAGTGTTTGGTGAGGGTTTCAATATCTTTAAAAACAAAATGCAGGTTCTTTCCAATATACTCTTCCATGTTGATCTTTGGAAGAAGCACCAGGTGAAAACTGGCAGCGCTGTCATCAACCTGCTCGCCGAAAAACAGTGTATCATTTATAAAAATACGTTCAACTTTGTCATCGGATTTAGCGTAATCAGAGTATTTGTATAATGTAATATCTTCTGCTTCCACAGATAGCAGGTATTTTGTATTGGAAATGACAAACACTTTGAATTCTATATCTATCGGCTGGTAATGGTTTGAATCATAGACAACAAGAAACGGAGATCTCTTGTACAGTTCTGTGGCAATGAAATTCTCCTCAATGAAGTAAAAAACTTCAAAATGGAGATTTTTAATGACCCTTTCCGTTAAGGAATAGGATTTCAGTTTTCCGATCTCGTTCTCAATATTCTGGGTCTGATTACTAAAACCGAAACCGATCAGTGACTGAGGGTCCAGGGCTCCACCACGTTGGTCTTCAATTAAAACAGTGGTTTTAACTTCATACACCGCCGGGGTATATTTGTTAAAGAGAAAAGCAATGACCAGGGCCACAAAAACGGTAATAATAAAGAAGTACCAGTATCTCAGGATTTTGAAAAACAAAACTTTGTAGTCAAATGCCTCTTCTTTTTGTTGCTGCTGGATAGTTTGAAGGCTATCTAATGTATTGGGATCCACTTTTGATAGTTAATTTTTGTTTTATAATTTTTTTTAATTTTTCACTCTTCACTCCTTACGCTTCACTCATTGTGTAAATGTCAATATCAAAAGCATGACCGTGATAGATGACAGGAGCAAGGCATAAGGGAAGGTGGCAAAAGCAAACTGTTTTCCTTTCAGCGGGCCAACGTAAACAATATCGTTGGGCATGAGGTAATAATAGTTTGATTCAAGGATATTCTGGTCGTTCAGGTTCAGGTGGTACATTTTGGAACCGGTTTTGGTTTGCCGTACCAGTACCACATCTGATCTTTTTGCATAATCAGTCATATCACCTGCCATGGCGATAGCCTGGAAAATCGTGATATTGTCCTGGTAAACCATGTATTTTCCCGGCTTATAAAATTCTCCGAGCAAAGTAACCCTGAAATTGGCAAGTTTCACAATCACAGTAGTATTTTTAACATATTCATCTACATGCTGTTGTATTGAAACACGCAATTCATTCACCGTCTTGTTATGGACAAAGATCTTTCCTATCAGTGGGAAATCAACATAACCGCTGTCGGTAACACTGTAACTGTTCAAATAAATGCCAGCTTCATTATAATAGTTGGTAGCGCCTCTTTCCCGCTCAAAAGAATAACCTTTGCTTTCAGTACTGACTACACGGATATAAAGATTATCTCCAGGCTGTATCAAATAATCTTCTAATCTTTCATTGTTATATGTTGTTTTTGTAGAATCCTGCTTTTCCATTTCCCGGAAATACTTCATCTTTTTCTGAGAAATACAGGAAGCCAGGAGGATGATCATCACCAGGATACCGGCCTTGTGTGAATGTTGCAATATTTTCTTCATTAGCATAATGTTATACAGCGAATTATGATAAATACTGATGATGGCGGATGCAAAAGTAAATTATTTGCCCTAAAATTGCAAAATGTAACAGCTAATTCGTGATATAATGTGTTATTTTGTAATTTTAAACACGTCAAACCAACGATATGTCGAACAAACTCATGGATCCGATCGGGAAGCTGATGGGGTTGAGGTATAAGTCACATCACATAAGCTTTTGATAGGTTTGCCACCAACGGTCGGGAATGGTGTTGTTGCAAGCCATCTGATAATCAGCATAAGAGCATGGCACCATGTGGTGCCGCTCATATCTTGATTTCATCTTTATCCTGACCGGAACCTTCATCCACCACCGGTCGCTTCTTTTGCTTTTATAGAACAACAACTTATCCTTAAAATCTTCCAGGGTTACGGTGAATTTTATATAGTCTTTCATTTTATCGTCCGGAAAATCTTTTTTCCTGTTATAAAATCCATCGATGAAATACCAGATCATTTGTGATATAAGTTGGGCTGTCTGGTGTTGCCGGTCCAGTTTGTGGTTATATTCATAAAACCCGATGGAGCTGAGCTTGTCACTCAGTCCTGCATACCTTACGATCTGGCACATTTCTTCTCCGCAAAGGCCGTTTGGCACTGCATTTCCGTTGCCCGGAGCATCCGACATACGGATGGCCGATATATCAATACTTATCAGGTCAGCATTCCTGACCATGGGTTCCGATTCTTCCATGTTTGCCCTGACATTACCGAGGCGGTAAGCATCGAAAAAGAGGTTTTTCATCAGGCCGATCATTTCCTGATCAACGAAATAGGTCTGATAACCGATATTGGTAAAATTAAAAAGATAATTGGGTTGCTTCAGGATGATCCCGTTCAGGTAAGAACGGGAATCTAGATCATCCTCAGTTTGTCCGAGATCGAACATGGGATCTACAGTAACGATATTGATGATCCTGCCCAGTTTTTCATAAGCGAGGTAATTGGCATAAGTCAGGTCCTGGCTGCCTCCCAGGATCACCGGCAGTATGTTTTTTGACAGCAGTTCTGTAACAACGGCAGACAAAGCGAAAAAGGTATCCTGCACAGAATGGCCCTGCAGTATATTGCCGAGGTCCACCATTTTGATCTTGTAACTTCCCTGGAAAAGCTCGTAAAGCTCTTCTCTGATATGGTCGGGGCTTTGTCCGCAACCTTCATTATTGACCGCATTCCGGTCTTCATTCACACCGATAATCGCCAGGTCCGTATCCTCCAGGTCCGGGAAGTCATTGGGTGCAAGATAGGCCCTTACAACATCACCCAGCTTTTTTCTGCCGGCCTGAGCAGCATAATGATAAACCTTTAACTGAATGGGTTCAAAATAAATCGACAGATCCATATCTTTTTCGAGTTACGGGTTACGAGTTACGGGTTACGAGTTCAATTCCTAATTCCTAATTCGTAATTCCTAATTAATTTAGCTATTTCTTAGCAGAAGGCCTCGTCTTCTTCTTCCCGGCCTTATCCTGATGTTCTACGATCTTCATACAATCTTCCAGGGTGAGTTTTGCCGGGTTCTGGCTTTTCGGGATCCGGTAATTTTTCTTTTTGTATGAAATATACGGTCCATACCGACCTCTCAGGACAAGCAAAGGATCTTTTTCTCCAAAACTCATGATGACCTTTTGTTTATCCTGTAGCCGTTTTTCATTGATGATCTCGATGGCCCTGTCCTGTAATATCGTGGCCGGGTCATCATTTTTACCGAGAGAAAAGAATTTATTGTCGTGTTTGATGTATGGCCCGTATCTTCCAATGGCCACATTCAACTCCTGGCCTTCGAAAGAACCAATACCTCTGGGGAAGTTAAATAATTCGAGCGCTTCTTCGAGGGTGATGGTTTCCAGGCTCTGTCCTTTTTTCAGCCCGGCAAACTTTGGTTTTTCATCACTTTCTGTATCTCCGATCTGAACAACGGGGCCAAACCTTCCGATCTTTACAAAAACGTTTTTATCCGTTCCAGGGTCCTGTCCCAGCAGTTTTTCTCCACTGAATTTCCTGGTTTTTTGTTCGACATCATTCACCTGGTCGTGAAAAGGTGTGTAGAACTCGCTGATCATCTCATTCCATACTTTTTTTCCGCTGGCTATCTCATCAAATTCTTTCTCGACGCTGGCGGTAAAATTATACTCGATGATATTATTAAAATACTGGACGAGAAATTTATTAACTACCGTCCCCAGGTCGGTTGGAAAGAGTTTATTCTTTTCAAAGCCTGCTTTTTCTGTTTTCAGTGCTTCTGTTAATTCGTTGTTTTCCAGTGTTATGTAATTATAATCACGGGCATTGCCTTTTTTATCTCCTTTTTCAATATATTCTCTTTTCTGGATGGTTGAGATAGTTGGGGCATAAGTTGATGGCCGGCCGATACCCAACTCTTCCATTTTTTTTACCAGTGTAGCTTCAGTATATCTTCTCGAAGCCTGTGTGAACCGTTGTTCAGCAATCATTTGCCGGAGATCAAGCAATTCTCCAACCGTAACTGACGGGAGTATCTCCTTGCTTTCTTTATTGTTTTCATCCTCGGTTGATTCGATATAAACTTTCAGAAAACCGTCGAATTTGATCACTTCTCCCCTGGCAATGAAATTCTCTTTAACGGTTGATACACCGATGCTCACAATGGTTTTCTCGAGCAGGGCGTCACTCATTTGTGAAGCGATGGTTCTTTTCCAGATCAGCTCATACAGTTTTTTTTGCGCTTTGTTCCCATTGATCGAAAGATTATTAAGATAGGTCGGGCGAATGGCTTCATGAGCTTCCTGGGCTCCTTTGGATTTGGTAGTAAACTGTCTTGTTTTAACATATTCAGTTCCGTATAAATTTGTGATCTCTTCTTTTGCCATGGCCATGGCCAGCCTGGATAAGGTCACGGAATCAGTTCTCATGTAAGTGATCAAACCGGCTTCATAAAGTTGCTGGGCTACCCGCATGGTTGAAGCCACAGAAAAGCCAAGCTTTCTGCCGGCCTCCTGTTGTAAAGTGGATGTGGTGAATGGCGGTGCCGGTGATTTTTTTGCCGGCCTGGTTTCAACATCCGAAATTGCAAAATCAGCTCCTACACATTTATTCAGAAACTCTATTGCTTCCTCCTTACTCTTAAAACGGACAGGTAGTTCCGCAAAGAGTTTTTGTCCTTTACCTTTATCCTTAAACGAAAATTCAGCTGCAATTCTGTATGATGAAACAGCCTTGAATTTCATTATTTCTTCTTCTCTTTCTACGATCAGCCTGACGGCCACACTCTGCACCCTTCCTGCAGAAAGAGCCGGTTTTACTTTTTTCCATAACAGTGGTGAAAGTTTAAAGCCAACCAGTCTGTCGAGCACCCTGCGGGCCTGTTGTGCATTCACCTGGTTCATGTCAATGCCCCGCGGATTATCAATAGCATTTTTTATGGCAGATTTTGTGATCTCGTGAAACACTATCCTTTTTATTTTTTCATCTTTAAGGTCCAGCGCATTTACCAGGTGCCATGAAATAGCTTCTCCCTCACGATCCTCATCAGTAGCCAGCCAGACAACCTCAGCTTCTTTAGAGATCTTTTTCAGGTCGGCCACGATCTTCTTCTTGTCAGGAGAAATTTCATAATCAGGCCGAAAACCATCATCGATAACTACTCCCAGATCTTTTTTGGAAAGATCCATTACATGTCCCATGCTAGACCTGACCATAAAATCCTTACCTAAAAACCGCTCAATGGTCTTCGCCTTGGCTGGTGATTCAACTATTACAAGATTCGTTATCATTTTCTCTATATTGAATTATTAGCTTTTACTGTTTTTTTTCATAAATGATTAAATGCTTAAATGTTAACTGTCATTCCATCATTCTATCATTGTATCATTGTATCATTGTATCATTCCA
>DAOWEV010000236.1 GCA_030638325.1 Bacteroidales bacterium
ATTTAGGGCATTATTTATAATTTATTCTAAGTCTAAATAAGCCTGTATATGTAAGTAAAACAATGAGATATGTTGATGTTGAAGGGTAATTACAGGGTAAATATTAAATTAGAATTTATTATCTTGCAAAACAAATATAATTTTGCGTTGTGAATAAATTAACAATAATTTTTATACATTATAAAGTACTGTAAATCAGTAGGTATGGAAGCAACTGTTCAAAGTATCCTGAAAAAGTACGGCAAAGACAAAAGTCGCATGATGGATATCCTTCTCGATATTCAATCAGTTTTCAACTGTGTGCCTGATGAAGCTATTGATATTGTCGCGAAAGAAGTCTGCATTTCAAAAGTTGATGTTGAGCAAACCCTGTCATTTTATCACTTTTTATCTAAAGAACCGGTTGGGAAATATGCCGTTTACCTGAACAACAGCGCTGTGGCCTGTATGCATGGAAGGAAGAAAATTGCCAAAGCTTTTAAGAAAGAGGTGGGCATAAAGTTTAACTCAGTCACTAAAGACGGCCTGATTGGTTTGTGGGATACCGCCGACATGGGCATGAATGACCAGGAACCGGCAGCGCTCATAAATGGTGTGGTGTTTACCCGCTTAACCAAAACTAAGGTAAAAGAGCTTGTTGCCGGATTCCGTGAAGGTAAAGAGGTTTCCGAAATGGTTGAAGAGTACGGGGATGGCCAAAACGGCAATCGTCTTGTAAAGGCCATGGTCCATAATAATATTCGAAAGACCGGGGCAGTATTGTTCAGGGAATATGAGCACGGAGAAGCCATCCGGAAGGCAGTGAAATATACTGCTGAAAAAGTCATAGAAGAAGTAAAGAGATCCAATATCAGGGGACGTGGCGGTGCAGGATTTCCAGCTGGTTTGAAATGGGAGTTCTGCCGTATGTCGGGAGGAGAGGAGATCTACCTTGTATGCAATGCAGATGAGGGTGAGCCTGGAACATTTAAAGAAAGGGTGATCCTTACGGAATTGCCACAGCAGCTTTTCGAAGGCATGGTCATTGCTGGTTATGCCCTGGGGGCTAAAGAAGGCATTCTTTACCTGCGTTATGAATACAAATATCTGAAAGACTACCTGGAAAATATCCTGGAACAGATGCGTACTCAAAATTTATTGGGCAATAACATTGCGGGCAGAATGGATTTTAATTTTGATATACGTATTCAGATGGGTGCAGGAGCCTATGTCTGTGGGGAAGAATCAGCCCTCATCGAGTCCATGGAGGGAAAGCGTGGAGAGCCCAGGAACAGGCCCCCTTTCCCGGTACAAAAAGGCTATAAAGACATGCCCACCGTCGTGAACAATGTTGAAACACTCAGCAATATCGTTAAGATTATATTGCACGGAGGTGATTGGTTTGAAGCCATGGGAACCCGCGAGTCGAATGGAACAAAACTGGTCAGCATTTCAGGCGACTGTAAACGCCCGGGTGTATACGAGATCGAATGGGGCACAAGAATTCGCGAGATACTGGAAATGACAGGCGCTAAAAACACCCAGGCAGTCCAGGTTGGCGGACCTTCAGGCATGTGTATCGGGCCGGATAAGTTCAAACTTCAAATTGCTTTTGAAGACCTCGCTACCGGTGGTGCCATTGTCATTATTGGCGAGGACAGAGATCTGCTGAAAGATGTTGTAATGAACTACCTCGATTTCTTTATTGAAGAGTCCTGCAGCTCCTGTGGACCCTGCCGCTCACTGGAAGTTATAATCAGGAATAAATTGCAAAAAATGATTGATGGAAATGGTGTCGGAAAAGATATTGACGATCTGATACAGTGGGGCAACTTCATGAAAGAGTCCAATCGTTGTGGCCTGGGTCAGACGGCAGCCAATCCGGTGCTTTCTACACTGGAAAATTTCCGCCATCTGTATGAGGATCTTATCAAAACCAGTGAGGATTTCATTTCAACTTTCGATATGAACGAAGCTGTGACTGAATCCTGTGAATATGTTGGAAGACCCCCGAACATTCATTAATTAAACTGATCTGAAATAACAAAAGTATTTATGATATGAAAGGAAAGATCAAAATAATTATCGACGGCAAAGAATGCTGGGCCAAACCAGGCCAGAATGTCATTGATGCTGCCAGAGATAATGGTATCTACATTCCGTCGCTCTGCCATGTCGAAGGTGTCAAACCCGCAGGATCTTGCAGGGTGTGTAATGTCAGGATAGAAGGTCGGAACATGACGGCCTGTACCACTCCTGTGGCTGATGGAATGGAAATAGAAAACGATATTCCCGAACTGAATGAACTCAGGAAAGCCATTATTGAAGTCTTGTTTGTTTCCGGAAATCATTTTTGCCCGTCCTGCGAAAAAAGTGGTAACTGTGAGTTGCAGGCCCTGGCATACCGCTTCCGGATGATGGTGCCAAGATTCCCGTATGAGTTCCCCATCAAAGGAGTGGATGCATCATCCAAATATATTTACCACGATCGTAACAGATGTGTTATGTGTAAACGGTGCATCCGTACGATCACCAAGGATGGTAAAAATGTCTTCGCATACAGTAGCAGGGGAGGAAAACACCTGCATGTGGTCATGGATAAGGAGCTGGCAGCACAGATGACCGAAAAAGAAGCCCAGAAGGCCATGGATATTTGCCCTGTGGGCGCTATTCTGAAAAAGGAAAGAGGATTTTATTCACCGATAGGACAACGAAAATACGATACAGAGCCCATCGGTAGTGATGTTGAGAAAAATATAGATCATTTAAAACAAAAGGAGCAATAAAATGAGCAAACCTGTTATAGCAACAACTTCTCTTGCAGGATGTTTTGGTTGTCATATGTCGTTCTTAGACATTGACGAGAGGATCCTGGAACTGATAGAATTGGTGGAGTTCAATAAATCTCCAATTGACGATATTAAAACTTTTACCAAGCAGTGTGATATCGGCCTTATCGAGGGCGGATGCTGCAACAGTGAAAATATTGAAACATTAAAGGAATTCAGGAGAATGTGTAAGACACTGGTATCACTCGGAGAATGTGCCATCATGGGTGGATTGCCGGCACTCAGAAACGGGATACCCATCAGGGAATGCCTTCATGAGGCCTATATCAATGGCCCGACTGTAGGGCTGAACAAGGAGAATATCCTGCCGAATGATAGTGAGTTACCGATGATACTCGACAGGGTATACCCTTGCCATGAGATCGTAAAGATAGATTATTTCCTGCCGGGCTGTGCACCCCGGGCCGACCTGATTTGGAATGCCCTGATAGCGCTTGTCACCGGCGGTGAATTGCAGTTACCTTATGAAGCATTTAAATTTGATTAACAGGAGGTTCAAGATATGACTAAGAAGATCACAATAGAACCGGTAACCCGTGTGGAAGGTCATGGAAAGGTGACCATTCACCTCGATGAAGAAAACAATGTTAAACAGACACGATTACATATCGTGGAATTTCGTGGATTCGAGCGTTTTGTTCAGGGCCGTCCATACTGGGAAGCCCCGGTGCTCGTTCAAAGGCTGTGCGGGATTTGCCCTGTGAGCCACCACCTGGCGGCTGCCAAAGCCCTCGATATGATCGTAGGTGCCGGAACAGGCGACGGACTGACTCCGACTGGTGAAAAAATGAGGAGACTCATGCACTATGGACAGATATTCCAATCCCATGCACTTCACTTTTTCCACCTGGTATCCCCGGACCTGCTTTTCGGTATCGACGCCGACCCGGCCATCCGGAATATAATCGGCGTGGCCATGGAACATAAGGAACTGGCAGTACAGGGTGTTATGATGCGTAAATTCGGGCAGGAGATCATCCGGGCTACGGCCGGTAAGAAAATACATGGCACAGGGGCCATCCCGGGAGGCATAAACAAGTTCCTCAGCCCAAAAGATAAGGAGTATTTACTGAATGGATCTGAAGATTTCAACATCGAGAAGATGATAGAATGGTCGCAGGGAATTGTATCCTTCTTCAAGGATTATTATAAGAAGAATAAGAAATTTATCGACGATTTCTCCTGGTTCCCTTCAAATAATATGAGCCTTGTGAGAAAAGACGGCGCTATGGACCTTTATCACGGTGTGCTCAGAGTCGTTGATCACGATGGGAAGAAAATCCTTAATGATGTTGATTATCAAAATTATACGGATTATGTTGAAGAAGAGGTGAAGAATTGGACTTACATGAAATTCCCCTACCTGAAGCAACTTGGCCCGGAAAAAGGTTGGTACAGGGTTGGTCCGCTGGCCCGCCTCAATACCTGCGATTTTATCCCGACACCACTGGCACAGAAGGAGTTTGAAGAATTCAGGTCACTCACCGGTGGCAAACCAAATGGACATTGCTTGCATTATCATTATGCCCGCCTGATCGAAATCTTACATGCTGCCGAGGTGATGAGAGATCTGTTGAACGATCCCGACCTGATGAAAGGAGAACTCACCGTTAAAGGGGAGAAATCTTTTGAAGGTATTGGCCTCCTTGAAGCGCCCCGCGGAACCTTGTTCCATCATTATAAGATCAATGAGGATGACCAGATCACTATGGCCAACCTGATCGTCTCCACAACCAACAATAACATACCGATGAACAGGTCGGTAAACATTGTGGCAAAGAACTGGATGAATGGGCAGGCTGAGATCACAGAACCTATGATGAATGCCGTGGAAGTGGCTATCAGGGCATATGACCCCTGCCTGAGTTGCGCAACACATGCGCTTGGCAGCATGCCCCTGGAAGTCTCTCTTTACGATGCCGGTGACAATCTCATTGACAGAAAGCGCACCTAATCCTTGAAGGAACCTCTCAAGATATTGCTGTATGGTTATGGCAACCCGGGCCGCCAGGACGATGGCCTGGGCATTGCTTTTGTAGACCGCATCAAAGAATGGGTCAACGTTGAAGGCCTCACCGGGTTTGATTTCGATAGCAATTACCAACTCAACATAGAAGATGCGGCTACCATCGCAGAAAAGGATATCGTCATCTTTGCAGATGCTTCCATAGAAGATATGGATGATTTCTGCCTGAGCGCTGTTGATGGCACTAAGGATGTTACTTTTACCACACATGCAGCCTCTCCTGGATATATTGTTCAGCTCTGTGAAGAATTATTCGACCACACTCCGCCTGTATACCTGTTACATATCAAAGGTTATGAGTGGGAATTCATGGAAGGCCTTACGGGGCAGGCTCAAAAAAACCTGGATGCTGCCATTGAATATTTTCAAAACCTGCTGAAACACCCGGAAATTCTACTCCAAACCCATCTGACAGGGCTTAAAACTTGTGATTAACCTACCGCCTACCGTCAACCGCCTACCGTCAACCGCCTACCGTCAACCGTCAACCGTCAACCGCCTACCGTCAACCGTCAACCATCTAAATGGTGAGAGAACATTGAAAATTGTAAATTGTAAACTGTAAACTGTAAATTATCCTATTTTTGCCCGACAGATAAATGGACATATGCAACATGATTCTTATATAGCAAAGATCATTTCCCTGACTGCAGATCATTTTGGGATCGTTTTGGAGGATCAGGATGAGCTCAGCCGGAACGAGCGGTTTTTGTCAGCGGTCATGGAAAAAGACCCCGAATGGCATCACTTCTTATCGGACACCCTAAACACCTGGACAATGTATACTTTCATAAAAAAGGATAAGGAGCTTAAAATAAAGATGCCCGATGTCTGGGAATCAGAAGTCAGGCGACTCCGGGATGAGTACGAGACTGCCCGGGAGAAGATGGAGGGTTTCTTAGGGAAGCAAGACATTTAGAAGACGGAAGTCGGAAGTCGGAAGTCGGGAGACGGAAGTCGGGAGTCGGAAGTCGGAAGTCGGAAGACGGAAGAGGGAAGGACAGAGAGACTTAGGGGGTGCCGGCAGATTGCTTCGCTGCGCTCGCAATAGCCTGTCTTCGTTGCGAGCATCATTACGAGAGTAAGCTATGAAAAAGGACTTTGCGAGGAGCAAAGCGACGAAGCAATCTGTCTCATTTACCACAACAACTTTCAACTTTATAACTTTCAACTTTACAAACTTTCAACTTTCAATACTTTTATTTCTCCGATCCATTGCAAAACAAAAAAAACCTCATATCTTTGCACCCGTTTTTCAAATTAATTCTTAACTACTAAAAATTAGAGTTTTATGCCAACAAAAATGAGATTGCAGAGAAAGGGTAAGAAAGGGAGACCTTTTTACCATATTGTCATTGCAGATGGTCGTGCACCTCGGGATGGAAAATTCATTGAAAGAATTGGCACCTACAATCCGATTACCAAACCAGCCGAAATTGAACTGAAGTTTGAGAGGGCCCTGGATTGGCTTCAGAAAGGAGCGCAACCTACCGATACCGTAAGATCCATCTTGTCTTACAAAGGAGTCCTTTTTAAAAATCATTTGTTGAAAGGAGTCACAAAAGGCGCACTTACAGAAGAACAGGCTGAAGCAAAATTCCAGGCCTGGCTGAGTGACAAAGAGTCCAGGGCACTGGCCAAAATCAGTGAAACTGAAGAAGCCGCCAGAACCGCTAAAAAGAAACGTTTTGATGACGAAGTTAAAGTAAATGAAGCAAGAGCTAAAGCACTGGCTGCCAAGCGGGCTAAGGAAATAGAAGACCAGGTTAAGAAAACCAAAGAAGAAATTGCTGACGAGACAGCAGAAACCGCTGTTGAAGTTGCAGAAGCTGTTGCTGAAACTGAAGTAGTTGAAGCTGTTGCCGAAGTTGTTGCAGAAGAAGTTGAAGCTGCTGCTGAAGTAGTCGAGGCTGCTGAAGCCAAAACAGAAAAACCCGGGGAAGAACCCGTTCCTGAGAAAACAGAAGAAGTGAAGGAGGAAGCAAAAGAAGAGCCCAAAGCAGAAATCCAGGAAGAAACCAAAGAGGAAAAGACTGAAGAGCCGGAGACTACTGTCAAAGAAGAGGCTAAAGAAGAGGCTAAAGAAAAGACTGAAGAGCCTGAGGCTATTGTCAAAGAAGAGGCTAAAGAAGAGGCTAAAGCAGAAGCTAAAGAAAAGACTGAAGAGCCTGAAGCTATTGTCAAAGAAGAGTCCAAAGAGGATGCAAAAGAAAAGGCTGTAGAAGAAACTAAGGAAGAAGTCAAAGAAGAGCCCAAAGCGGAAGTCAAAGAGGCAGTGAAGAAAGAAAAAGCCAAAAAAGAAGATAAGAAGGAAGATAAGAAGGCTAAATAATTCCTGCAAAGAGAGATGGAAGACCGAAGTCGGAAGTCGGAAGACCGGAGTCCCTGCTCCTGTAACCCAACTTCCGTCTTCGGTCTTCGGTCTTCGGACTTCAACCGTATTTTTGTATAATAAATCCGTGTTATGCAAGAAGATGATTTTTATTACCTCGGAAAGATCCTCCGCGCTAAAGGCACGCAGGGAGAGGTCAAGGTTTCATTAGACGTAGACATGCCGGAAGAATACAAAGACCTGAAAGCTGTTTTTGTTGAAAAGAGAAACGACCTCGTCCCCTATCTGATTGAAAACATTCAACTGCAGTTGAACAAGGCCAATATTAAATTCCAGGATGTAACTTCAGCACAGCAAGCCGGTGAGCTGGCCGGCTGTTCGATGTTCTTACCGATTGATACATTGCCGTTACTAAAAGGCAATAAATTCTATTATCACGAAGTTACAGGTTTTGATGTCATCGATAAAACACATGGTAATATAGGGATTATCGAGCAAGTGCTGGACTTCCCAAACAATCCTCTTTTTCAAATCAAATATAAAGAAAAGGAGATCCTGATCCCCATAACAGATGATATCGTCACCAGGGTTGACCGGGTGAAAAAGCAAATCCGGATCAGCGCCCCTGAAGGCCTGATTGAAATATACATTTGATCTTTTGTCTTTTATTTTCATAATCCTCTTACTTTTGACCTTTAATAATAATCATCTTGCAGCTATTTAGGTGTTATCTATCATATGAATGTTTATCTTCAAATCAAACTCTAAGCTCTAATTTCTAATCCCGATAGGTATCGGGATAAACAATCACAAAATTCAAATTTTCAAATGTTTAAAACTGTGTTGTGGTATTCATCTTTTCATATTTCACTATTATTGATCCATGCACCATTAAGCAGATCATCAACAAAGTTCTATCCTCAATTCACAGTGTTTTGAGTTTTGTATTTTTGACATTTAAATTTATTTATCCCGATACCTATCGGGATTAGGAATTCGGATTTAGTGCTTTATCAGATACTTAACAAACAATATTATAGCTAAATAAATACATCATTTTCATGAAAAAATACTTCCTGGAGTTAGTGGTCTTTATTTGCGGGACGGTTGTCATGATGTTCGAGATCGTAGGCTCCCGGGTGCTGGGCCCTTTCCTGGGCACTTCTATCTTTATATGGACGAGTCTGATCGGGATCATATTAGGGAGCCTCAGCCTGGGTTATTTCCTGGGCGGCAGGATTGCAGATAAAAAACCCAGTTATAATAAGCTGGCCTGGATCATACTGGCAGCGGCTATTTTCATCGGTATGACTACCTGGGGCAAGGATTTTTTCCTGGTCAGGCTGCCCCATTATGTCCCCGGACTGAAATGGCAATCGGTGATCAGTGCGCTGGTCTTGTTTGCCCCTGCAAGTGTCTTTCTCGGCATGGTCTCACCTTATACCGTGAAGCTCAAATTAAAAAACCTGCAAACTTCCGGGTCCACAATTGGTAACCTTTACGCTATTTCAACCATAGGTAGTATAGTGGGTACTTTTATGGCCGGCTTTGTGCTCATACCAGCCTTCGGAAGTACCAATATTCTTTATTTCAATGCCGCCCTCCTGGTGTTATTATCGGTCGTCATGTTTTTAATGTTTGGAAAAAAGCAGAATGTCATAATACCATTAGCATTCCTGGTGTCACTCGGGTATTCCAACATCCGCTTTAACACAAGCGATCCCGGATATATTGATGTGGATACGCAATACAACAGGGTGCTTATTTACGAGGATACCGACTATAAGACACAGCAAAGGATGAAGCTGATGAGAATCAATAATGAAAGAAGCTCGGCCATTTATCCTGACAATGAGGAACTGGTATTCATGTACCTGAAGTATTATCAACTGGCAGCGCATTTCAACCCCGGTTTTAGCTCAACACTTTGTATCGGCGGGGCCGGCTATACTTACCCGATGTTTTATTTAAAAAAATTCCCGGAGGCTACAATCGATGTTGTTGAAATTGACCCGGAGTTGACACAACTGGCCCGCGAGCATTTCCGGCTGAAGGATGACCCGCGGATGAGCATCATTCATGAAGACGGCCGGACATATATCAACAGGACAAATAAAAAATATGATGTTTTCCTGGGGGATGCCTATAAATCCATTTACGCAATTCCCTGGCACCTGACTACTGTTGAAGCAGCTCAAAAGACTTATGATCTGTTAAATGATGAAGGCGTGGTGATCATCAATATAATTTCCGCCTTTTCCGGAAAAGGCAGTGAGTTTCTGCGGGCGGAAACAGCCACTTATAAAAAGGTTTTTCCGCAGGTATATATATTTGCCGCACATGACACAGTGGATGGCAACCGTATCCAGAGCATTGTCCTGGTAGCGCTGAAGAGCAAACAAGAACCATCGTTCCACAGCGAGGTCGGGGAATATGATGAGTACCTGGGTCATGAAATAACAGACAAGATCATCCTTGACATGCCGGTTCTGACGGATGAGCATGCCCCGGTAGAGTACTATGCGAATAAAGCGTTCTGACTAAATAGTTACCAAAATGTTAAGTTCTAAGGATATGGTTAAGAAGATATTATGGCTATTTATTTTATTAGTATGGCTGCTGGCAGGATGCCAGGAGAAGCATTCTGAGGAGCCACTGCGGGTGGCTATTTCCAAAGCCAAACCGGAAAAATATTACGGTAATTATTCGAAGTGGCTGAAGCATGCCGACAGCACAATTGTGTGCCTGGATATGTATCATACTACGCTGGATTCGGCATTGATGATGCTGGATCAGTGCTCCGGATTACTGATCTCAGGGGGCGCTGATGTTTTCCCGGGCTTATATGGCCGGGCCGGCGACACAATTGGCTGCGGAGACATAGACCATAAAAGGGATTCTCTTGAAATAGCCCTGATCGGTATTGCCCTGGAAAAAGGACTGCCCATCCTCGGTATCTGCCGGGGCGAGCAGATCCTGAATGTTTATTTCGGAGGGAGCCTTATCATCGACATACCTTCTGATTTTGATACCACCGTATTGCATCGATGTGAAGATTACCGGAACTGTTATCATGACGTCTCAGTTACGGAAGGTTCATTATTGCACAATATCACAAGAGCCCTTTCAGGGTCAGTCACCTCCAACCACCATCAGGCAGCCGACCATGTAGCTCCTGAGCTTCAGGTAACAGCGATAGCTCCTGACGGGCTTTTTGAAGCGCTGGAATATAAAGATCGTGAGAATAAGAATTTTATGCTGGGCGTGCAATGGCATCCGGAGCGGATGGACCCCAATAATCCATTGTCAGGTCCGGTTGCAATAAGATTCCTGGAAGAATGCCACATATACCATGTAAAGAATCCCCACCCATAGGACAGGACTTTGAGGAAGTACCCCTAATGATACATGGTGCATTTCTTACAACAAATTCAAAGCACGAAATCCGAAATGCTAAACAATTTTTAATGACCAAAATTTAAATGACTAAACAGCAAAAACGCAATATTTTGCATCTCAGCTATCGGGATTGGAACATTTGAGTTTTGAATTTGTTTAGGATTTCGATATTAGGATTTCGGATTTGAACAAATGGTGAAGCTCTCAGAGGAGAAGATTAGCAATTGGCCTTCTTTATTATTGCTCTTTTCTAACCCGGTCTGACAAATCCTCATTAAATACATAGACCAGCCTGAAAGTCCACAAATGGTTGTACTGTTTCCTTGTCCAAGGCTCAGGAAGACCAGGCGGGTTGTATGTTCTTTCCCTGATCGGCACCAGGGAGTATGCAAACCTGACATTAAACCAGAGGCGTTTCCAGATTCTTATCTGAAAATCGGCCAGAATATTCCAGTCGTCCTTTCGGAAAGCAACAGAATCCATATAGGGAGGCTGGCTTCCGCTATGCTCTTCTTCGGATGCTTTGACCAGCCTTCCATAAGAAAACCCGAGGCCGGCACTTATAAATTTTTTGTCCGTATAATGAACCAGCAAAGGCACTTCTACATAATTCAATCGAAGATTATACTCTCCGGTCAGGGAATCGCCACTATATCTACGCTTCTGATAAGCTCCTTTCTGGTTATAGACTGCCTCCAGCGTGATATCCCAGTTATTGAACGGCATAATGGCAGCTGCCCCGATATTTCCTCCGAACCGGTGATACCCATATACTTCATCACCATCCACCTGGGAAATGTTGAACCCTCCCATCACAGCACCCTTAAACCGCTGGGCATTAAGATCAACTGATGCTAAAATGAGCGTCAATATAATCAGTAATATAATAGTCCGGGATGTTTTCATTTATTGCTTTCAGGTACCTCGCTGTAAAACGCAAAAATAAAATTAATATTACAAATCAGGAATTAAGAGACTGGCTACTCAATTTATTATTTATTATTTATTATTTGCGCTTCACGCCTGAATCTCAACTCTCAACTCTCCTTTCACCCTTCACCCTTCACCCTTCACCCTTCACGCTTCACCCTTCACGCTTCACGCTTCACATCTCATGCTTCGCCGCCTTCATCGAAAGAGATATCCTTTTTCTTGGAATATCCACAGTCAGCACCCTGACATCGACTTTCTGGTTGAGTTTAACAACTTCATTGGGGTCACGGACAAACCTGTCTGCCATTTCACTGATATGCACCAGGCCATCCTGGTGTACCCCAATGTCGACAAAAGCCCCAAAAGCTGTGATATTTGTAACAATTCCAGGGAGGGTCATGCCTATCTCCAGGTCTTCGACCTTTTCAACTCCCTTTGCAAACTCAAAGAAGTCATATTTCTCCCTGGGGTCTCTTCCTGGCCTGGCCAGTTCTTTCATGATATCTGTCAGGGTTGGCATCCCGACCGTTTCCGTCACATACTCATCCAGGCTGATCCGTTTCCTTACTTCTTTATCCTTTATCAGGGAATCTATATCACAGCCTGTATTTGCAGCCATCTGATACACGATGTGATAGCTTTCGGGATGGACAGCACTTCTGTCAAGCGGGCTCTTTGCATCATGGATCCTGAGGAAGCCGGCAGACTGCTCAAAAGCTTTTTCTCCATAACGCGGAACCTTTTTAAATTCCTCCCTGGACCTGAACGCACCGTTTTCCTGGATGAAGTCCCATATATTTTTTGCAAGGGTAGGTCCCACACCGGATACGTACGACAATAACTGCCGGCTGGCAGTGTTCACTTCCACGCCTACCTGGTTTACACAAGAGATCACCGTATCCTCCAGACTTTCTTGCAGGGCGGTCTGGTTCAAATCATGTTGATACTGTCCGACGCCTATTGATTTCGGGTCTATCTTAACCAGTTCGGCAAGCGGATCCATGAGGCGCCGGCCAATGGATACAGCTCCCCTCACTGTCACGTCGTAATCAGGAAACTCTTCCCGGGCCACTTTTGAGGCAGAATACACCGATGCACCGCTTTCATTGACCATTATTGCAATGATGCCGGACGAAAAGCGAAGACTCCTGATAAATCTTTCTGTCTCCCTGCCCGCCGTGCCATTCCCGATAGCAATGGCTTCTATCTTATAGGCACCCACCAGGCTGAGCATTTTTTTTGCAGCTTCTTTCACCTTGCTTTCAGGAGGGTGCGGGTAAATGGTCTCATTATGCAATAGCTTGCCCTGCCGGTCCAGGCATACCAGCTTGCAGCCACTCCTGAAGCCCGGGTCAATAGCCAATACATTTTTCTGCCCCAATGGAGGAGCCAAAAGCAATTGCCTAAGGTTTTCTACAAAAACACGGATAGCATATTCATCTGCCTTTTCTTTAGCAGCGGCCCTCACTTCGGTCTCCATGGATGGCTGGAGAAGTCTCTTATAGCTGTCATCAACCGCCATTCTGACCTGTTCACCACAGGCATTATCCTGCTTCACAAAAATTCTCTCAAGGATTTCCAGGGCTTTATCTTCAGGAGGTTCGATGCCAATCCTCAAAAAACCTTCATGTTCTCCTCTTATCATAGCGAGGTAACGATGTGACGGCACTCTCATGACCGCTTCCTGCACATCGAAATAGGACCGGTAATTCTGGCCAACGGCTTCTTTTCCCCGTATGACCCTTGAGGACATCATACCTTCCCTGAAACTAAGTTTCCGGATAACGGATCGTGCATAACTGTGTTCATTGATCCACTCGGCCATAATATCCCTGGCACCCGCCAGGGCTTCTTCCGTAGTCAGTATGCCATGTTCCTCACTGATATATTCCTTTGCTTTCTCATCAGGAACCAAGGGAGGCTGGCTCATGATGATTTTAGCCAGTGGCTCCAGGCCTTTCGATCTTGCAATGGAAGCGCGGGTTTTGCGTTTGGGCTTATAGGGCAGATACAGATCCTCCAGGACTGCCATGGTTTCTGCTTCCATGATCTTTTTTTTCAGATCATCAGTCAACATGCCCTGCTCTTCGATTGAGTCTAAGACTGATTCCCTCCGTTTATCCAATGACCTCAATTGTTCCAGGCGGTCGCGAATGCTAGTGACAAAGGTTTCATCCAGGCTACCGGTCACTTCTTTCCGGTACCTCGAAATAAACGGGACTGACGCCCCACCCTCGAGCAATGCAATAGTGTTCCTGACCTGTGAGGTGGATATCTGCAGTTCCTCCGAAATCCGAATTACATATTTTGTATCCATTGGTTAATATTTTACTTGTAAACGTAACAACTTTCAACTTTCAACCTTCAACTTTCAACTCCTTTTAAGAATTAATGTTGACAAAGCGTGAGTTGTCTGGAGCAAATGGGTTCTCGCCAACAATGATCCAGTTCATGATTCTCTCATGAATTTCAATCACATTACTATTTTCAAAACTATTTTCAAACACTTTTATCAAACGCTTTCCCGATGCTGCAGCATCTTTATTGTATATCATCTTATTGAATACCACCAGGCCACCGGGATTCAGGGCTTTTCCGGCATCTCTTATGAATTCATGCGTTTCACAACATTTAGGAACATTATGATCGATGTAGACATCTATAATGACAAGATCGAAACGCCTGTTGTTTGTTTTGAAAAACTTACATGCATCTTCCTGTAGGATATCCAGGGTTTTAAAACGTCCCGTATTAAAATATTCTTCAGCGAGGCGAATAACTTCCGGATCTTTTTCCACTCCGGTTATCCGGCATTTCAGCTGATGCTCCTCAATCAGGATTTCAGCAATACTACCTGCACCAAAGCCAAGTATCAAAACATCCTGTATTATCCTTGAGGAAATATTTATCTCCTTAAAAGCTTTCTGAAAAACCTTGTGTAATCCACCATAAGAATAATTGATATGCCTGGCGTTCAGTACCAGCTTATTATTGATGAGGGATACCTCCAGATACGGATTTGTTTCACTGGATAATGTTGTAAGTATTCTGCCAAACAGGTAGCTCCGGATAATATCCCACTTACCAAATTTCATTTAAAGGAAAATTAAAGAGACTGTTTAAAATTCGTGTTTTTTTGGCAGAAAAAGTTACGGGTTACGCGATACGGGAGTGGTGAGTAGTGAAAACGAAACCCGTAACCTGTAACTCGTAACTCGTAACCCGTGACAATAAAATCCTGTTTGAAGCCTCCCACGCAATGCAAGCTTATCGCAATAGCATCACATTCCCCTTAAAAGTTACTCTTTCTTCACTACCGTCCCGTTCAACATAGTAGTTTATCAACCAGACATATACATCACCCGGGGCTTCTTGTCCTTTGTAGGTACCATCCCAGCCATTCTCAACATCATTCGATTCAAAAACAAGCTGGCCCCATCGGTTGTAAATATACATTTCAAATTTATTAAGGATAGTACCCGCACTCACGTAAACCTTAAAAATATCGTTTACACCTCCCGGCCTGAAAGCATTTGGGACCAACACATCAAAAAGCAATACCACAACGCTGTCCATATTAAAACAGCATTTATAGTTTTCCACGACGACCCAATAGGTCCCCGGCTCGTTTATAGTGATGAACTGGGATGTTTCCTGTGTGCTCCACCAATAATAATCCATGTCCGGGCCGGCATCCAGCTTGATACTGGAGCCCTGGTACATATATACGGTGTCTCCCAGGTCGACAAAAGGTATCTCATTGACAATAACCTGCTCGGAATAGGTATAGTCAGCACCATTATATGTCTCTGTAACTGTGACGTTATATACTCCCGCTTCCGAGAATTCATGAACCGGCCTTATATCGGTTGATGTATTATTTGAGCTGGCAGGATCATCAAAGTCCCAGAGAATAGAGGTGATATTGGCTTCATTTCTGAGTTTCAGATAAGTCATATCGTAATGACAAATACTGTCAACATCAAAATGTGGCAGGTCGAAATAAGTCTGCATAAAATTTGGCATACCCCAACTGCTGTTTTTGCCGGCAAGATCAAATGTTGTGGTAGCTCCTGAAAGCAGGTTAAAATTACATTCTGCCCCCGGCCGGTTCGGGTTATAGATGACACTGACACTGCCGAGTCCAACAGTGTTAGATGCTCTCGCAACATATATCTCCCCATCAGGGCCAATTTGAAGGGCACAAAACCTGATACCCGTCGTGTCTTCCGCTACCAGGTAAGGATTGTTAAAAATGCCTGAGCCTGCATTTATATTAAACTGCCAGAGTTCTGAGGTATCAGTTCCACTTCCCGTAAAGGCAGCTGTTCCATACAGATAATCCATATTCGGGGAGAATGCCACGCCATAGGCATTATCATAAACAGCAGCGGAAGTGACCGCATTACTAAAACCACCGGATGCATTATTAAAATTCAGAATTTCAAAGATGCCTGTACCGTTTATTGCCAGGGCAAGCTTTGACCCATCATGTGAAAACTTCATGTTTCCAATAAAATTGTTCTCGAAAATATCGCCCTGGTGGGTTGCCCCAAGATTTGAAGAAACATAGTTTTCATTCACCCCACCGGAAGTCACAGGGAAAGCACAAAACTCTTTTGAATTCCATTTGTGTGCAACCACCCAGTAATCGACTCCATTCTGATGCTTCACAGCGGTGATCTTGGAACTGACTTCAGGTAATAATGGAACATTTTTCACTTCAGTCACATCTCCATAACCATTATTCAAAGACATATCAACCTCAGAATATCGAAGTCCTTTTTTTGTGGTATCAGTAGGAAAGAACCGGATGATATCCAGGGTAAAAATATAATATATGTCCGGATCTTCCGGATTGGGAACAATAATGGCAGGTTGTGTTAGCCCGGGGTTTCCGTCCAGTCCTGTGCCGTTTGGCATCAGGAGCCGCCTGCTGTCCCAAACATTTTTACCGTCCGTATACAACAACAGCTTCCCTGTACTGTCAGATAATACTGCACTGCATTGCGGCATATTGTAGCCCCACATGTCTGTAAGTGCTGCGCGCGGATCCTGTAAAAAGTCAATGCCGGCATTTTGTCCGAAATACCAAGTATAAGCCTCATAGTGTGCAACAGGGCAATTGGTATTTCTTATTTCTGCTTTTAAAACCCCTTGGCTAAAAGATATAGCAGAAAGGGATAAAAGAACCAATACCAGGATTAATTGAACACTGTTTTGGAAGTTTTTTAAAACCAATGATTTCATAATTTCAGGAAAGTAGCCTTAGTTTAGAAAAATAGTATTTATCACAAATCTTATAAAAAAACGTGCAATATATTGAAAATATTTCAATCCGCCATAGAATTTACCTGATAATGATCTTCTCATGGTAAATATGGCTGTCACTCATCAACCTGATCAGGTATACCCCGGTTGGCAATTCATTTAAATGTAATTCCTTTTTAAAGGAACCTCGTATTCCTGTGCTCTGCTCACGGTATAAAACCTTGCCGGTAAGATCCGTAACCATAATATCCAGGTCACCGGAGTAGTTCTCAACCCGGAGGCTGAAATTACCATCATTCGGATTCGGGTAAATATATATGGTTCCGAAGTACTCATGTGCCGTGATGCCAAGACATTGGGAAAAATCAAAGAATACCGTGATTGTCTCTTCCGTTTCACACCCATTATCATTCGTCACGATAACTGAATATGTTTTAATATCAAAACCGATGCCGGTTGATCCGGCTTTTATTGTTTGCTCAGTGGATCCGTTTGACCAAAGGTGGCTGGCGCCCGGATTTCCGGCATCCAGGATAATGGTATCATAAACACACACAGAAGTATCAGACCCCAGGTAAACAACCGGTACGTCATATACTGTTACTGCAACAGTTCCTGTGGCCTGGTTAAACCCATCATCGATGGTAATTGTATAAAGTGTAGTTTCAAGTGGTGATACCATTGGGTTTTCTTCGGACGAATAAAATCCTGATGCTGAGGACCAGGAGTAACCATATGAGCCAGAGCCGCCCCCGCCAAGAGCAAACAACTGTGTTGATTCGCCCAGGCACATTTCCTCAGGGGATGCTGCCGGGCTAACACTTAAGGCATCGCCTGAGACAGTCACTGTCATCTGGGCCGGATCACCGCATATACAAGATGTCTGCATATCCGTTATGGTAAGGGTAAATAAGGTAGTGGCAACAAGATTGTTCGTTTCAGGATCAGCAACATCAGGATCCACCAGTTTACCAGCCGGTTCCCAATGGTATGCATAGGCTCCTGAGCCCCCTGAAGCGGTACCTGAAAGGTTTGTATTGGTGCCATGAGGAATTGTTTGGTTCGGGCCTGCATCCGCAACCGGCAATTCATGGACAATAACGGTCACTGATCCCGTTTCAGTGTTAAAACCATCGTGAATATTAACCATATACGTAGTTGTCTCGGTGGGAGCAACTTCGGGATTCGGGATTTCGGAATTGAACCCGGACGGGTTGGAACTCCATTCATAGGTATAATCTCCGGATCCTCCTGTTGGCAAAGCCTGTAACTGGCTGGTCTCACCAAAACAAATGGCCAGCGGGTCCGCAACAGGATTACAACCAAGCGCGCCGCCCTCAATGGTAACCAGCACTTCGTCATTATTCGGACAATTGCCCTGGTTGTCGGTAACAGTCAGTGTAAATAAAGTGGATTCGGTGAGGTTCACAGTCTGTGGCGACAAAACCGCCGGGTCGACGAGCTTCTGGGCCGGTTCCCAATGGATAGAATAGCTACCTGAGCCTCCACTTGCCTGACCGTTCAGAGTTGTATAAGTGCCATAAGGGATGGTCTCATCCTGGCCTGCATTCACCTGTGCAACCGGGTCTACATTCACCGTGACAGAGTCAAAGGTTTCGCCCTCGCAATTTATATCTTCCAGGTGCGATATCTGATACACCGTATTTGTGGTTGGATATACTGTTATAACATGTGGAGATGAATTGGCAATGATAGTCTGGGCGTTGGTTCCATTTGCCGTATAAGTAATATTCCATGGGGATTCTCCGGTAAGGTTGAAATTAAGATCGGCTCCCTCTCCTTCACAAATAGATGCATTCCCACTGATTGTACCGGATGTATATGGATAGGTGTCAAAAGACACTGATGTTCCGAGAATAGCCCTGCAACAATGGAGATCACAGACCTGGGTCAGGGTATAGGTAGTGGGTACTGTCGGATAAACAAAAATTGTATCTGACGGGCCATACAAACCGGTTGCAGTATAAGTATTGGTACCATCATCATAATCGACCTCAAAAGGGCCCCAGCCTGTCAGATCCACAAAAATATAGCCCGGGGTACCAATACAAATGGTTGTATCTCCACTGGTCATTGCCAGAGTCGGACGTTCGTTGACAATGACTGTTGTAATAGCCGGGTCACTGCTCTGTCCGTTAACGGTGATCGTACAGGAATAGTCACCTCCGTTAGCAAGTGTGACATTCAGGATAACAGGATTCTGCATACCTGATACAAACCCGCCCGGGCCAGACCACCAGTAGGTTGCGTTTACTATAGTGTCGGCATAAAGATGAAGGGTCTCCCCAACACATAATGGGCCATTATTCCCAACCGGAGGAGGTAAGATCGTACAATCAGTTGTTCCGCTTCCGGAAGTCTGTTCAAAAGTAATATGACATGGCTGCTGAGAATAATTGGTGATAAGCAAAATATAATATTCTCCTGTTTGCCCGTTCGGAATATAGCAATTCTCCGTTGGGTTGGGAGAATAGCTGCAATCAACAATTTTATTGCCTGTCAGGCCGGCAACGCACGGATCGATGGGATCATCAAAAGGTCCCCAACAGATGAAATCAATGTCATGTAAGGGCGTGCTGTACATATAAATATTAATGTCTCCGGGATCGTCTATCAGCATATGGTACCAGGCTGGAGCAGGCTGTGTCTGCAAGCATCCGTAATTGGCCCCGGGCTGGGCAGAACCTGTGGTTCCTGCAGGAAAATTATAAATGGTGCCGGTGCAGAAGGGTTCCGAATTCTCACAAAGCAAACCTTGAGAAAATGATTGGTAAGATATTATCAGCAGGAATAAAAACAGAAATTTCTTCATCTGTCAGGATTTTTTTTAAGACATTTAAAATTTAAAATTCCGGATAGTCCGGGTCAGGGTATTACTATTTATTTCAAGAGGGTCTTTTTATATTTATCATATTGTTCAAGCCAGGTTGATCTCTCTTCATCAGAAAACTGAGCGTTTGCTTCAAGGGCTTCATCTTTCAGATCATTTATCAGGCAGATGACTTCTTCTTCAGCAGTAATATCAAAAGCTTTGAACCACATCTGCTCATTATCTATATCAGGATCAATGTTAACCACAATTTTCTCCTTATAGACCAGGTTTAAAAAATAGATCCGTTCAAACCTGGAGGGAAGCTTTGTAAGGTCAGTCACGTAATAGTTGTTTTCGCCATCATCGACTGCCAAAACACAAAACCTGTCCCCAAATTTGTGCTGGTCAAACTGCAGGTCAGACTCCTGGGCAAGGGCAGATATTGTCATAAAAAAAAGAGCAAATACTATTGAAACAAAACGATTCATAGGTCTTAGTGTTTAATTATAAATCAAGATGATTGGATATGTATTATACAGATTTTCAATAAATCCGCAAAGATAATAATTTTACTGTTACAAATATTCGGGAATAATACATTGAAATGTCAATTTATAGCTTGACACATTTCGGGCCTTTTTGTAAGATTTCTGATTTTTTGCTCAAACAGAAAAAGACATGTATCTGGCTGATTTAATATACCTTATGTGCTTCTTATGATGTTTTGCTATTTAGATTGTTTCTAAGTTAGGGACTCCATCCTCAGCCTAGGATGGAGTCCCTTATTTAGACTGAGTCTAAGAAAATCAAATGATCTTGATCAATCTCCAAGAATTATTAATTTACCGTGAAAAGTTCCTTCATCAGTTTTTAACTGAAGGACATAGATGCCCGGTGAAAGGCCTGAAAGGTCAAGAGTATGGGTATCATTCTTTAAGTTTGCAGAAATGATCTCCTTATAAACCTGTTGACCATCCACATTAAATAATCTCAGTGTGATTTCATGCCTAAAGGGGATCAGGTCGATGGTTATACGTCCCTCAGCAGGATTAGGATAGATGTTTACCATGGACTGGCTTTCCTCTTCATCAATGCCGAAGCAGTAAGCAAAATCAAAAACAACTGTGATATTCTGAGTGCTTTCACAGCCATGTTCACTGGTGATGGAAAGCGAATAGGATTTAATATCAAACCCGATACCGGTCGTCCCTACTTCAATGGTTTCGGTCACAGCCCCGTTAGACCAGAGGTAACTCCAGCCGTGCTGTGTGTTGTCAGGATATAACTCAATGGTATCATAGGGACATTCATAGAGCTGATCCTGGTTATTGTTCATTGTAAATTCAGGAGTCTGGTAAACCGTTACGGTAACCTCGCCCGGTGGATCTGTTATGTTAAACCC
>DAOWEV010000165.1 GCA_030638325.1 Bacteroidales bacterium
AAAAAAGCAATCCCCGAAGAGCGATTCCATGGCTAAGAAACCGCGGAAATCTTTTACCCGTCCGGTAAAGTCAGTTAAGCAGACCCTGGGTGGCCAGGAAATGATACGCCTCAATAAATACATTGCCAATGCAGGCATATGTTCACGTCGTGAAGCTGATGAACTTATTCAGGCCGGGGCAGTCAAGGTGAACGGGCAGGTAGTGACAGAACTGGGTACAAAAGTCTCTCCAAAAGACAAAGTGCAATACGGCGATCAGACACTTTCCATGGAAAAGATGCAGTATGTACTGTTGAACAAACCCAAAGGATATATCACCACCACCGATGACCCTTTTGCCCGCAGGACGGTCATGCAACTTGTTACGCAAGCTTGTAAAGAACGTATTTATCCGGTGGGCAGGCTCGACAGAAATACATCGGGACTGTTGTTGTTCACCAACGACGGAGAACTGGCAAAGAAGCTGACTCACCCGAAACACAATGTGAAGAAGGTCTATCATGTGGTACTGGACAAGTCGCTAACTAAGACAGATATGCTCTCAATTAGCAAAGGCATGGAACTGGATGATGGTTTCATCAGGATTGACAAGATATCATATGATCAAACCACAACTGATAAAAGGGAATTAGGCATTGAGCTCCACTCCGGAAGAAACCGTATTGTGAGGCGTGTTTTTGAATCCCTGGGTTACAAGGTGGTGAAGCTTGACCGGACCCTGTTCGCCGGACTTACCAAAAAAAATATTCCACGTGGTCGCTGGCGTTTCCTTGAAGATAAGGAGATCAATATGCTGAAAATGCTTGGCTAAATTGAACCAGTCCCTGGTTGTAAATTATGAATTTTGAGTTTATTTTTCATGTAAATGATATGCATACAGCATAAAGCTAAAACCATTGAATTATGAATCCATCTCATATTGAACACATTGGCATTGCTGTCAAATCACTGGATGACGCTATTACCTATTATGAAAATGTCCTGGGACTTAAATGTTATGCCATCGAAGAGGTAAAAGACCAAAAAGTCAGAACAGCATTTTTTGTGGTGGGCCAGACGAAGATAGAATTACTGGAATCCACCGATCCGGAAGGACCTGTGGGCAAATTTATCGATAAAAATGGGGAGGGGCTCCATCACATAGCTTTTGCTGTGGAAAATATTGAAGACTGCCTCCGGGAAACGGAAGAAAAAGGTATTCGTCTGATTGATAAGATTCCCCGTAAAGGTGCCGAAGGCCTGGATATTGCCTTCCTGCATCCGAAATCCACTTTTGGCGTATTGACAGAACTTTGTGAAAAAAAATAAATCCGCAACCTGCGACAAAAAAACAGGCAATATTTTATTCGGCTTGTGATTTTCACCATTTGTGATAATTTTGCAGCATGGCAAAAAGTGAAGATATCCTCAAAAAGATTATTTCCCATGCCAAGGAGTATGGGTTTGTTTTCCCCTCAAGTGAAATTTACGATGGTTTGAGCGCCGTATATGATTACGGACAGTACGGGGTCGAACTTAAAAATAACATCAAGGATTACTGGTGGAGGTCCATGGTCCAGCACCATGAGAACATTGTGGGAATAGACTCGGCTATCTTTATGCACCCCACGATATGGAAAGCTTCCGGTCATGTGGATGCATTCAACGATCCGATGATCGACAATAAAGATTCCAAAAAAAGATACCGGGCGGATGTTCTGATTGAAGACCAGATAGTTAAAATAGAAGGCAAGATCAAAAAAGAGGTGGATAAAGCCAGGAAACGCTTTGGAGATTCATTCGATGAAGAGAAATATCTTTCAGAAAATCCGCGGGTGCTTGGTTATAATGAAAAGATCGAAGGCATCAAAAACCGTTTATATCCGGCAATGGATGGCAATGACCTGGAGGCCATCCGGCAACTGATCATCGATCTTGACATTGCCGACCCGGTCTCAGGATCAAAAAACTGGACGGATGTCAGGCAGTTTAACCTGATGTTTTCGACACGCATAGGATCGTTAAGTGAAACCTCCAATGAAATTTTTCTGCGGCCGGAAACGGCCCAGGGGATCTTTGTTAATTTCCTGAATGTTCAGAAGACAGCCCGGATGAAGATACCTTTCGGGATTGCCCAGATCGGGAAGGCATTCAGAAATGAAATCGTGGCACGACAGTTCATCTTCCGGATGAGGGAGTTTGAACAGATGGAGATGCAGTTCTTTGTCAGGCCCGGAGAAGAATTAAAGTGGTTTGAATACTGGAAAGAAGAAAGGATGAAATGGCATCTGTCAATGGGTATTCCTGCCGGAAAATACCGTTTTCACGACCATGATAAGCTGGCTCATTATGCCAATGCCGCTTCCGATATTGAATTTGATTTTCCCTTTGGCTTCAAAGAGCTGGAGGGTATCCATTCCCGGACCGACTTCGATCTTGCAGCTCATGAGCAATACTCTGGCAAAAAACTACAATACTTTGATCCTGAGCTAAATGAAAGCTATGTCCCTTTTGTTGTTGAGACTTCCCTTGGCCTCGACAGGACTTTCCTGTCGGTATTAAGCCATGCCTACACTGAGGAAAAGTTAGAAGATGGCTCAGAAAGGGTAGTCATGCACTTCTCTCCTGTCCTTGCACCCATCAAAGCTACTATCCTGCCACTTATCAAGAAGGACGGCTTACCTGAGAAAGCCCTGCAGATATTCGATACCCTGAAGTTCGACTACATGTGCCAGTATGATGAAAAAGATTCTATCGGGAGAAGGTACAGAAGACAGGATGCGATTGGAACGCCTTATTGTATCACTGTGGATCACCAGACCCAGGAAGACAATACGGTCACTATCCGCGAGCGGGATTCGATGAAGCAGGACAGGATAGGGATAGACAAGATCAGAACTGTGATTGATGAAAGGTTAAAAACTGACCCTTAGGGTCACATCTGATCCTTAGGGTCGTTAAATGCATTCATAGTCCGCTCAACACCAATAGTTCCGAAAGATTTTATAAGTTCGGTTGCTGTTTTAACTTTTGGGATCATCATTTCCTCTTCTTTCTTTGTCCATTGACTCAACACATAATCCACCTGAGTGCCCCTTGAAAAGTCATCGCCAATGCCGATACGTAGTCTTGGGAATTCAATGGTGCCGAGGTGTTCAATGATGCTCAAAAGGCCATTATGTCCGCCATCACCACCCTTTTTCTTCAAACGAAGTTTTCCCGGTGGCAAAGCCAGATCGTCAAGGATGATAAGTACGTTTTCCGGAGCCACTTTTTCTTTCTGCATCCAGTATTTCACGGCTTTACCGCTTCGGTTCATGTAGATAGATGGCTTGATGAGCACAAAATGACGGGCTTTATGCCTGATCCTGGCAACAGAGCCATATTTTTCAGGCTCGAAACCTGCTCCGGCCTGCTGTGCCATTGCATCAAGCACAACAAACCCTATATTATGCCTGGTGTTGGCATATTCTTCTCCTATATTACCCAGACCGAAGATCAGGAATTTCATTGGGATTTAATGTTGTTGGCTGTTGGTTTTCCAGGAACACACAACTTACAACCTACAACCCATAACTATTAATAAGCAACCTGCTTTATTCTTTATCAGCTTTTTCTTCGGCAGCAGGAGCTGTCCCTTCTGCGGGAGTTTCTCCTTCTACCTCTTCACCTTCTACCTCTTCAGCTTCTTCAACCAGCTCAGTCACAGCAGCCAGTCTGGTTGTCTGTACGCCGATAACAAAACGCTCGCCTTTTTCCATGATCTGGAATTTATTCTCCATAAGATCACGTACATGTACTTTATCGTGGATCTCCATGTTGTTGATATCTATTTCGATATTTTCCGGCATATCTGCCGGTAAAGCTTTCACGAATAACTTCCGGAATTTCTGCACCAGCACACCACCGCTGATGACACCAGGAGCGTTGCCAGTCAATTTGATTGGGACATGGACGGTAATAGGCTTATCTTCATGATATTCCATAAAGTCTGCATGCAACACCTTGTCACTTACCGGATGGTACTGAACATCTTTTAAAATACAGTTATATTCTTTTCCATCAATATCCTGTTTGATGAAAAATGTTTCAGGGGTAAATAGAAGCTTTTTGAAGTTTCTCTCGTCGGTGGAGAAATGAATCTGTTCATCTCCTCCATAAAGAACACAAGGTACCAGATCTTGTTTCCTCAGCTTTTTAGCATCTTTTTTCCCTACGTTCTCTCTTAGAGAACCGCTCATAGATACTGTTTTCATGATAATTTGTAATTTTATTAATAATAATGAATATTGATTATGTTTTCTTAAACTTGAAAAGATCACTGATCGATTCATAGTTTTCCACCCTCTTGATCACTTCTGCAAAAAGATTAGCTGTTGATAATACCGTGATCTTATCGCTTTTTTGCTTGAGAGGAATAGTGTCTGTAACAACCACTTCGGTAAAAGGAGAGTTTTCAATGCATTCATAGGCATCAGCTGAGAATACAGGATGCGTACAAAAAGCCCTGACACTTTTTGCTCCGTTTTCCATGATGATGTCGGCTGCTTTGGTAATGGAGCCTGCAGTATCAATAATATCGTCTACCAGGATGATATCCCTGCCTTTAACGTCTCCGACCAGGGCCATCTTCCCGATCTGATTTGGTTTGGACCGCTGCTTATAGCAAATCACAAAATCGGTGTTGAGTGCTTTTGCATAAGATCCGGCACGACGTGTACCTCCCGTATCCGGGGATGCCATGGTCAGGTCAGGAAGTTTTAACTTCTTTATATACGACATAAAGATAGAAGAGGCATATAAATGGTCGACGGGAACATCGAAAAATCCCTGGATCTGGTCAGCATGGAGGTCAATGGTAATGATCCTCTGGACACCGGCTGCGGTCAGCAGGTTGGCGACCAGTTTGGATGCAATGGACACCCTCGGCTGGTCTTTCCGGTCCTGCCGTGCAAAACCGAAATAGGGAATCACCGCAACGATGTTTTTGGCGGATGCTCGTCTGGCGGCATCTACCATCATGAGCAATTCCAGGAGATTGTCGCCGGGTGAAAACGTAGACTGGAGGATGAAGACATCCCGCCCCCTGATATTTTCTTCAAAACAGGGCTGGAATTCTCCATCTGAAAATACTGTTACAGAGGCCTCTCCAAGCTTCATCCCGTAACTTTCCGCAATTTTCTCCGCGAGATACCGGGTAGCCCTGCCTGCAAAAATACTAACCAGTTTAGGTTTATCCATGATTGAAAGTATATTAACTTGATTTTGAGGCGCAAAATTAGCACTTTATTTGATTTCCTACAAAAAAAAGTACGTTTAAAAATATCAATCCTCAGACTACAAGTTGAGCGAAGCAAAATCCGCCTTTGCGGGACTACAAGTTTTTTAGCAAGCATCCATCAATTACCGGCTTTTTTTTCCTATCTTTGCACTCCACACCCGAACCCTGTATACCCACACCCAACTCGCCCGGGTGGCGGAACTGGTAGACGCGCTGGTCTCAAAAACCAGTGGGATAATACCCGTGCCGGTTCGATCCCGGCCCCGGGTACAACCTTGATGATAAAAGCCTTGATAATCAATCATATCAAGGCTTTTTATTTTATTAGGTGTGGCAATCGTAGAGGCGAGGCGGCGCCTCGTCTCTACATAATTCTCAAACAAAATTTTCCGATGGTGGGGGGATGTTTACCGCTTACCGTCAACCGTCAACTGAAAAAGGTGAATTATTCAGCTTTTGTCATAAGATGATCGCTCCTTTTTAGGCTGGATTACGGGTTACGAATTGCGCGGTATGGATTTTTTTTTGCTCTTGAAGTTAATTTTATGTAATTTTACTGGAAATTAGGAAAGACTATCTGAAAACACTAAAGACAAAACCTGAAATGAAAAGGTTCATATTACTCATCGCATCATTGTTTATCGTATTGACTATCAATGCACAAAAAGAAGCCAATAACTGGTATTTCGGAGATTATGCCGGGATGAATTTTGGCTTTGGACTACCGATTGCCGTGACCGACGGCCAGTTGACCACATGGGAAGGGTGTTCTTCCATTTCAACTTCAACCGGTGCATTGTTGTTCTACACAGATGGCAGCCTGGTTTGGAACAAAAACCATTTGCTTATGCCAAATGGAACCGGCCTGATGGGGCATAAATCGAGCACCCAGTCGGGAATCATTGTCCCAAAACCCTCAAACCCTAATCATTACTATATTTTTACAGTTGATGCCAGGGATAATAATCTTCAAAACGGGCTTCGATATACGCTGGTCGACATGACCCTGGATGGCGGACTGGGCGATGTTGTTACATCAGAAAAAAATATTCCGCTAATAGCCCCAACTTGTGAGAAAGTCACTGCGGTAGGGCATAGTGACGGATATTCCACCTGGGTGATCACCCATCAATGGGGGACAAATGCTTTTTATGCTTACCTGGTTACTTCATCAGGTGTTAATACAACCCCGGTTATCAGCAATGCCGGTGATATTATCCAGGGAGATATGGAGTTCTCAAAAGGCTATTTGAAATCTTCACCGGACGGGTCCAAAATAGCGATTGCCAACAATACCATGTGGACCATAGAGCTTTTTAATTTAAACAATACAAGCGGTGTCATAAGTTATATATTGAAAGATTATAATTTTACAGGAAATAACGGGGGGCCTTATGGCGTAGAGTTTTCACCCAACAGTAAACTTCTCTATATCTGTCAATGGAAAGATGGCAAGAAAGTTTTTCAATATGACCTGTTGGCCGGAACCTCTCAGCAAATCCTGGATTCAAGGATCATTGTTGCCTCGGTAGGCCAGAATTCAGACCCGATGGGAGCCCTCCAGATTGGGCCTGATAATCGTTTGTATATTGCAAGGTGGCAATACGCATATATGTCTGTGTTAATAAGTCCGAACACTTTGGGGATGGGATGTAATTATGTTGCTGATGCCGTCCATCTCGGAGGCAGGGAAGGAGCATACGGATTACCTCCGTTTATTCAGTCGTTCTTTACCTTTAATGCCGAATTTTACTATGACACACCAGTTTGTCATGGCGATACCATAAATTTTTATGCAAGTCTTTCGGATGACCCTGACTCGGTAATCTGGGATTTTGGAGATCCGGCTTCCGGGCCTGACAACTCTTCCACCTTAGTAAACCCCAAACACTTTTTTGTCGGCACCGCGCCTATGTTTATGGTCACACTTCAAGCATATATCAGTGGTCATAATGCAAATGCATTTCACCTCGTTGCCGTTCATAACAAACCGGTTGTGGATGCCGGTGCAGACCAGAGCATCCCGTTCCTTTCATCAACACAGCTTGAAGGATCGGTCAGCCAGGGATCCGGTAAATACATTATCGAATGGGAGCCTGCAGCGTTTTTGGATGATCCTGCAAGCCTTACCCCGAATACCATAGTAATGGAATACTCAACCACTTTTGAGCTTACGATTACAGATAGCATGGGAGGATGTATGGGCGCTGATGAAGTATGGGTCGAGGTTACCGGGGCACCGCTGCTGGTAAATCCACAAGCTGATCCATCATCGATTTGTATAGGGGGAATGTCCCAGTTATTTGCAAACGCATCAGGTGGTTCCGAAAGCTACGTTTACTCCTGGACTTCAGCCCCCCCGGGCTTTACTTCCGATCTTGCTGATCCTTCAGTTATACCATTGGTAACCACTACTTATTATCTTACTGTTGATGATTCTTATAATATTGTGAATGGCGAGGTGGAAGTGGAAGTAATACCCTTGCCAATACCTGATGCCGGTGAAGATCAATCTATTCCATATGGAACTGTTACCTACCTGGAGGGAAGCGGCAGCAATGGAACAGGGGATTATGTCTTTATCTGGGAGCCGGCAGACAAACTCCTGAACCCCTATGCATCCAGCCCAACAACGGTCAACCTGTTTGAAACAACCATATTTTCATTAAATATTGTTGATCTCATTACATCCTGTGAAAGTATTGAAGCTGATATTGTGGTCGTTACAGTTGATGGCGGACCACTGAATGTGACTGCCCAGGCTGAAGATCCGCTCATTTGTGACGGCGGGGGTACACAGTTGTTTGCCTACGGAGGAGGCGGAGATACAACCACACCATATATCTATACCTGGACATCCGTTCCCGCTACTGCCGGCTGGCCAACCAATATCCAAAACCCTCCTGTGAACCCGACTTATACTACTGTTTATACCGTAGAGGTTTATGATGGCTTTTTTACTGCCTTCGATTTCACCGAGGTTCAGGTATCCTATGGTCCGGCAACCGACCTTGGTGATGATGTTTGGACCTGCCCTTACGATTCCGTTACCCTGACTGCAAATATTCTAAGTACGGAATATGAATATTACTGGTCGAATGGTTCTGTTGAAGAAAGCATCACAATAGGCACAACCGGAATAGGGTTTGATATCAGGGAAATCTGGCTTGAAATAACAGACCTGGATGGATGCATGGGCAGGGATGAGGTCACCGTCTATTTTGATTTCGCCCGGTGCTTTGGTATTGATGAACACAATGATGATATTACTATTGATATTTATCCGAATCCGGTAAGTGATATTTTCAATCTGACCGTGGATGGTGTTGACGGAATCCTGCAGGTCGTAATATTCAATATACACGGACAAGAGATGCTCAGTTATCAAACCTTCGTTCGAAAGGGTGATGTCCATGAAAAACAAATCGATCTGACGGCCATTCCAAAAGGTATCTATTTTATTAAAGTGGTCAATGATAATAACGTACACCTCGGGAAGTTCATGCTGAAATGATCAGGCAGCACAACCCACCTATTGTTTAGCCCCTATTTATAATGAATTACAGAATTTCATGGATACTTATTTTGTTTGGGTTCACCGTAACCGTATCTTTCGGACAAATACCTTCCGGATATTATGACCCGGCAAGCGGTTTGACGGGAAGTGCCCTGAAAGCGGCTTTACATAATATAATTGATTGTCATACAACCCTGAGTTATTCTGCTGTAGAAAATGCATTGAAAGTCACTGATGAAGATACTCTGAACACTGCCAATGTGATCTGTTTTTATACAGGATGGTCTTATCCGAAAAATATTTTCGGCCCTGATCCGGATGACTGGAACCGGGAACATGTCTGGTCAAAATCTCATGGCGATTTTGGCACCACCCCGCCTGAAGGAACTGACCTTCATCATCTCAGGGCAACCGACGTCTCCGTAAATGGGAAAAAGGGAAATCGCGATTTTGATGAAGGTACTATACATTATATTGACGGAGCCGGTCTTACCTATTGCTATTATACCGATCCCTACATCTGGGAGCCACGGTCTTCCGTAAAAGGAGATGTAGCACGGATGCTGTTCTATATGGCAGTGCGTTATGAAGGCGATAACGGGGAGCTCGACCTGGAGCTGGTTGACTATATCAATAGCGCTCCCAATAGCGAACCTTATTACGGGAACCTGGATACGCTACTGGTATGGCACGAAAACGACCCGGTGGATGACTGGGAGCGCGACCGCAATGATGTCATCTATCATAGCTACCAGGACAACCGGAATCCTTTCATCGATCATCCGGAATATGTGGATTTAATCTGGAACGGAGGGGGTGGGGAACCCGTAAACCTGATCATTTCAGAAGTTGCCGATCCGGGGGATGATTATCAGGGCAGGTTTGTTGAAATATACAATGCAGGAATATCGGCAGTTGACTTTTCAACATCCCCGGTTTATTTATGCAGGCAGGCAAATGGTAGTTCCTGGGCTTCTGTCCAACTTACCGGCACGATAGATGCTGATGGTAAATTTACCGTTGCAAACAATACGGCTTTTAATGCCGTTTATGGTATAACTGCCAATCAATATAATGGTCTCATTTCAGGCAACGGTAATGATGGTTATTTCTTATACTATGGCGGTGACAATACTTCCGGCACCCTGCTGGATGCTTATGGCGTTATCGATGAGGACGGAACGGGGACCCCATGGGAATACTCCGACAGCCATGCTGTCAGAAAAAGATCTGTGACCTCCCCAAACACCACATGGACGGCTTCGGAATGGGTTATATTAGCTGCAGATGTTGATGATATGACCCCCGCGTTCCACAAGGAAGATATTGGCTGGCAGGGTATTTTTTCCACCGCCTGGAATACAAAAGGAAATAACTGGAACAGCACAAACGGATATATTCCGGATGCAAGCTGTAATGTAACTATACCCAACACTGTTAATGATCCCATTATCTCATCGCACTCCGCCTGTAATAATTTAACCATACTGTCCGGGGCCACCCTGGCCATTCAGTCCTCTTCTTCCCTGATAATAGTGGAAGAATAACCAATCCCTGCTCATAGGACTGGGCTTTGAGGAAGCACCCCATAGTGGTGCATGGAGTGTTTCTTACAATAAATTCTAAGCACGAAATCCTAAACTCGAAACAAATTCTAATAACCAAAATTTAAATGACCAAACGGCGCAGTACGACACTCCATTTTGACCATGAAATGCAAATGTTTTGTTTGTTCCGAAAGCTTTCGTGATTGAAACATTTGAGTTTTGAATTTGTTTAGGATTTCGATATTAGGATTTCGGATTTGAACAAATAGTGAAGACCTCAACGACTTAGCCGTAGAATTATGAGTATGTCTGATCGTTCGATCATAACATCTTCCTGTTTTTGTAGTGGAAATAAATCCTGAGTAACTCAAAAGGGGTTTTGATAAAATCAAAAGGTTTCACTTTAGAGCCTTTTACATCGATCCATTCATTCAGCGGGACCTCCATCAGCGCATCTCTGTTCCTGTATTGCGGATCCGACAATATCCTTATGATCAGTTCGACATCAAAAAACCATCTGCTCACAAAAGGGTCGTCAAAAGCGATCTTTATAATTTCCCTGCTGAAAATTTTAGCTCCGCACTGCGAGTCAAACACATCAATCCTGAATAATATCCGTGAAAAAACGGTGAAAAGTCTCCCTGCATAATGCCTGAAAATGGACCGCTCAATTTTACTCCCCAATTTTTTTATCCTCGACCCCAATACCATCATGCACTTTCTTTCTCCGGTAATGACTTTGTATAAATTCATCAGCTCCTCTAAAGAAGTCGAAAGATCTGCATCGAGGTAACCAAAAAAATGAAATTCTTTCCATTGAGCGGATTCATGAATGCCTCTTCTGATAGATTCGGCTTTTCCAAGATTTTCAGGGTTACTGATCAATTTTACCCTGTTTTCTTCGATAAAACAGGATTTGATTGCATCATAGGTATTATCCTCGCTCTTATCATTAACAAAACAGAAGTGCAATTGAGAATTATCGCGTAAGGCTGTTTTGAATTTTTCCAGCCGAATTCTTTTTTCCTCATTGAAACAAGGAATTATGATGCACGTTTCATACATAAAATATAATTTGAAAGACCTGGTAATTTGATTTTCATTTTCGCCAACAATAAAATCAAAA
The DNA here is from genome assembly GCA_030638325.1 of Bacteroidales bacterium. Classification (GTDB taxonomy): domain Bacteria; phylum Bacteroidota; class Bacteroidia; order Bacteroidales; family JAGOPY01; genus DAOWEV01. The sequence goes on from DAOWEV010000165.1 coordinate 11,451, forward strand.
CAATTTTTCCAGCTTCGATATTACCTCCTCAGTATCAGGATTTATATCAAATACAATTGAAGGTTCGAGATAAAACAGTTTCCTGTTACGTCTATATTTATCCTCACCGCCTCCGGTAACGTTCAACATGATCAGGGAGTCATTTTTAAGCATTTTTTCTCTGCTTGCCTTGATCAGTGTTGCTGTAGCAATAGCAGCCGCTGGGTGAATATCAATGCCCTCTGCTTTTTGAATAAGTTCTGCTGCTTCCTTTGCTTCCTGATTATTTGCCAGGAGCACATCGCCTTTGGTATCTGACAAGGCATCGAACAGGCCGCCGGCCAGTGCATATGGGGGTTTCCGGTTTGACAGTACCTTGGCCATAATCTCTTCGACCTGCTTTCTGGCCAGATCGTCATCCAGCGGCAGCATATCCCTGGAGCCTGCTTTCCAGGCATCGTAAATTGGTGTAAAGGGGGTGTTTTGTGAAACCATCAGCTTCATTTTACGGTTCCCGAAACGGCCATCCCCGATCAATCTCAGGTTCGCTTCCCAGGCAGCTATGGCACCCGTTCCACTTCCCACGGCCTGGAAATAATATTCAGGGATGCTGCCAATCGTGGTAACCGCGGATAGCACAGTGGTACCCATGCCTTCTCTCCGGGCTATATTCTTAGCTCCTCCTTCCGGTAAAAACCGGTCGATTGAACAGGCCAGGTTTGAGAGATGTATGGCATCGAAATAATCACCTCCCGAGCGGGAGACGATCAGTTTAACATTGTCATTCAGGGGTCCGTCAAACCATAACACATCGATATTATCTTCGGGAACACAGAGCAACAGGGGAATATTATTATCGGAACACACCCTCGCAAAGGAACGTGCGGTATTTCCCGCGGAAGCGACCACAAGTATCTTTTCCTGTCCAGGATCCAAACGGGCACACACAGAATAGGCTTCCGTTTCTTTAAATGAACAAGTTTTCATCCAGGCCTTCTTTTCAGGCCAGTACCCGCTAAAGGTTATATACAGGTTTTCCAGCCCTAACTCCTTTGCCAGTCCTGTACTTTTATAGGTAACAGGTGCAGAAGAGCCTTTTAACATCCTGTTCACCGGAAGCCAGTCGGCATACTTATAGATACCGTATCGCTCATCTTTTACATCCATTTGTTTCTTACGGTAAATAGCACGGATCAATCCTTGCTTATTTTCACCCGGGGCCTCCAGTATCCAGCCGGTATCGTTAAAGATCTTTCCTGTTACCAGGGATTTCAGTGAATACTCTGTTTTACTCAAAAATTCAGCCATAGTCATCTAAGTTCAATATCAATCAACCGCAAAAATAATCAAATTGTCAGTTGTAAACCATTTTGGACCAACTTCACGCATCACTGCCGAAGATTCACAGCCTAAAACATACAGATGATGGTAAAAATTGTAGACTTTTGCTCTCATATATCAACACTGATGAAACATTTTATAAACTTATTGCTGGCTTTCCTTGTTATCTTTTTTGTTCTCCTGATAGGGTTGATCCCATTTGTGGTGCTTTATCTCTTCTCCGACCTGCTGTACATGTTGCTGTTTGGTGTTTTTCGTTACCGCAGGAAAGTTATTTACAAAAATCTTAAACAATGCTTTCCTGATCTCGAAAGAAAAGAACTTCACCACCTCATTCGACTAACATACAGAAACCTGACGGATGTAACAGTAGAAGGGATCAAAGGCTTTAGCATGACCAACCGGCAAATACGGAACCGGCATAAGATCCTTAATCCGGAAATTATTGAACAGTATTATGAATCGGGAAGAAGCGTTATTGCTTTACCATGTCATTACGGTAATTGGGAATGGGGGAGTCTGTCGCCCGGGCTTCAGATTAAATTTAATATCGTTGCCTTTTACAAACCTCTCAGTAATCCGTATGTGGACCGTTTTTTACGTTGGAACAGGTCACGGACCGGTACAACACTTGCTTCCATATACGAAACGACCAAAACTTTTAAACTACATAAAGGAACAAAAACGGTATTTTTAATGGCTGCCGATCAAAGTCCTTCCAGTCCGGATAAGGCTTACTGGGTTAACTTCCTGGGTAGGGACACGGCTTTTCTGCATGGCCCGGAAAAGCATGCAAGAAATAATAATTTACCGGTTGTATATGTTGATATTCAACGGGTAAAACGAGGTTATTATACCATGTACTTATCCGTAATCACAGATAATCCTTCAGAACTGGAAGAAGGAGAAATTACACAACGATATGCAAACAAGCTTGAATCAGTGATTTTAAAACAGCCGGAGAACTGGCTCTGGTCACACCGGCGTTGGAAGTTACGCCGTTAAATACATTTCTTCTGTCAGGATGCTAATTTGATTTATGCCATCTGACTCAAATTCATAAAATCCAGATAATTCTGCGCATGTTCACCATATATGGCCACATTTTCCCCAATCAGTTTAAAGGTACTTTGCTCACCTGCAATTTGTGAAAAATAGACTTCGAATGTTTTTCCTGATTCATCTTTCATCAGGATCATAGCCAGGTTTTCATGCTTTGAAGAGGTCAGTTTATGATGACAGATCGGACAGTAAAAATCTATATGTTCTCCCTCATCGACCTTAAAAGACGGATGATATGTGGCTGCATAATTTCCGAGTTCGGGATGTAATAATATCAACCCTCCCTTCCACTTTTTGGTTTTAGTCATAAAAATAATGTTATCTCCTACCCGGAGATAGCCATGACATTTAGGACATACAAAATTATTTATCATAATATAGCCTCCTTTCCGGTTTGTTATATATTATTTTCGCTAAATATAATACAATTTAAACAAAAAGTCAAGTTTATGATCTTGAAAAGTCATGATTTTTTATGGGAAAAAATTAATCATAGATATTTTGTACTTTGTAAGCCAAAATCATTCCTGAAACAGGTGTAGCATCAAGTAGCATTGAATAACAAACAGGACCATCTTATCATCGCAGCAGGTTTGTTCATAGTACTATGGATTTATCTTTTATTACGGGCGATTTTTGTGCCCCTTGTGCATGATGAGATCGCCACATTTTTCAATTATGTCCAGGTTAATGAATTCATTCCCTTTTACGCTACATGGGATGCCAATAACCATATCCTGAATACACTATTAAGCATTATCAGTTATCGGCTATTTGGATTTAACGAGTTGATAATCAGGCTGCCAAATTTACTTATAGCTCCATTGTTTTTTTATTATTCCTATAAAATAGCTCAGCAAACAGCTAATAAAAAGCTTGCATGGATATTTTTACTGAGCTTATGGGGATCTCATATATTTATTGAATTCTTTTCACTTTGCAGAGGCTATGGCATGGCTATGGCTTTCCTCTTCGGAGCCTTATGGCATCTCTTCCTTGTCTTAAAAAAGGATCAATTGAAACATTATCTTGCCAGTTTGATCTTTATAAACCTGGCCATGTTGTGTAATCTGAACCTGATCATCACTTTTCTGATAATAATTGTTCTTTTATCATTGAACAGCATCATTAAAAGCCCGGTATCCCTGAAAAATCTATCACTCAGGATGCTGGTAATCTTTTTTCTGGGAATCATACCGGCTGTTCTTTTTACCTTACTTTTATTTATCATGAGGGACAAGGGATTGCTTTATTATGGCAATCCCGGCGGCTTCTGGGAAGTAAGCGTTTTAACTGTCCTGGAACTTGTTTCCGGAGGAACACATACGGTCATTATATTGATAACCATTTTCTATTTTGTTTTACTATTGGTATTGACCGGATATTGGTTTCTTAAACATCGCCATCTTGCAGGTCTTGTAAGTCCTGTATTGATATTTCCATACCTGTTCTTCGGAAACCTGGTCGCAATTTTTCTGATACATCATATCCTGGATGTGAACTATCCGCAAGACCGGACTGCTTTATATCTTGTCCCTTATTTTATAGGCAGCATTTTCTTTTTGGCAGATTCGATCAGGACCGGATGGTTCATGAAGCTAAAAACATTCGTGGTTGTTCCTTTTTTACTGCTACCTGTTCATTTTTTATCGGGGGTTAACCTCACGCACACTACCATCTGGAAAGCTCAAACAATTTCTGCAAAGTATTTCAATACTATTACAGATGACCATATTCATGGGAAATACCCCGTAACAACCGGAGCTTACCGCATGAGGACTTTGTTCTGGTATTACCTGAATTATAAGTATAAGACATGTCAAAATCCGATCTATGACCTGGAATATCCCTGTCTCAAGACGGATTACCTGATAGTTGAGCCTGCCGTTTTGCCTGGTGTGCTGGATAAATACGATTCCCTTTATCATGACCCGGTCTCGGATCATTATCTGATGAGAAGAAAAGAAATACTGGGAAGAAAACTGATCAGCGAGTATAAATCAATTTCCACGGGCGAAATATTGACTAAAGAATACTTTTTAATTGCAAGAGGGAAACTTGATTCACTAATTGGCAAGTCGCTCTATTTCGGTCTTGACCTAACTATAAAAAGCAGTCAAAAGCCGTACCGGGCCTGGATAGTTATTGAAATAAAGACGCAAAATCATAAAATTCTAAGTTACCAATATATTTGTTTGCCATACCTGAAAAATGAATGGACCGGTAGTGACCATAATTTAATTAGCGGACTGATCGTCCCGGAATTACCAGAAAATGCCGATCATTTTGTTTGTTATATCTGGAATATGAAAAACAAAGACTTCCGTTTAGATGATGGCCGGTTGTCGGTATTTGTCCTGGGAGAATAATGAGTTAGCTGCAGGGCAATTATTTAACTATGGTGATCAAACCTTCAAATTTTTGTTTGGTCCCCCGGTAGTCTGTTCCATAGATCTTGTATACGTATGTACCTGCGGCCACCTGCTCACCATCCATACCCCTCCCGTCCCATACACAATCCGGACTATCAATAATTGATTGGTACACGATCTGGCCCCAGCGATGATAAATAATAACATGGAAATTATCAATGATATCACTCGTGGTCCCTTTTATCACGAAACAATCATTCAGGCCATCTCCATTGGGGGTAAAAGCGGTTGGAATATACACTTTCAGCTCTTCTGTGATGCTGATCTGCAGACTTACCGTATCCCAGCAGCCATGAATGCTTTCGGTATACATATTCACATCATAAAAGCCCGGGGCAGTGTAATTATGTACCGGGTTTTCCAGTAATGAGGAATCACCATCTCCAAAGTCCCATCTGATATAGCTAAAACTACCTGAAATCTGTTCATAAAACGAGATTTCGGGATGATCGATGGTAGCGGCCAGGGGATCTGCTATAAAATCTGCTTCCGGTGAGGGATAGACCTCAACTACATCCGGGAATGTTTTGGTGCTATCACATCCGGTAGCATTATTGACAGTCAGTGTAACATCGTAAAGGCCCGGAGATTCATAAACATGTACCGGATCATATTCCTGTGAAGTAGTCCCGTCTCCGAAATCCCACCAGTATGTTGGGTTGTCAAGTTCCTGGGATTCGTTCTGGAACTGTACCTCCAGCGGGGAGCACCCGGCATTATTTACGACCGAGATCATGGGCTGTGGCAAGGGAAAAACCGTTAACTGATAATTAAAAGTCTCAGTACATCCCGGCTCATCAATGACAAGAGTTATGTTCTTGATACCGGGCTCATTCCATCTTACCTGTAATTGTGGAGTAGAACCTGCGGGAGGATCACCACCTTCAAAAGTCCATGCGTAGGTGGCATAGGATTGTGCGATGCCTGCAAAGGCCATCCGTACCTCATCGTATATACAGGAAGCAGCAGGGTTTGCCGCGATATATCCGGTGATCGGCGGGCGCACCTCCACCGCAATAGTCTTTTCACCCTGGCATCCGTTTACATCTGTAACAGCACAGGTGTAAACAGTATTTTGTGCAGGTGTGACAGTTGGGGCCGGGTCATTTTGCTGGCCGGTCAGCGAATTGTCGTGAGGGTCTGCTGTCCAGTTATATGATACCGCATTGATGGCGCTTTGAGCGCTCAACTGTGTGGGATAGCCTGAACACACGGATTCGAATTCTGTAAATAGCTGTAGTTGCGTATACGGGAAAACCGTGACCGGAAATTGGCGTTCATCGAAACACCCATGTTCATTGTATGCCGAAACGGTAATCTGATGCAAGCCGGGGTCGAGCAGCGACAATTGAATAATTTTCCCAATAGCCGTATGCGTTTGGCCGTTATCGGACCAGCTCCATTGCCAGTCGGTAAATGCATTCATCTCTTCCAGGTCAAATGCCAGGCCGGGACAAACTGTAAAATCAGTTGCTCCGTTCATAAGGATATCGCAGGTCAGTTCAGAAACCTCGAAGTCGAAGCAGGTCGAAGCAGGCTCATTACAGGCATTGATGATCTCTACACACACGGTGTAGAGCCCGGCTGCTGAGGGTGTAAAATTGTAATTGATGAAAGTGGCCCCGGGAATCAGGTTGCCGGGCGACACAGAATTCATATACCACTGATATGACTGCCCCTGAGTACATGTCAACACCATTTCTTCACCGAGGCAGATAACCGGCGTTCCGGAGATCTGCACGATAGGGTCCCACACGGCAATGACACTCCCGGTTGTTGTGTTTCCACAATTATCGGTTACAACATAGTTGAAATAGAGGGTATCCAGGACGCCATAATACTGGTAATAATCATCCCAGCTAACGGTATAGACCAGGCTGGTCCCAACCAGGTTCCCCTGAAAATACCAGGCTACGGTAAAGTCATTCCCTACATTTGTATTTTCAATGGTGATGGGCCAATTCAGGTTTTCACATAACTGAAAAGCGGGGCTAGCCTGGGCTAACAACGTACTGTAAACAAATACGGAGTCTTTGCCGAGAGGATATGCCGGCAGATTGGTACAGCGGTCTGAGATGTTACAGATTGAAATATCCGGGTTACCGGTAATGGTGACCGTAAAATTTTCACCCATGCCTATCTGGCCAGTCGAAGGCTGGGACCATATATAGTTAAACGGTGGGATCCCTCCTTCTACAATATCCGTTATGTTAAGTGTTACCTCGTTGCCGCAGTAATAGATACTGGACGGAACAGGGCCGTAAGTTTTGGTGGCGCTCACCAGCGGCTCATAGTCAAAAACCTTGAAAAATATTGTTCCGGAATAGCCCTGGCTTCCTGTTCCCCATCCGCCACCGCCAGGTATATCACAGGGGTTCATCTGATACCGGAACTTCCAGGGTTCCTGTCCGTTTCCTTCCGGTATTCCATCATCAATAGCGGTGATCATGTAATTGAATTCATAAGCCCCCGGAGGGATGCCGAGTAAAGAATCATCCTTTGGCGCTGGAATAACGGTATATTCTGAGGTATCGGCGCCATCGATCTTGAAACGGAGCCAGACCGTATCAAGTGTAGGTACATTCTTGGCCAGGGTGATTATCATATTGGAACAGCCTCCTTCAACCAGGGCAGTATCATTTTCAAAATCCTGGTTATCTATCTGGCCTGATACTTCCCATTCCATTCCTGCTCCGCTTATCAGGCTGCCTGCTTCCAGGAAAACAGCCGAATTGATCTGGTGACTCAACGTGAAATGCTGTCCGGGAACCGGATCACCATTGGGATAATCAGCAACCCCGATCTTGATCCAGTATGTCTGGCAGGGAGTCACATCAACTTTCCAGCAATCAATGTTTAAAGGGTCGGTAAATCCATCGAAAATAAACGATTCATCCTTGTTGGTATTATATGCATATTCATTAACGTTGTGATTCACAAACTTAATGCATACCGGTGATTTATTGGGTTGTCCAGGCCATGTATTACCAGTTATTGAAACCACCATATCAGCGTCTTGCTGAGAGGGGAATCTTTTTACAAATATACCCATGATATCGGCCTTTGCTTCACCGGTCCTGTCAACATCCTCTGCCCTTTTTCCTCCCCCGGGCCCTCCGACATCATATTTATACTCCTCGGAAGCAAATACATATTTCAGTTTTATCGTACTGTAGTATGGTTTGAATTTGAATGTAATTACAGAAGGGTCCACGGTAGTATCCGGTTTGTTTTCACCGGCAATCTTTCCCATCAGCCAATCCATATCATCATCACGAAGGGTTTCATAAGGCCCCAGGCTGTCTCGTTCAGGATTTGCTTGTGCTCCCGTGCTTATTGTTCCCACCATCCATTACGGTGGTATTCACATAACCATTTGAAAGAATAATCCCCTCGGTAAGCCCGATATCGGCCCCGAATTTAAAAATATCCCTGCCATCCGTCATTCCCCGGTACTCAATTTCCGTCATCTGGCCACCCCCGGCAAATAAGCTGTCCCGTACATATTCAAGAAATCTTTCGTCATTCAGGTGAAAAATCTTAATGCGTGGATTCCCCTGGCTGAAAGCCTGTATGGAAACAAAGAATACTATTATCAGAAGCAAATATTTAATGAGGCTTTTCATGCCTGGTTTGTTCAAAAAGTCTTTTCCGGGTATTTCAGGTGATAAAGTTACAAATAAATTGTTTAATGCCATGATGCCAGTACCGATAATATGGTATTAAAACTGATAATATCTGTACTGTTCGCTATCGTACTAAAGTTTGTTCAAAAACGAACACATGAAGCCGGCTACTTAAAAATACACTATTATAATACACTTACAATCATTTGATTGTATTTTGATGCATGATTTTTGTTATAATCTGTTACTTTTGTAATCAGGATACAGAATACAGTGAACAATTAACAGTTAACAGTGAACAATTAACCATTTAAGCATTTAATCATTCAAGCATTTAAGCATTTCATCATTGAACATGAAAAAGATCATTACATTAATTATCGGCGCATTAGTGGCTGCCTTGTTTTCAGCTTCAGCCCAGGATCTGGATGAGGTCCTTGAAAATTACTATGAGGTTACGGGTATGGAGAAATTATCTGAAGTAAAAAATATGCTGGCCACAGGCAAATCCGTCCAGATGGGGATGGAGACACCCTTTAAAAACATCATTACAGATGAAGGTAAATTTTACCTGGAAGTCCCGGTGCAGGGCCAGTTAATGAAACAGGTATACAATGGTGAGCAAGCCTGGATCGTCATGCCCTGGACAGGCAGCTTGAAACCTACTGAGCTGAGCGGCCCACAGCTTAAAGGTATGCAGGTGCAGGCAGACATCACGGGAATGTTATACAATTACAAAGACAAAGGTTATGAAACCAAACTGATCGGTACGGAAGATATGGAGGGCACAGAAGTGTTTGTCATTGAGCAAACCGACAGCGACGGAGATACCTATAAAAATTATATTGATGCAGAGAATTTTGTCATCCTGAAATCCACAGTAAAAATGCAGGTTCAGGGAAGCGAAGTGGAGGTGGAAACAATCTTCAGCAATTATAAACCTTTTGAAGGAGTGGTCATGGCTTACAACATAGATATTGTTATGGGTGGACAGGTTCAACGCCAGCTTGTCATTGATTCGGTTGCCTTCAATGTGGAGATAGATGATGCTATTTTTGAAAAACCGGAATACACCCCTGAAGAACCGAAAGAGGTAGAAGAAAAAGAATGATTTTCAACTTTCCTTTTTACTAAACAATTTTAAAATATTTCTCATGGAACAGAAGCGTTTACCCTTATTCTT
>DAOWEV010000051.1 GCA_030638325.1 Bacteroidales bacterium
GGAAAGGTTGTTGTGATTGCCGATTACGGCGCCTTTGTTGAGATAGCATCAGGCGTTGAAGGATTGATCCATGTTTCAGAGATGTCCTGGTCGCAGCACCTGCGTACTGCACAGGATTTCCTGAAGATAGGAGATGAGGTGAAAGCCGTAATCCTTACACTGGATCGTGAAGAAAGAAAGATGTCGTTGGGCATGAAACAGTTAATCCCGGATCCATGGGAAAATATTATGGATAAATATCCGCTGAACTCCAAGCAAAAGGCAACGGTCAGGAATTTCACCAATTTTGGGATCTTTGTTGAACTTGAAGAAGGTGTTGATGGACTTATTCATATTTCTGACCTGTCATGGTCAAAGAAGATCAAACATCCTGCTGAATTTACCAAGATAGGTGAAAGTATCGATGTGGTTGTCCTGGATGTTGATGCCGATAACCGACGCCTCAGTCTTGGACATAAACAACTGGAAGAAAATCCATGGGACGTATTTGAAACTGTGTTTACGGTCGGTTCGATTCATAAAGGAACGGTAACCACCGCATCAGATAAAGGTTTCATTATTTCCCTGCCATATGGTGTGGAAGGCTTCTTGCCCATGCGTCATGCTATCAAGGAAGATGGTACCACGGTTAAGCAAGATGATAATCTTGATTTTAAAGTGCTGGAATTCTCCAAGCAGAATAAAAAGATCATCCTGTCGCATTCACGTATCCATCAGGAAGAAACAAGGTCCGCCAAAGACAAGGAAGATTCCAGGGCCAGGAGAGAATCCAGGACGACCAAGCGGGCTGTTAAAAAGATCCATGACAAGCTTGAGAAGACTACACTTGGAGACCTTGAAGCATTGGCTACACTGAAAAAAGATATGGAAAAAGAAGAGAAGCAGGAAAAGCCAAAAGCACAGGTAAAACCAAAGAAAGAGAAAGAAGCGGATAAAAAAGAAGAAAAAATCGAAGAGAAAATCGAAGGGAAAAAAGAGGAGAAGACAGAAGAGAAAATAGAAGAAAAGAGCGAAGAGAAAATCGAAGGGAAAAAAGAGGAGAAGACAGAAGAGAAAATAGAAGAAAAGAGCGAAGAGAAAAAAGAAGAAAAAAGCGAAGAGAAAAAAGAGGAGTAGATCAATCTTTTTATATCAGGGTGAGGCTGAGGAGAAAGCTATGCTTTTACCTTAGCCTCACCTTTTTTTACTAACTTTACTCCCGTGAAGTTCTCCGTGACTATACTCGGCAGCGGAGCTGCCATCCCGACCATAGAAAGAAAGCCCACCGCTCAACTGGTAAGTGTGAGAGAATGTGCGATACTGCTGGATTGTGCAGAAGGCACTCAGATACAGATCATTACTTTCAGAAAGCGCCTTCATAAGATAAAATATATTTTTATTACACATCTTCATGGTGATCATTACTTTGGACTGATCGGCATGCTTACTTCCATGCATTTGCTGGGAAGGCAGAAGGAGTTAACATTGTTCGGCCCTCCCGGCCTGAAAGAGATCATAGATATCCAGCTTCATCATAGCAAGACCACACTAATTTATCCCCTGATATTCAAAACTGTCGATGCTGATGTTACGGAACTCCTTCTGGACGACGGAAGGATCACAGTAACTTCTTTCCCTTTAAAACACAGTATCCCCACCTGGGGCTTTTTGATCCGGGAAAAGCCTTTGAGTCGGGGGATAAGGAAAGATTTTGCCGGCAATCATGACATTCCTATACCGGAATTTGAGCGCATCAAGAATGGCCATGACTATATTGATGACAAAGGGATTGTCTATAAGAATGAGGATATCACGATTGCCCCGCCCCGGGTGCGCTCTTATGCTTATTGCACTGATACAGCTTATTTTGAGGACATCATACCTGTGATCAAAGGGGTGGATGTCCTTTACCATGAAGCTACATTTACTCATGAATTGGCTGATAATGCACATGAAAAACTTCACTCCACCGTTTTGGAGGCAGCAACGATTGCTAAAAAAGCCGGAGCTGGTAAACTCATCATTGGACATTTCTCAGCCCGGTACAGGGAAACAGAAGCATTGCTTAAGGAGGCCGTTGATATTTTCCCCAATACAATTGTTGCTGAAGATGGGATGGAGATTGATATATAGTGAGGGGTGAAGCGTGAGGCGTGAGAGTTGAGAGTTGAGAGTTGAGAGTTGAGATGAAATGTCCGAAGTCTGAAGACCGAAGATGTGAGAGACTAAGGGACTGAGAGACTGAGGGACTGAGAGACTGAGGAATGGCGAGAGAGTTGAGATGTGAAGCGTTAGTCGTGGGGGCGAAAGGGTGAAGGGGAGAGGGGGAGATGTGAGTGATGAGAAATTTTCCGTCAAAATTCAAGAAGCTAATCAATCATGTGAGCTGAAACCTGCGAGCGTCGGCAAGACCTCGCAGCGTTTTTAATACGATAAATCACTGAACCATATGCTAAATTCCCAAAAGGATACTAATGTGTCCTGGTGTGACTATTGTGGTTGATTCTTTCCTGTTTACCGCATTTCAATATTTTCCTGTTTTGTGCGAGCTAAAAACTACTAATTCTTAAATCTTTGGAAAACAATGCTTAATCTCTGAAAAATTCTTGTTTTTGGGTGCTGCATGCTGAACCTGCAGTATGTATTTCAGAAAAAGCAGGACTCGAAACAGGAGCAATAATATTATGATAATTGGACCAGAACTTTTTGGAAGGATGTAGGATCATGTTGGTTTCAATCAGATTTAATAAAAACGTTTCTGTTCTGTTCCGTTAGGAACAAAATATTGGTAGAAATAAAAACAGTCATAAGGAAGAAAGTTCCGTAGGAACGAAATGTTAAATAATATGGCAAATACACATACATGTCGTTTTTTCAGTTTAAAACAGGTCTTGTATTATTCATAGCAGATGGAAAGAAGAATATATTGAACTATTATAACAATTTGGGATTGATTATAACAATAACTACCTTTTTAAACCTGTTGATACAAATTATTTCGTGCCTGACGGCACTTGATGTTAACAATGGGATATATTATCTACCGATATGTAGTCCCTAACGGGACTTTCGAAAAACAACCCAGTCTAAAAAATCAAATACAATATCTAATTACATCTCCTGTTTTTCGCATGTGTAAAAAATTCTCTCTGTAACTATTTATTCTATTAGGGTTGGTTTTTATTTTGGGTCATGCATTGCACAAAACAGGTATGCTAAATTCCCAAAAAGATACTATGTTATTTCAAAACAAGTGTCGAACTAAAACCACCTTTGGTGGGAATTAATTGACTGTTGCATGTTACAGGTTGCAAGTTGAAAACCTGCAACCTGCAACTTGCAACCTGCAACAAAAAAGCAGACAACATGTTGGTAAAAGTTCCACCCTAAGTGCCTAATGTGTCCTGGTGTGACTATTGTGGTTGATTCTTTCCTGTTTTCCGTATTTCGATATTTTTATATCTTTGGCAGTTAAAAAATCATCAATTTACCAAAAACCAGAACTATGAAACAGAAAAACTACCTCCTGATCCTATGTATTGCTTTAATGCCGTATTTAACGGTAAATGCCTTCAATATCAATGTTGAGAATGTAAGTCTCGAAAACCAGGTCATTGTAGATCAAACGGTAATGATCGAGTTTGATCTGAGTTGGAACGGTTCCTGGCGTCGAACGACTATACCGTACAACTGGGATGCCGCCTGGGTGTTTGTTAAATTCAGCGTGGGAGGCACCGAATGGCAACATGTACTTATCAACCAGGCAGGTTATACCGTGCCCTCCGGATGTGCAATTGATGTGAGCGCCGACAGCCTGGGTGCCTTTTTTTACCGGTCTGTCATAGGGGGTGGATCCAACAACTGGGACAATATCCGGCTGAAATGGGATTACGGTGCAGCAGGGATAAACGATGATGCATTTATTGAGGTCAGGATTTTCGCCATTGAAATGGTATATGTGCCTGAAGAAGATTTCTATTTAGGTGATGGAGGCGCTATATACCGCTTTCATGTTGGAAATGATAACTCAGCAGCTTACGAGGTAACCAGCGAGGCTGCCATTTCTCTCGGAGGTGGCGCTACGGATCTTTGGTCAGCCGTTATTGACGCAACTTATGGAAATGGTTTTGAAGGTGCCACGCCTCTGGAAGCTGATTATCCCAAAGGGCACGATGCTTTTTATTGCATGAAATATGAAATGAGCCAGGAGCAATATGTCGAATTCCTGAACACACTCACGTATTTCCAACAAGATCGCCGTACGAAATCGGACCTTTCCGTTATTTCTACTTCTAATCACTATGTGATGGTAAGTGGCGCTAATCCTTTATTCAGGAATGGGATTTATATTGATGCATCACAAGTCACTGCACCCTTTATAGTTTCATGTTACTTATCTGCTGCTGCCATTGAAAATGGCGATGGTGAGAACCTGCCCTGCAATCAAATAACCTGGTCGGATTTCGCTGCCTATCTCGACTGGTCAGGATTGCGACCTATGACCGAACTGGAATTTGAGAAGGCATGTCGTGGAACAAATACCCCGGTTATTCATGAATATGCATGGGGAAATTACAACTGGCCTTATGTGTCCTACATATTAAATGCAACCAACAGGGGAACACAGCTGGAGGAGGTGTCCAATCCAATTGTTAATGCGGGAAATGCAAATATGAAGCAGGGTACCGGAGGCGTCATTTTCAGGTGCGGCATTTTTGCTGCAAGTGGTAACCCAAATACCAGACAGGAATCGGGTGGTACTTATTATGGTATCATGGAGATGAGTGGCAATACGACCGAGATGGTTGTTGGGGCCTATAGTACGGCAGGCCAATCATATACAGGCCTTCATGGAGACGGTATCATAACCTATTATGGTGATGGCAATGTGCATCACTGGCCCGGCATCAATGGCAATGATGACCTGACAGTGGCCAATGGTACATGGACCGGCGGCCAGTATGGGATCTCAGATGCTGCCGGAGCCTGCCTGAGAGGAGGAAATTTTTTCTCAACAACTGGCGGAGACTGGATGATATCAGACCGGGATGACTTTAGGGTTCAACCTAATGCCAGGGCCAGGTGGACCAGTGGACGTGGAATTCGTACTGCAGACTAATTATCCTGCAAAATGTTTAGGTTCAGTTTTTCTATATTGATTCTGTTGTTCCCTTTATTATTGTTTGCGCAATTTAAGGGAGGAAGAGCAGATGGTTTTGTAATGAGCACTAACAGCGGGGAACCATTGGTCGATCAGGCCGAATACTGTGAAGGTGGTTCATATGATGGGTTTTCACTATCCACCAACCTGGGCGAACCGCTTAATATCCAATCCGAGTATTGTGACGGCGGAACAGATGATGGATTTGCAGTGGCAATACACAACGGAGAACCCTTTAACTCCCAGTTGGGCTATTGTTCCGGTGGCTTAATGGATGGCTTTGCAAAGTCGTCCTCGGGTTCAGCACTGAACGACCAGGTGGATTACTGCTCAGGCGGTGGATTTGATGGCTTCTCGAAATCTGTCTTTGAGGATTATATTTATAATGCTTTAATATTCTCCGGAGGTGCAAATGATGCCTTCAGTTTCAGCAGCAGTGGAGATACTGCCCTGGGCTATGGCATATGGGTGGGAGCCTATACCAACGGTTGGAACTTCAGGTTTAATTGGAAGCATTTTACCAAACCACTCACAACCTCCAATGTAACCATTCCTTCCGGGTGCAATTATTATCCCAGGCTTATAGATACGATCACCGTAAATTATCCTGGCGGGTTCTATGTAGCAAGACGGATAGACATATTGTCAGGCGGCGTGCTGAACACCCATAGCGCCGTTCTTGTAAACGGAGAAGTGAATGTATGGGGAGCATTTAATTCGGAAACCAGCATCGATACCCTGATCAAGATCGGTGACGGTGGTATAGTGACCATCGACTCATCAGGAACCATGTTGTTGGGACAGCGTACCGCCGATTCAGCATTGACGGACCTGATGATCAAGGATGGAGGCCACCTGATACTCCACAATGGCACACTCGAAATCGATGACCAGCTGAACATTATGAATGGTGGAACACTTGAAATGGATGACGGCATATTGCTGGTGCATAAATACGGAGAAGGCAGTCCCATTGGGACAGGCGGTAATTACAGCCCGGTATATGTTGAGGCCGGTGCAATCAGCAATATTACCGGAGGGTCCTTCAGGGTTGTAGGGAAACCATCTGCAAGCAGCATTTCCGCAGTGCAGATCAATGAACCTGGTTTTTCTTTCGGAGGAATCAATAGATTTGTTGTGCGTTATGGCGATTCTCCAAATCACTATGATTGTGAAATATCGGCCGTTCCGGGTGTGAGCTTTAGCACCATAAGAGTGATGGACAATAAAAAACTAATCGTCAAGTCAGACCTTCATATAAGTACACTTCTGAGGATCAAGCCGGGGGCTGAAGTAGAACTGGAGACAGGAAACACAATTACCATCTCGGATCAGTAATTATCTTTTGCATTATTTGTCCTTATCGATCAAGGCTTCGTACAATATTTCAACCGGATGGTAAGCCAACCTCCCGGTTCCGTCCTTGATTTGCTGGCGGCAGGATGTTCCCGGAGCGGCGATCAGAATATTCTCTGCAGTTTTTCTGACTTCAGGAAATAACACCAGCTCTCCGACTTTCATAGACAGTTCATAATGTTCCTTCTCATAACCGAAAGCGCCTGCCATGCCACAGCATCCTGACTTTATCTCTTCAGTGGTGTAATGCTCAGGGATTGACAGCATATCCAGGGTTGGTTCAACTGAAGCAAGGGATTTCTGATGGCAGTGCCCGTGGACTTTAATATGTTTTTTCTGACCGGTGAAAAGCTTCCTGCTGATCCTGCCGGCTGCCGCTTCTTTGGCCAGGAACTCTTCAATCAAAAAACAGTTATCTGCCAGATCCAAAGCGGCTTCTTTAAGCTCGTGACTTACAAGTTTGGGATATTCATCCCTGAATGATAGTATTCCGGACGGTTCTATTCCGATCAATGGTTTTTCTGAAGTCACAATCTCTTTCAGGAATAAAACATTTTCATTGGCAATCTTTTTTGCCTTTCTGACAAGTCCTTTTGAAAGAAAGGTTCTGCCACTCCATGTGTGTTTTGGGATATCCACTTCATACCCCAGCTTCTGGAGTAATTGAATGGTCTTGATGCCAATCTGAACATCTTGGTAATCAGTAAATTCGTCGACAAACAGATAGATTTTTCTGCCGGGTAATGCCGGGTCATTTTGATCGTATAAATGAGCCTTTGCCCAGGCCCGCAAGGTTGTTTTGTAGAGGGCAGGAAGGCTTCTTTGAGATGTAAAGCCGAGTATTTTTTTTAAGATCCCTGATATAAGTTTGTTTTTGACAGCGAAGTTATAGACCCCGGGCAGCAGGCTTCCCAGCCTGTTTAATTCAGGGATGTGGGCAATGAACCAGGACCGTATGGGTACCCCATTAGCATCATAATAATGCTGCAGAAATTCAGCTTTATACCTCGTCATATCAATGTTCGAAGGGCATTCGGATAAACATGCCTTACATGACAGGCACAGGTCCATCACCTCGTAAAGTTCTTTATGGTCGAAAGGATTTTTTTTAGTGGAATTGATCAGGAACTCTCTAAGCAGGTTGGCCCTTGCCCTTGTTGCAGCGTTTTCGTCACGGGTAGCCATATAACTGGGGCACATGGTTCCCCCGATAACCTCCGACTTTCTGCAATCGCCCGAACCATTACATTTTTCGACAGCCCTGATAACACCTTGCTCTTCAGAAAAGTCAAAATAGGTCTCTATTTCCCTGACCTTCCTGCCTCGCTGATGCCGCAGGCCCGTATTCATGCGGGGAGTGCCAGTGATCTTTCCCGGATTAAAAATATTGCCGGGGTCCCAGGCCTGTTTGATCTCTTTCAGTAGCTGAAAGTTCTTTTGTCCTATCACCACCGGGATGAATTCACCTCTCAGGCGGCCATCGCCGTGCTCCCCACTCAGGGATCCACGGTATTTTTTGACCAGGACTGCGATCTCCCTTGCCAGTGTGCGGAACAATTCGACATGTTCAGGATCTTTCAGGTTCAGGACAGGTCTCAGGTGCAGTTCTCCGGTAGCAATATGGGCGTGGTAAACACATTCCAGGCCATGCTTCTCGATGATTATATTGAAGTCCATAATATAATCCGGCAGGTCTTCCGGAAGCACAGCAGTATCTTCAATAACGGAAACCGGCTTCGAGTCACCCGGCATGTTCGAAAGCACTCCGAGGCCGGCTCTGCGAAGCGCCCATACTTTTTGAATGTCATCGCCTGAGATCACAGGAAAGTGATATCCCAGCCCTGCATTTTGCAGGTCTTTTTCAAGTTTTGATGTTATTTCATCAATTTCTTCCCGGGTGTCCCTGGCAAATTCCACGATCAAAATTGCGCCCGGCTCATCCTCCAGGAAAAACCGGTTTTTTCTCAGCCCAATATTATCCCGCGTCAGGTTCAGGATGGTTTTATCCATCAGTTCGACTGCCCCGGGTTTATGTTTCAGGGCAAGCAGGTTTCCCTTCAAAGCTTGCTCCAGGGTATCAAAATGCACACATACCAGGGCTTTTTCAGCAGGGGGGAGGGGCACAAGATGAAGTTTGATCTCAGTCATAAATCCCAGGGTTCCTTCAGAACCTGCAATCAGCTTACAGAAATTGAACTTTTCAGCTCCCTCTGTAAATGGGTTTGTATCCAGCAGAAGATCGATAGCGTATCCGGTGTTCCTTCTTTTTATTTTCTTGTCGGGGAATTCTTTCCGGATCTCCTGCTGATTTTGTTCATTGGAAAGAATGGTCCTGATATTCCTGTAGATATTCGACTCAAGGCTGCTTTCTTCACACTTCTTTCTGAATTCTTCCTTTGAGATCTGGTTGAATTCAGCCTCTGAGCCATCTGAGAGAATCATCTTTACAGATAATAAATGGTCTCTTGTGCTACCATAGATCAATGAATGTGCACCGCAGGCATTATTACCCACCATACCCCCGATCATGCAGCGGTTTGAAGTGGAGGTTTCCGGCCCAAAGAACAGCCCGAACGGAAAAAGTGCCTGGTTTAGCTCATCCAGCACTACTCCAGGCTCTACTCTAACCCACTGCTCCTTCTCATTGATCTCAAGTATGGCTGTCATATACCGCGAAATGTCCACCACAATGCCATTTCCCACTACCTGACCGGCAAGTGATGTGCCTGCACCCCTCGGGATCAGGGATGTATGCTGTTCCCTCGCAAAATTTACGAGCCGGATGATGTCTTCCTTATTCCGGGGACGAACAACAGCTACAGGTACTTCCCGGTATACCGAAGCATCCGTGGCATACATCAGCCGGATCGCTTCCCCTGTAAACACATCACCGTCAATGGTATTCGCAAGCTTATTGAAGTTACCTGTAATTGACATTCAAAGTATAGTTTGAATCTGTATATTAAGTAGCTATTGCTTTAATTTACGATTTGAAATTAAATCTAAAATCGTTAATCGTTAATCGTTAATCGATATTCAAATAAAATGATTAGTCAAAATAAATGATCCGCCAGGTGCTCTGATAAATAGTTTTCAGTATCATCTTCAAATGTATGAATTTTCAATTCATTCCTGATAATAAGTTTGATATGTTGGAGATCAGTTAAGATATTTTCAATATGGTAATATCTCATTCCCTTAGCATCTTCGATCACGGCTTTATTTATAAGGCCGTTTTTTGTAAAGATCTGAATATTAATGCATTCATCATTATAATACAGCTTATTCTTAAATTCATATTTTGGTGAATAACCGAAATTCCAATCCTTTCTTCGGTACTTTTCTGCTGCAAGTATTTCTATTCTTTTCAAATCTTTTTTGGTGAGCTCATAAGGCTGGGTTATATCGAAATATCCAATCAAAAACTTAAAGATCTTCTGCATAAAATCCTCAACGGTCATGGGATATGGCAAATGGTCAGAAATATTTGTAAGCCTGCTTCTGATCGACCTGACGGATTTATCAATGTACCGTTCTTCATGAGTCTGAATGGCTTCTTCCAACATATTCAGGTTTGTGCTGAATAAAAGCGTGCCATGGTGCAGGACTTTATCCCTGTACACATGTGCTGCATTGCCCGAGAATTTCAGGCCATCAATACAGAGATTGCTTTTTCCTTCAAATGATGCATTGATACCGGTTTCTTTCATAAAATCCAGGATGGGTCCGGTGTGCTTTTTAAAGTCGATGAGTTTTTTCCTGTCTCCCCTGGATGTGAATGAATAATTGATGTTTCCCGGGTCGTGATAGACAGTTCCACCTCCGGTTATCCTTCGTATGACAGGGATTTTGTGTTGCTCAACGAAGGCATGATTGATCTCACGGGCTGTATTTTGATGTTTGCCTATGATAATTGAAGGGTTGTTATGCCAGATCATGAATGTATCTTCCTCTATCTCTTTTAACACATACTCCTCGGTAGCGATATTAATATAGGGGTCCCTGTTTTCTCTTTTGATAAAAAGCATCATGCCGGCTTGTTTGACCTACAAAGCTATTTCTTTTTATGGTACTATTTTGTACTAAAAGTGAACTAAGTTGCATTATGCACAAACTGTTGATTAATAGAATTTCAATAGCCCCGTCCTTTAGGGCGGGGAAGGATTGTTGCCCATTTACCTCCTCTTCAAAATTCTGGAAATTTTATAAAAGTAAAAAATAAAATTTCCAGAATTTTGAAGAGGGCTGCGTTACTTGCTTTTCAATCCACGCCTTGAAAGGCGGGACTATTGATAGCTCTTAACATAAAGTTTGTGAATTATTCAGGCTAAAGTAAAAAGCGCCTGAAGTAATTTAAAAATAAATTTAAAATTTAAAATTTCGATTCATCCCGGTGAAGTATTTTAGTACTTTTAACACTATAATCCCTATAGAATTTCTTACAAAGCATTTATAATTTAAAATTTATAATTTAGAATTTAATATTCAGGCATGAAGTTTATAAAAGCAATTATCGTCCAGTTGTTAGTTTTAGCGATGTCATCCTGTAATGTGTTGCAGCAGGCATCTGAAATATCCAGGCTTTCGAAATGTGAATTCAGGTTATATACTGTTGAGGATGTCACTTTAGCAGGTATTAACTTCCAGCATGTTGATTCCTATGATGATTTGGATTTGATGGATGTGCTAAAGATCAGCTCTGCAGTCGCAAATGGCTCTTTGCCATTGTTGTTCAGTTTAAATGTTCAGGCGCGGAATCCCAATTCCGGGGTAGCTGCCATGAACAGGATGGACTGGGTTCTTTATATCGATGATATTGAAATAACTCAAGGACTTGTCAATGAGAGGATTGAGATCCCGCCTGATGGCGGTGTTACCACTATTCCGGTGGGAATACATCTTGACCTGATGGAAGTCCTGACAGGCGAATCGGCCGATGCCGTAATAAATTTCGCCCTCAATCTGGCTGGTACGGGAAACAGGCCCACCAGGATCATGTTGAAGGCAAAACCAACCATCTATGTTAGTGGGCAGGCAATTGAATACCCGGGATATATTAAGATTAAGACGGAGTTTACTTCGTTATAATATGTTTACAATTTACAATTTACGATTGAAGATTAACGATAGTGTGAAAAAAAATCTGAAATCGTTAATCTACAATCGTTAATCGTTAATCAATTTGATTGCAGCTTTGTGTTGCGTTAGGAATAATATATGCTAAAAAAGAAGCCCCCCTCTTTTATAGATCTCATATTGAACATCAGAGAATCCCCTTATTGCTGAAGTCATACCATTACGTAAGTTGGTGATCTCACCGGTACGGTAATCAACCCGGAGCTTGTCGCCCTCTTTCAGATCAATTTCTTTGAGGGCTTCAGGATCATAACCCAGCACAGGCATGGCTGCGTTCACAGCGTTTCTTTCGTAGATGGCGCCGTAAGATTCTGCAAGAATACAACTGATGCCTAAGGACTTAAAGCAGTCAACGGCCTGTTGCCTGGAGCTTCCGGCTCCAAAGTTCTTTGCGGTGATAAGAATATCACCGGGCTGGACTTTTTTCGCAAAGTCGGTATGGCCTTCCAGGTTATCAAAGGTATACTGTCCCATGGTGGCTATATCCGTAATGGTAAGGTAGCGGTTGTGGAAGATCATGTCGGTATCGATGTCGTCTTGCAGGATTAGCCATGCCCTGCCTTCAGCAACAGTAAGTTTTTCAGCAGGAGCTTTCCGCTTTTCAGTTGGTCCGGCCACACCGGTTGTTTCAGGTCTTTCGAAAACAGCTGGTTCAGCAGGAATATCGTCCATTCCGGTAATATATCCGGCTACGGCTGAGGCGGCTACTGTTGCTGGAGAGGCTAAGTAAACCTCTCCTTTGCCCTGTTTGCCTGCAAAGTTCCGGTTTCCGGTACTGATGGTGATCTCCCCGGGCCCATTTTGCCCGACCTGGCCGGCGGCACAGCCTGCACAACCGGCATTGGAGACCAGCGCACCAGCCTCTTTGAAGATCCTGATAAGGCCTTCATCAAGGGCTTGCTTCCAGATATTGTCGGTTGTAGGAACGATCTTAAGCACTACTCCTGGAGCCACTTTATTGTCTTTCAGGATTGTAGCTGTAATGCGAAGATCTTCGATCCTGCCGTTGGTACAACTGCCAATAAAGGCTGAGTCGATCTTGGTATATTTTACTTTTTCCAGGTCTACATCGTCATGCGGACGGCCCGGCCTCGCTATCATTGGCCGGAACTTTCCCAGGTCGACATCAAACACCTCTAAATATTGTGCATCCTCATCGGCGAAGACGGCTTCGGACTTCTTTCCGGACCGCTGTTCAAGTTCCTCCATGATCTTCGGGGTTGGCGGTATCAGGAGGATGATGGCCCCCATTTCCGTTGCCATGGAAGAGATGGTGATACGTTCGTCCAGGGAAAGATCTTCAACCTCTTCCCCGTATAGTTCAACTGAATAACCCAGCAGCTTGTTCGCCCCGAAGATATTCAGCAGGTTCAGCGCTATATCTTTCGCTGAGACATTGCCAGGCCTTTTTCCATACAAATTGATCCTGACGGATTCGGGAACCTTGAACCAGATCGAGCCGTTGGCCCATGCTGCCGCAATATCCTGATCGCCCATTCCCTGCCCAAAAGCGCCAACAGCTCCCATGATATTAGCATGAGAGTCGGTGGAGATAAAAGTGCCCCCGGGCCTTACCAGTCCTTTGTCGATAGCCTGGTGTGTCCCTATTCCGGTATTGATATCATATACTTTGATCCCGTTCTCGCGGGCGTACTGCCGGCAGAAATGCTGGTTGGCTGCATATTTCTGGTCCGACCCACCCGGGTTGGTATCGAAGGTAAAAAATGTTTTCTCCGGGTCTTTGACTTTCAGCTTATTGTTGATCAGGTTTTTTACCACATTAGGTCCCCCGAAATCCCGTGCTACCCTGGCATCGATCTCAATATCTGCAATGTCACCCGGCTTAACGGTTTCATACCTGGAATGGCTGGCGATAATTTTTTCTATAATAGTCATGTATTTGTTTATTTGTTTATTCGTTTATTCGTTTATTTGTTTAAGTCAACCGCCTACCGTCA
>DAOWEV010000025.1 GCA_030638325.1 Bacteroidales bacterium
CATACAAATGTTTTTCTTCATATTAAATCCTAAGCACCAAATCCTAAATTCTAAACAAATTCAAAACTCAAATAACCAAAGTTCAAAACAAAGGATTTCCTACAGAACATACGGTTTTGAATTTTGTGCTTTTGTCATTTGGTATTGTTTAGGATTTAGAAATTCGGATTTAGATATTCAATTTTAGTAATTTATTTAACAATGATGAAATATACGTCACAGCTAAATAATCACCATGTTCTTTTGTTTACCTGTGTCTTACTTTAATTGATGATCATTTATTTGTATGTCAAAGGTAATGTTTGTTAATTTTGTTTCAAGAATAAAAAAGATGAAATCGCTGCTCACACTTCTTTTCTTGTTTTCGTTTCTCATTACAAGTGGTAATAATTCTAAAGATAGTTTGCTTCTCGAACTGGCCAAAAGTGATAGCGACACGATCAAAGTGAATAAACTGTTGATGCTGGCTGACAGTTATTACTACTCTGATCCATCCTTTGCCGAGAAAACCTATCGTTCAGCGCTTTATCTTTCAAACAAATTAAATTACGAACGCGGGGTGGCCGTGGCTGAGTACGCTCTGGGCAGGTTCTATTCCGAGTCGGAATATGATCTTTCGGCCTATTTTATTTATAAAACCCTTCCTTATTTTGAAGCTGAAAAAGACTCGGGCAATATTGCTAATTGCTATAATATTCTTGGAATAATAAAATCCAAGATCAATGATTTTGATAAATCACTTT
Source organism: Bacteroidales bacterium (assembly GCA_030638325.1). Classification (GTDB taxonomy): domain Bacteria; phylum Bacteroidota; class Bacteroidia; order Bacteroidales; family JAGOPY01; genus DAOWEV01. Next base: position 744 of record DAOWEV010000025.1, read on the forward strand.
ATAATTTTTTTCATGCGGAAAAAATTTACGAGGAAATAAAAGATACCCATTCCCTCGTTAAGATAAATAACAATATTGGCTTGATTTATACAGAACTTGGCAAGGATTCGTTGGCAATACATTATTTTGAGAATGCAGAAAAAATGAATGAATACAGCGGGAATATTGAATTGCTCGCTATTATTTTTGGCAATATGGGGGAAATTTATTCCAGGATCAATGCCTTGCCAAAAGCAGATTGGTATTACCACAAGGCATTATCACTTACTGATACGACGGGTGATATTAGTAGAAAGACCTGGATCTTATCAAAGATCGGGAAATTAAAACTTATGGCTGGGGAAAATGATTCTTGTTTTTTTTATACAACCTGGTCAATTGAGTTAGGTGAAAAATCAGGATGGTTATCAAATTTGGATAAATCTTATGCCATAATGAAAGATTACTACATACTGCAAGGAGATTATAAAAAGGCATTCCAGTATCTTGAAAAAGAGAATATTATCAAGGATTCTCTTTTCGACAAAGACCAGGTGAAAAAAATGGCCATGCAGGAGATGCGATTCCAGTTCGAGAAGGATAAAAAAGTTCAGTCTTTGAAATACAATGCCCAAAAATTCAAATTATTGACAATTATTTTATCGCTTATTATCCTTGTGATTCTTGTTGTTTCCATACTCTTGATCTTAAAAGCGCGGCAAAAGAAAATAAGGGCACAAAACGAGAAACTCAATATTGAAAAGAAACGACTGGAAGAACTCATGCAAGTCAAATCGAGGGAACTGACCTCTCAGCTTTTGCAACTGGCCAATAAAAATGAGCTTAATTTCCAGTTGGTTAAAAAACTTAGAAAAGCTAAACCGGACTTTAAAAAGGGAAACCTTGACCTGATTAATAGCATAATCAGTGATTTATACATCAATGCGAATGAGAATATTTGGGCTTCATTTGAAAAAAGCTTCAATGAGGTTCATCCAAATTTCATGAAAAACATCCGGCACGATTTTCCTAAGCTAACACAAAAAGAACAACGGCTTGCCGCCTTTTTGCTTTTAAATCTTTCTTCCAAGGAGATAGCAGCTATTACACATATCAGCGTTTCGAGCGTAGAGATTGCCCGGGTTAGGTTAAGGAAAAAACTTGGTATATCAGGAGAGGATGCGATCATTTCCGTATTCCTGTCAAAATACGTGTAGAAAATATTTTTTTACGAGGAAATAAGCCTGACAAGATAATCGTCTTATTCCGGCATTTTACAGAAAACAGCAAATGGTTTACAAGATATAACACTATTAACTCCTGATAAACGCTATTTATACATTACCAGGGCATAAATAGTTTTAACATAAACGGCCTTGTTATTCATTCTGCATCAGGTTTATACAAATTATGTAAGGCTATTGTAAGGGTTCTTATACTAGCATGTAATGGTCGTGTTATGGGATAAAATTTTGTCGCGTTAAAAAGAATAAGTTACTTTGGTAAAGAGTTTCTATGTTATTTCAAAACAAGTGTCAAACTAAAACCACCTTTGGTGGGAATTAATTGACTGTTGCATGTTACAGATTGCAGGTTACGGGTTACAAGTTGAGAACCTGCAACAAAAAAAATAGATAACAAGTTGGTAAAAGTTGCACACTAAGTGCCTATTAAACAAAAATGAACTTTCAATAAAAAAAATCAAAGCTATGAAAACAAAATTATTTTATAACGTAAAGAGATTTACCAGTGCCATCAAGATAATAACGGTTTTTTGCATGATTTTATCAATAGCGTCATCGGTTCATGCACAGTTTTGGGGCAATAACGGGTTTTTGGTTCACAGCGAGTCGTTAATCACGGGCAATATGGATCTGAACCCGCATTCCTCTTCATTTAAAGAAGGCAATACTTTGTACTTCACCGATTATTACGGGTTCAATATTTATGACATCTCTGATATGGCGAACCCTTTTCCTATTGGCAGGATAGGGACTCCTGGGTTTTCCTGCAATTTTGTTATACAGGGTGATTATGTTTTTATTGCCGACTGGAACGGCTTTTCTGTTGTTTCTATTAGCGACCCTGCAAATCCGGAATTGGTCAGTTATACCGGGCTTTTTAAAGCCCAGGATGTTGAAGTGAACGGGATTTATTTATTCGTGGCCGTTGGAGAGGGCGTGCGATCCTATGATATTTCCAATCCTGAAGAACCTGTAGCGCTTGACTATCTTCATATTTCACCGGGAAGTATCGATTTCGCCGGCTTATCTGTCACGGATGATGCCCTGTATTTTGGCAATATGCTCACACTGTTTTCGATTAACTATACCGATCCTGCTAACCTTGTAATAGAAGACCAAACAAATTTTGGTACGGGTGGTTCGTTTTGGGGAAATTTTGCCCAAAAGGATAATTATTTGTATGCAGCTTCCTCGTTGGGATTATGTATTTATGATATCTCCGACCCTTATAACCCTGATAAGCAGTATCAGGGTACTCCGATTGGCTCTTCCAATTATGACGTTAATATAGAAGGAAATGTAATGTGTGTTTCACACAATTCAACAAAGTGGGGTTTGTTTGATATAACAGACCCTGTTGATCCGGTTGAAATATATATTTCAGAAAATTTTCCATTTAATCATCGCTTCGCCATTGGACGACTGAAAGATAATTATGCTTTTTTCATGGACCATTGGGAAGATAATGGGAATGGATATACTGTTCACATGCTGGATATTTCAAACCCTGAAGATCCCCAGGAAGTGGGTGATATTAAATCGGTTAACGGGGAAAGCCTCGCGACCTGCCTGTTCATGAAAGATGATATAGAATACGCACTGGTAGGACAGGATAACCTGACTGATAACCATGCCGGATACATGAGGGTCATGGATGTCAGCGATCCCGGTAACCCGTTGCTCGTTTCAACGCTTGAAATCCCCGGTTCGGTTTATGCAATTACAACTGACGGTTCTGACTATGCCTTTGTAAAAGTTGCCAACCAGGGCGTGGTACCATTTAAAACAAACAGGTTATACCAGATTAATATGTCAGACCTCGGCAATCCTTATATCGTATCTGATTATGCACTCAATATATCAACAGGTTACATGGCATCGCAAGACATGTCGGTATTTAATGATAGATTGTATCTGGTTGATCGGAAAACGTTTAAAATATTCAGTTACGAGAACGATATGTTGGTGCTTACTGGCAGCACGTCTGTTTATGGAGAGAATGGCCGTGGTATTAAAATTACCAATTCAGATTATGGCTATGTTGCAGCAAGTGATAAGGGTTTCCAGATTTATAATATTTCCAATCCTGCACAACCTTTGTTTCTTACCTATTTTGACACCGATGGAAACGCTACAGGCCTGGATGTTGCAGATGGCTATGCCTATGTTGCCGATGATGAAAACGGGCTTGTTATCCTGGATATATCGGAAAATATTGCCACTTTCGTTTCACAGGTTAACACTACAAGTCCGGCCAGGTTGGTTACTGTTTCTGATATGAATGCTTATGTAACCCTGGAAAACGGTGATTTCGAATTCATTGATATAAGTGATCCTGAAAACCCTCAAAGCCTTGGCACTTACAACAGTTCGGGAGATGCAAAGGATATAGCGGTTTCCCCTTCAAATGCTTACCTGCATATAGCTGATTATCTTGATTATGCAATAATTGAACACCTTACCGTTAGCTTGCCGGAAATACCAGTTGCCGGGGAAATGAATACATTCAATACTTATCCTAATCCTGTGGTTTCCAATATCTATCTCACTCTTGATATGGAAAACGATGGAAACGTGAATATCCGGTTATATGATATTTCCGGCAGGAAGGTGAAAACATTGTTAAACCAACAAATTGGGCAAGGGTTCCACACTTTGCAGTTTGATGCCTCTGACCTTAACCAGGGTGTTTATTTTATCGGTGTGAATAATGGGTCCAACTACATGATTGAAAAAATAGTAGTCGCGAGATAGATATATTTATGTATAAAGCTTGTTATTATGAATCGTGTTGTAGTTCATTGTTTGGCTGCTTTATTGCTTCTATTTACCGAGAGTGAAGCCTTTTCCCAAACATTCACCGATGTTACTGTAGATGCAGGAATTGTTTTATCCGCCTCAATGGGGAACACGGTGGTGTGGTTAGACTATGACAATGACGGCCGGCTTGATTTTTACGGAAATACTAACGAGTTTGCTTTCTTTTATAAAAACAATGGAAACGGTACCTTCACCAATATCACGACATCAATGGGCCTATCGGGTACCGACCCTGCATCGGTGGCCGTTGCCGATTTCGATAAAGACGGGTATGACGACCTGCTAATCGTTTCAAAACATGTAAGTATACCAGTGCGTATTTATAAAAACATGTTGGGCAATAATTTCCAGGTAGTGTTTGAAGGCCAGTCAAGTATCGAGCGTGCTATTTGGCTTGATTTTGAAGTGGACGGTGACCTGGATATCTTTTGTAACACAGGAGGCTTTCCGTTATTGTATCTCAATGACGGGGAAGGTAATTTCACCGAATCGGCTGCCGGTATGAATTTTAACAACGATTCAGGCATCACGGCCGCTGCAGCTGATATGAACAACGATGGATTTACCGATATTTACGCCTGTAGTTATGGTTCTGCCAACAGGCTTTATAAAAATATTGCAGGAGGAAATGTTGAGGATATTTCCTTTTCAGCACATGTTGCTGATTATAATAAAGGCGTCTCGCAATCGTGGGGTGATTATAACAATGATGGTTTTTTAGACTTGTATGTCTCCAATATTCAATCAAATAGAAATATTCTATTTAAAAACCTCGGTAATGAAACTTTTTCGGACGTTACCTATGATGCGGGTGTGGCCGATGCCGGTGATGCAAGGACAAGCGCCTGGGTTGATTTTAACAATGATGGCCTGATGGACTTGTTTACAACCAATCATATTAACGAGAACCGATTATATCAAAATAATGGTAATGGCACTTTCACAGATGTGGCAGAAGAATGGAACATTAGAAATCCGGAAGATGGTTTCGGGATCAGTTGGGGCGATTATGACCTGGACGGTGATCAGGATGTGTTGATCTGCGGGCATACTTATTCAGTGAAATTGTTGAGAAATGATGGAAATAATCCCGGGAATTACCTTGATGTTGAACTGGAAGGTATTTTTGATAATGCAAGTGGTATTGGCACCCGCATAGAAGTTTATGTTGGCGGGCAAATGACAGTCCAGGAGGTCAATGGTGGCAGGGGTGCCCGTTGCCAGGATGCGCTGATTGCCCATTTCGGCCTTGCGGCTGCTGCACAAGCCGATAGCCTTATTGTTAAATGGCAAAGCGGAATGGTTCAAAAACTGTACTATATTTCTGCTAATCAGTTGATCACTATTGTTCAGGATGCTGTTGGCATCAATGACATATATTCGGGAAACGAATTGTTTGAATTGTATCCTAACCCTGTAAAATACGTTATTAACTTGCGCTTCAATGAGAGAGTAGGCAAAATTACAGATGTAAAAATATACTCTGTTACCGGGCAAATTGTCTTGTCCCGTTCTCTGAAAGAGCAAGGAAATGCTACCGTGGACGTCAGGGAATTGACAAGAGGATGGTATTACATAATGATTAATTCCGGACATAGTATTTATTACCGGCCTTTTATTAAAAAATAAAATCATGAAAGCACTTATTTTCATTCTTGCATTATTTGTTCTTTTGAACCAGGCCTATTCACAAGAAACAACGAGTAATCGCGATAGGGCAGGTTTTCAATTTATTGAAAGCTCCTCAGGATTGAATAATCCGGATTGGGATACTGGTAATACTGAAATAGAATTTGCCGACCTAAACCAGGACGGATATGTTGATATAATTTCCATTGGCGACCATGGATCTCCAAATATCAATACAAATGAACATGGTGTTATGGTTTGGTTTGGGGATGGAGCAGGTACCTGGAGCGTAGAAATGAATGGCAACTTTGGATACGGTGGCATTGCTGTGGGGGACGTTAACCGCGATGGATTATGGGATGTTGGTTATGGTATGCATCACGACTATTCATCTACTGATTTTGGGGATCAGTTGATAGAAACAGCCCTGGGTGATGGTACAGGTGTGAACTGGACACCCTGGGACGATGGGCTCGCGACCAACGGCGAAGATTACGGGATGTTTGCCACAGATTTTGCCGACATTAACAACGACGGTTATCTCGACATTGGGTCCCTCTCGTTTGGTTCGGGCAATGGTTTTCATATTTATCTGAACAACGGGGATGGTACCTGGACCCAAAGTTATCAATATGGGGGCCCCACCAGCAATAGCAATGAAGGGTTTCATTTTGGCGATATCAACAAGGACGGCTTTTCTGATTGTGTAGTTACACAGGAAGGAGGATATGTTTTTTTTGGCGATGGAAATGGAAATTTTACAATGGCAGTTTACAATATGCCCTACTATTACATCCCGGCATTGGATGTTGCATTGGGTGACGTAGATGGTGATGGGGGAAAGGATATTGCGTTGATTAATAATGATGGAGATGTTGAGGTTTGGATATTCAATGAAAACAATGAGCAATGGGTGAATTATTCCGGAAATTTACCAATAGGGAGTAACTTTGAGCGTCTGGATTTGTTCGATCTTGATAACGACGGAAATATTGATTTACTTGCTTCCGGCAAAGGGCAGTTGAGAATTTGGAGTGGTGATGGTAATGGCAACTGGAACCTGGAGACGACAATGTCAACGGCCTATGGAAATGCATATACAAACGCCTTCAGGGTTGGTGGAGATATTGACCATAACGGCTTTGCTGATATTGCCATAGTGCAGGAGACCGGTGACTATTTTAATAGACAGAATTATCTGAGGTGCTTTAAAGAAACTTCACCTGTTTTCATGCCGGCAATCAAAGTTGTGTTTCCGCGAGGTGGTGAGGTGTTTTATCAAAACTCGGATCAATTTACCGATTGGTTATGTGCTACTGATTCAATCGAGAATGTTATAATAGATTATTCGTTAAGAGGAAAGACAGGCCCTTGGATAATGATAGCATCCAACGCAGCAAATTCGGGTAGGTACCAGTGGACAATACCTCAAACAATCTCTTCAAATAACTGTTTTCTCAGGTACTCGATAAAGGCAAAATCTAATTCCATTAAGGCCATCACTCCAAATGCTTTCACAATTTTAGGTGAAGACGGAGTTGAAGCGGATTTTGTTGCCGATTCATTATTCGTTCAACCCCTGTCTGAAATTCAATTTACCGACCAGTCATTAGGACTGCTTACCTCATGGGAATGGGATTTTGATAACGATGGAACCGTGGATGCTACCGAAAGAAACCCTGTTTATTCATATTCGCTGCCGGGTACTTATACAGTAAAACTAACAGTTTCGGATGGCCAAAACAGCGATACCGAGATAAAGGTGGATTACATTACGGTGGATGAATATGTTGGCATCAACAATGTTACAAGTAACCAGCCTGAACTCCGGGTGTACCCTAATCCGTTTTCTCATTCAACAGTAATTAATTATCATGTAATATTTTCGGGAAAGGTTGTTTTGAAAGTATATGATATAACAGGACATGAAATACGAACATTGGTAAATAAAAACCAATTGACAGGCGGGCATTCTGTTGTTTGGAACGGAACGGATAATTCAGGTGAAACTGTCAATTCGGGAACTTATATTTGCAAATTTAATATGGACAATAAACCGGTATCAACAAAAAAAATGATATTATTGAAATAACAAAACAACCTTCATCTTAACTTTTTCTATTAAGGAAATATTTCTGAAGCTGCAGGAAGTTCCCATCTTCCCACTACCTACCTAATCATTAATAGCCGATAGTTAAATCCGGCATTCGGGAAATATTTTTTTACCCCATGCAACCTTTTGACAAGGAAAGCGCCCTACTATATGTAGATGAAATAGAACCCTTTTAGAAAACTAACAAAGATTTTGTTGGCAACAACCTTAATAAAGGAGTGACCAGTTTTTTGTAATTTTGTGGGGTTTTAAAGGATACATATAATATAAAGTACAAGCCATTATTAATCAGCAAGCTTTATATACCCGGGAAGATAAGGAATATGATCTTATAAAGGCTTGCCTGAACAATGATCGGAAAGCCCAGAAGGCTCTTTACGAAAGCTATTGTGATGCTATGTACACATCTGCTTACAGGATTCTTAACGATCATGAACTTGCCAATGATGCAATACAAGAAGCTTTTATCTCGGTATTCAGAATCCTGGGGCAATTCCAGTTTAGGTCTACGCTGGGTGCATGGATAAAAACCATTGTAATACATACTTCACTCAAGATACTCAAAAAACAGAAAGCATTTGTTTTTGTAGATCTTAGCGATAACATTAAATTTATTTCCTGGGATGAACCCATGAACGGTGAGCATCTTGAGAAAGCAATATTATCACTACCTTCTGGCTACAGGGCAATTTTTTTATTGATTGAAGTGGAAGGTTATAAACATAAAGAAGTAGCTGAGATGCTTAACATCTCTGAAGGCACTTCAAAATCGCAGCTATTTCATGCTAAAAAATATTTGAAAACCATTTTATCCGGTCCTAATAAGTGATGCAGGAAAAAAACCGACATATACTGATCAAGGGCATTAACGATATGCGTGGACATAAGGCCCCGTCCGGATTATGGGGAAATATTGAAACCATGATGTTGGGTGTTCCTGCAGATATACTTCCTGTTCATAAGCCTTCTGCATCAGCATGGACTGCCATTGAAGCAGGGATCGGACGAAGTACCTATTCCCGAAAATCATTATACAGGTCTTTATTCGTCGCTTTGCTGATTATGCTACTTGGAGGTGCAGCCATTATTTATTTTAATGGGAACAACTTCACTTCCCAAAAACATCCGGAAAAGTCAAATTCCGGTATCATAACTACAAAACAGGAAGAGATCAAGAAGCATGAAAATATCATAAATGACGAAGAAAAAGGCATACAGCCTGCTAAAAACCCTTCAAATACAAAGTTTTCTGAAATAGAAAAATCAAATAATTATCAGCCGGAAAAACAACTTAAAAAAGAAAGTACTGTTGAGAGCAACTCCAATGAAACAACATTACAGTTCCAAGAAGATATTCATCTAACCACACTAAAGCCAATAGATCTTGGGTTTATCACAAATCAACCGGAAAAATCAGCAGGCGGCCTTAGCATAAATAATTCATCTCTTATTCACAATGATAATACTGCGGTTAGAAGTGATCCTTTCCAGGATTGTGATTTTAATGGGCACCTACAAAAGTTTTATATCGGTCCAGGTTTTGAATACCAATATTTTCTGAATTCTACTGAACCGGAAAATGCAAAGATGAAATACTGGTATTCTGTTGACCTCAGTGTTCTTTTCCAAAGGAATCGCTTTTCAGTAGAGACGGGACTGGGTATTGGATTTTCAAAAGACAAAATAGATTTTTCCTATGACTACCTTACAAACGAACTCATTCACACATACGAATACGTTGATTCGGTATATTATGACCCTGTAACCGGAACAACCGAGTATTTTACAACGACTGTTGAGGTATATGACTCTATACCATATTCAAAACAATCATCATCCGAGACTAAATACACCTATCTTCAGGTGCCACTTGAATTAGGGTATGAAATCTGGAAAAACGAGAAGTATTCTATTTGTATAAAAGCCGGTATAACGTATTTTACTGAAATTAATCGTAAGGAAATATATCCGGTCATTTATCTGGAAAACTCCAGAATTACATCTTATAACACCTATGACATTAATAGGAGAAAAGAATTTTTCAGGTTGTCGGGTGGCTTAGAATTCAGATGGGAAATTAACAGTAAGCTAAGGTTCACAGGCAAACCAACATTTTATTATTTCTTAAACCAGATATATGATAATGAGGACAATAGAAAAAACCCTACTGCACTGGGAATCAGATTTGGTTTATATTATAAATTATAAGCTTATACAACCAAAGCGGCCTTTATAAGCCCATTAAGTAAATATCATAAGAAATGCAATCATATCATTAACTGCAAATCTAAAAATGAAAAAATATATTCTTCTATTATTGTTTTCCGCAGCAATTCAAACAGGGTATTCGCAGGTCAATTGTGACCCACCAACGAATCTCACTGCGAGTGTTGATATGCAGGATGTTACCCTTAGCTGGAGTGCACCCTCATTCAGCCAATTCTTAGTATTGCGGGAAGTACCACGAAATAATGAAAGCCCTCTGCTGGATGCCTCACCAAAGTATAAAGAGGTTCTGAATCTTAATCCATCAAGAGACTACCTGGATGTGCAATTTACATTTCCCTGCTCTGATGATGAAGGTCAGGCAGGAGTTGAATCAGATGGATCTTACATCTATTCAGCCATATGGTGGAGTGATAGTTACTTTGTGAAATATGAGTTTGATGGATCTTTCGTCGACACCTTCAGCATTGCCGGTATTACAGAAGTACGTGATATGGCTTTTTGTGAAGTGGATGGCTATATGTATGGTACGAATCCGACTAGTTCAAAAATCTATAAGATGGATTTTAATAGCAGTACTCTTGTTGAGATTATGAATATGCCCAATAAAGTAAGGGCTTTAGCCTATGATCCTGATTTGGATGTGTTTTATAGTAATGATTGGAGTAGCGATGTCATGGTCATAGATCGTCTCACAGGAATTATATTAGATACTATCCCATTGACGGGAATCTATGGGAGCTATTATGGATTTGCTTACGATAATTGGTCGACGGGTGGTCCGTTTATTTGGGGCTTTAGCCAGGATGGATCAGGAGCAGAACTTGTACAACTTAATCTACCTGATTTTACAGAAACAGGTTTTGTTATGGACGTATCATCGCTTAGCTTAGGAAGTGCTATGGCAGGAGGATTGTTTACACAGCCTGGTATAATCGAAGGAAAAGTAACACTTGGCGGATTGATACAAAATGAGGTTATTTTTGGCCTTGAGCTGGGCGATGTTCCTCCTCCTCCCGTCTTTGTGCTTGCAGGATACAACATCTATCGGGATGACAGCCTGATAAACTCCAGTCTGGTAATCGATACAATATTTTTTGATCCGAGCTTAAATCCGGGAACATATCAATATCAAGTTACAGCAGTATATGAAGACACGCTGGGGGCTTTTGTTTGCGAATCTGATTCGGCCGGGCCTGCTTCTGCTATTATCGAAGAGATTTTTCTGCTCGGTGGTAATGTTTTTACTGGAACCTACAAACTTGATGAAGGACAGGCACATGGCTATATATCTGATGGCGATAATGTTACACTTCAACATACTGCAGAAATTGACGAATTTGGATATTTCTTCTTCTATCCTTGTGAGGCCGGGGATTATTATGTAATAAGTAAACCCTCAATCA
>DAOWEV010000241.1 GCA_030638325.1 Bacteroidales bacterium
AAGCAATTAATATTGAAGCGTAGGAGGCTCTGGTTTATTTTTATCGAGGCTTGCATCGATCATGACGATCGTGCTGCTATCAATGTAACACTCGCCCGGATAAGGGATTACAGCAGGATAATCTTTTTCACCTCTTTTCTTTCACCGGTTTTAATTTTCAGGAAATAAATGCCTGGTGACAGTGGCCTGGAACCGGCATTTCTGAGATTTGCTGAAAATAACATTCCCCCCTGATGCGTTTCACCCTCGTAAAGAACTCCGATCCTTTCACCTAACATATTAAAAAGCTCAACACTGACCAGGCCCTTGTGGAACTCATTTAAGACAATTGTAATCTCGCCATTTGATGGGTTGGGAAAGACTAAGAAATGGCCAGTATCATCCATTACACTTTCTTCAAGTCCGGTATTTATCTCCGGAGTTGGCAATTGCACATCGGTAAAAAGATGATATTCCCCCTGTTCAAGGCTTATGGTCTCGGTAGTGCTGGGAACCTCCACAGGCTGGCCCGAGAAATAATCATACCAGGTGCCGGTATGTGTAAAGCCGGGGAACATCTCATTTTCCGTAACTCCAAAATTACCCACGATCACTACATCCATGCTTTCGTGGCGGAGGATGATCCTTTTCATGCCTGTGCTGACAGCAAGATCGTAATCGGTTGTTTCAAATGCGGGTTGACTTACCCTCAGGTCCGCCAGCGTCCTGTAAAAGTCATATAAGTACTTTCTTCTGAAGTCGTAGTAGTAATCCCATCTTACAGGTTTCTCTCCAAGCCTGCCATTATAATTGATCGAATAGTCATATCCCATTTCACCAAACTGCCAGATCATCTTCGGGCCTGGTATAGTGAGAAAAAACAAAGCGTCTAATTGCATCCTGTTCAGGGCAGTGGTGGTATCTTTAATCTGGTAATCTCCACTTCCATTTCCCCAGGTAACACATTTATGCATCAGCCGTTCTTCGTCATGGCTTTCCATATAACCCACTACATGCGGGTTATCCCAGCCCCTGTTTTGATAGGAAATCCAGGAAAAATCTGATTTACCATTGTTATTCCACCCCATGGCGCCATCTCCATAACTATGACTCATATTTCCCCAGAGTAAAATGCCATAATTGGCCAGTTCTTTTTCTTCAGAATTCTCGGAAAGGTGTTCAAAGATCACGATAGCGTTTGGATTTCTGAGCCATATCTCATCTGACATCCGTTTTAACAACCTGATCCGGTCAGCATCATATTTGCTACCCCAGGGGTCGTCAGGCCCCTTGATGTTATTTCCAAAGCCTTTGGTAAAATCAAACCGAAAACCATCAAACTTATATTCACTCATCCAGTAGCTGTTAATACTATCCACGAGTTGTTGTGTCTGAAGGCTTTCATGATTAAAGTCATTGCCCCATTGGGCATCCGGATTGGTAAAATTGGAATGTACATTGAACCAGGGATTATCCGGCGTGGGGTTGGTGCCGTCAAAATACATCTGTACCATCGGGCACTGGTTATACGCATGATTTAACACCAGGTCGATGAGCACGGCTATGTCACGCTCATGGCATGCATCAACAAATTTTTTGAGCTCGTCCTTCGGCCCGTAGTACTTATCCGGGGCAAAATAATAGGACGGGTTATATCCCCAACTGCTATTTCCTTCAAACTCATTCACCGGCATCAGCTCGATGGCATTAACGCTTAGATGCTTCAGGTAATCCAGGGTATCAGCCAGGGCCTTGTATGTGTGTTGAGCAGTAAAATCCCGCACCAATAATTCATAAATAACCAGGTCTGTGGTTTTTGCCGGTATGAAGTTCTCAACTTCCCACTGGTATTCCTCCTGGGCTGTCTGTAGAACGGTAGCCACCCCGCTGGTTTTTCCAGAAGGATATTCAATAAGACCGGGATAGGTTGCATTTGAGATATATTTGTCATTCCAGGGGTCACTGACTTTATCTGCATATGGATCACCCACCTTGATTTCACCATCAATAAAATATTGAAAAACATATTCCTTGCCTGCCTCCAGGCCGTTCAGCTCAATCCAGAAACGGTTGCTGTCGGGTGTCATAAACATATAGCTTTCTTCACTGGTCTCCCAGTTATTAAAATCACCTAAAACGTAAATGAACTCTTTGTGTGGGGCAAAAATTGATAATATCACACTATTGTCGTCGACATAATTAATGCCGTCACGGATGCCTTCCGGGAGGGGCATCAATGTAACCGGTTCCCTGACAAAATAAAAAAATGAATCGGTTACGACTACGGCCCCCAGCCAGGCCGTGGCTTTCACCCAGTACTTTCCATACCCATCAGCAACAACAGTATCCAGAATATGATCCCCTTCATTTTTCATTATCAGCACATCGTCCACAAACAAAGCGATGCTATCGGACTCATAAGCCAGTACTTCAACCACCATAGTATCATTCAATTCCAGGATCACGGGTTTGTTCTCAGGCTGAATGAAAGTCAGACTGCCGGGCTCCAGGACATTCACAAAAATATCTCCGTTGGTTTCTGTCTTTCCTTCCAGATAGCTTCCTCCGACAGTTTCCGCCGACCTGAAAACGAAGGCCATTTGTAATATATTTTCATCCTGGGGAACACCATAATATTCCCTGATTGTAGGGGTTATGACAAGCTGATACAGGTCCTGGTCTATCCTTTCCAGCTTTGTTTCAGGTGTATTCTGCCCCCAGTTTGTTTTAACATATTTCCAGTCCGAGCCCGAAGCGCTGAGTTCGGTGATAACACCGGTGTGGGCATAAACGTCTCCTGTATAGCCTGCCAATCCGGCATTGCCCTGGGTAGCATCATAGATGATGATAACTTGCTGGTTCGTGACCGGGTTTGGGGGGTCGGTCGTGATGATTTGTCCTGACACTTGAAAGAACAAAAAGAAAAACATTATTAGGAAAAGTACTGATGATCTCATTTTTTAAATTTTTGCAAAGGTACAAAGATTGTAATTATTTAGCTGTGACGTATAGTTCATCGGTGCTACATAAATCACTAAATCCGAATATCTAAATCCTAAACAATACCAAATGACAAAAGCACAAAATTTAAAACCGTATGTTCTGTAAGAAATCCTTTGTTTTGAACTTTTGTTATTTGAGTTTTGAATTTGTTTTCCCGATACCTATCGGGATTAGGATTTGGTGCTTAGGATTTATTAAAGGAAAACATTTGCATGATATATAACACCTAAATAATTACCAAAGGTCAATCATTGTGCCAAACGGAGCCAGAATTTTATAAATAAAAAAAACCCGGCCTGAACAGACCGGGTTGTAATGATTTCAATAATCGAAATTATCTTTTTACTATCTTGGCAGTTCTTGTGGCGTTATCTTCTCCGTAAATAACCACAAAATAGATACCTGCATTAAGATCAGAGGTATTGATGCTGATAGTTTCTGTATCCATAACTTCTGTTGAGATCACTCCTTGCCCAACTATGTTATATACTTCGACTTTCGTAACATGTTGAGCATTGGTAAAGTAAAGAACCCCTTCAACCGGGTTAGGGAATATGGAAACTTCTGCCAGTTGTTCTTCATCGATTCCTTCATAAACAACCGGTCCTGTAACTGCAAATTTTTCTTCACCGATCTTACCACCTTGTGATACAGGTTTAACGCCAAAGACAAGGTACTTACCATAATCATCAGCCACAACTATATAGCTAATTGCAGTTTCACCTTCAATAGCGACCTTATCGGATCCCGTCTCATCTGTGGCAATATACCACTGGTATTCAGTAGCTCCTTCCGGGTCGGCATTGGGATCAAAATAAGTGTACACCCCTATTAATTCCTGGTCCGGCCATGGGTCACCATCAACTGATAAACCGTAAACATAAGGATTGTAGGTTTCGTTTGCGACATTATAAGTACATACATAAAGGTTTACAACGCCACCGGCAGTATCCACAGCAGTGTATGAACGGTTTGGCCCGCCTTCGGGGAACTCAGAATTGCCCCAGTCTCCGTTGATCCGGAATTTGAATCCGAAAGATGCTGCACCCGTATCTACAAGAATGGTTGTAGTATAGATGCCATCGCCTGTAAAGTCGCGATCCCAGAGGTAATCAAATGCGCCCCATCCATTGGGATCGCCTGCAAAATCAAGAAATTCTGTTTCAGGGTCGAACCTGCCTTCAGTGATCTCTGTATTCATATCGACTTCAAAAATAACAGGCCAGGCGTATGGATTATAGTTATCATAAATATGTTTTTGAGTAACCGCGAAATCACGGCCAATGGTGATCCTGTTAGGGCCTCCATCCGGGAATTCGGAAGTAGCCCAGTCACCATTGATCCTGAACTTATACTCATACTTTTCGCCGGGGATCACCTGGTAGGTGACCTCATAAAGACTACCTTCGACTAAAGTCATCGGGCCTGAGCCATTCCAATCATTCATTGAGCCGGCAATATCTACAAAATCAGTTGCCGGGTCAAAAGTCCCCAGGCTATCCTGGTATTGCATATCCACCTGGAAGGTGATCTGGCCAAGCATGTCATCGTTCCACCATACATCAACCGTCTGGTTACCGGCAAGGGCAACGATCGTTCTGTCATTATCTTCATAAACATCCTGGTCGATAGTGAACTTGTAAATGTAGGTTTCATCCAGGGTAAGACCCTCTTCCACCTTACCTTCATAAATATTGTCAAGGTCGGCATCGGTGAGCTTGGTGAATCCCAAATCAGTGATATCCACAAACAATTCATTCACCCCTGGAGTGAATATTCCATCCTGCATGGCTTTTGACATATTTACCTTAAAAGTAAAGGTCGGGTCTGTAGAAACAAAATTGACAGGGATTAAAAAGTCTGTGCAATCAACTTCATTTAACCAGTCACGTCCGTCTTTTTCCCAGCCTGCAGTACCATTTTGGAAAACTGCCGTAATCTGAGTTACAATGGTGCCTTCTTCGATACCGTAATAATCAGCCGGGGTATAAGTAATACTATACCTTCCGGCAGTACCGACAGGCATAAGTATTGGCTCCTGGCCATTCTGGCCCGTACCATTCCATTCAACAACTTTCTGCCAGGGGTCTCCGCCGATTGTCACGCCGGAGTGCATGTAAACTTTCGGTACCCCTGCCAGGCTACCATTCTCGAAACAGGCTTCTGCGGGGTCAAAATACAATGTCAGCTCATCAAATACCGTTGCATCCGGTGGATCGATCTCAATGGCCGCCGGCATCTGGGCAAAGAGAGCCGATGTCATCAACAGCAAAGCAATGATTGCAGTTAAACTTTTAATAAGAGTAAATTTTTTCATAAGATTTAATTTTTGGTGAATATTTCATTTTATGATACAAATGTAATAAATAAATATTGTTAATAAAAAGTATTCCTTATTTTTGTCAATGTTTTAACATCTTTTAATATTCATTTAATAAATTGACATATGATCCGGTGATAATTTTATCAAAAATCACATTCAGAACCTTTTCATGTTTTTTGGGCAAAACCGGAAAAATCATCTAAATATAAATCATTAATAATGCAAACATTATGAGAAAACATTTACTGCTATTTTTAATACTGTTCATATTTGCCGGCGGTTCATATGGGCAGGTTGTTTTTGGGCCGAAGCTTGGCTATACCGGCTCAAAGTTCCTGAAAGAATATGATGACTTCACTCAAAGTTGTATACCTGGTTATCATATTGGCATGGGTTTCGGCATAGAACTAACCGAAAACCTAATCCATTCCTATCCCAACCGGAACCCGATCTCATTGCGGGTGGAGTTATTGTTTGAGCGCCGTGGTGCGGAATACAGTTATAAGACCGCGGATTATAAATTTTCGCTGGAATCAAATTATATCACAGTACCGATCATTGTGCAGTATTCTTTAGAAGCCTTTAGTAATTTCTTTATAAATATCGAAGTGGGTTGCTACACAAGTTACTGGGCATCAGGAGAATGGAATTTCGGTGATTCTGTGAATGTATACAGCCCCCTTCCTTTTCACTGGACAGTGGAAACAGATATTGAATTCGATCAACGTTTTCAGCAGCAGATGGAATGGGGATTACTGGCAGGCCTGGGACTCGAATACCGTTTTGATAAATTCAGTGTGGTTCTGTCCGGTCGTCGAAACTGGGGACAAACAAGCGCTTTTGTGGAAGATCCGGATTTCAAGTACCGGATTAACCAGTTTTCAGCCGGGATGCTTTGGTATTTCTAATCCACTTACTATTTGAATTACATGCAATAAAAAATATTACAACATGATAAAACTAATACGAATATTATTACTGAGCCTGACAGTCAGCCTGATAGCACTGACATCACTGGCCCAGACAGGGACCCTCAAGGGAACCATCACCGACAAGAAATCGGGGGAAACCCTTCCGGGGGTAAATATTATCGTGCAAGGCACTACCATCGGTGTAGCTTCTGATATTGACGGGAATTATGTAATCGACAATGTGCCGGCCGGACAGCAGACCATTCTGGCAAGTTTTATTGGATTTGAGAGTGTCTCAAACGAGGTAATGGTTGAGGCCGGAAAATCTTTGACGCTTGATTTCTCCATAGGAGAAGATATGATGATGCTGGATGAGCTCGTTGTGGTGGGTTATGGAACTAAAAGGAAGAGAGACATTACCAGTTCCATCTCCAAGATCAGCATGGATGAGCTGCAGGAAATCCCGGTGACCAACCTGGAAAATGCTTTACAGGGCCGTGCCGCCGGAGTCCAGGTGACCCAGGACAACGGTATGGCAGGAGCTCCGGTGACCATCCGTGTCAGGGGGACATCATCACTTGTTACCAGCAGCCAGCCATTGTATGTTGTTGACGGAGTGCCTATCGTTGTCAAAAGCCTCCTTACCAGTAGTGGT
>DAOWEV010000080.1 GCA_030638325.1 Bacteroidales bacterium
GGAAATATGCCAGGACTGATTCTGCTATCTTGTCCCCAATCTCTTCCACTGCAATTAATTCTTCAAAAGAAGCCGACATAAGCTCATCGATATCCCCGAAATGAAATGCCAGTTTTTTAGCAACCGCCTCTCCAACATAACGAATGCCCAATGCATACAAAACTTTCTCAAAGTTGGTTTCTTTAGAGGCCTCGATACCCTTCAGGATATTATTTACGGTTTTCTCTCTGAAAGAGATCTTTATCTCTTTTTTATCCCCGGTGGTTTCGTAAGTTGTCTGCAACCCGATAAGCTTGTTGAAATGCAGGTCGTAGAGGTCTGAAATTTCTTTAACAAGGCCTTTGTCATATAAGATCTCTATCTTTCCTTCACCCAGGCTATCGATATTCATTGCCTTCCTGCTGATAAAATGCTCCAGTCTGCCTTTGATCTGTGGTGGGCAACCGTTTTCGTTCGGACAATAATGTGTTGCTTCCCCTTCTTCCCGTATGAGTTTTGTTCCACATTCCGGGCAATGGTCGATGAATGTCACAGGACGGGCATCTGTGGGTCTCCGGGAGAGGTCAACATGTATGACTTTAGGAATGATCTCTCCCCCTTTTTCAATAAAAACACTATCTCCATAGTACAGGTCAAGGCTTTTGATGATATCAGCATTGTGCAGGGAGGCCCTTTTTACGGTCGTGCCCGCGAGCTTAACGGGTTCCAGGTTGGCAACAGGGGTAACGGCGCCGGTTCTGCCCACCTGGTAATCGATGGACAGCAGCCTCGTGGAAGTTCTTTCGGCTTTGAATTTATAGGCAATGGCCCACCTCGGAGATTTAGCAGTTGAGCCAAGCTGTTGCTGCTGCCGGTAGGAATTTACCTTGATCACAACGCCGTCGATATCAAAATCCAGCTCTTTCCTTGCTTTATCCCAGTAGTTGATGAAGTCAAAGATATCGGACAGATTTTTGTACCTTGCAATAAAGTTCGATACTTTCAATCCCCATTCCCTTGCTGATGTGAGATTCTGATAATGATTGTCGAAAGGCAGATCTTCTCCCAGGATATTATATAAGAAACAATCCAGGTTACGCCTGGCAACCGCAGATGAGTCCTGCATCTTCAAGCTTCCTGCGGCAGCGTTTCGGGGATTTGCAAAAGCCTGCAGGCCTTCTTCTTCTCTTTGTTCATTCAGTTTATTAAAGCTTGAACGTGGCATGAATACCTCGCCTCTGATCTCGAATTCAACCGGGTAATTACCTTGCAGCTTCAAGGGAATGCTTTTGATGGTTTTAATGTTGGTTGTTACATCATCGCCCTGGAAACCATCTCCACGGGTTACGGCTTGTACCAGGTACCCTTCCCTGTATGTTAACCCGATAGCAACACCGTCGTATTTTAGTTCGCAGATATATTCAGTATCCCCGCCGAGGGTTTTCCTCGTCCTGGTATCAAATTCCACGATCTCTTCCTCCGAATAGCTGTTGCTTAAAGATAACATCGGGTACTTATGTGTTACCTGCAGAAATTCTTTTGTAATATCGCCACCGACACGTTGTGTGGGGGAGTCGGGAAGAGACAGGTCAGGGAACTCCTTTTCAAGCCGGACAAGCTCTTCCAAAAGCAGGTCAAAGTCATAATCACCTATAACCGGGTTGGATAAGACATAATAGTAATGATTATGCTTATTGATCTCATCGGTGAGTTGTTTTATCCTTTTTTCGGCTTCTGCACTTGTCATTTTTTGTTTATTCGTTTATTCGTTTATTTGTTTATTTGTTCCTGTAAATAATTATAGTCTGATTAGCATTTACCGGGTTTAGCCAGTGCAGGACTTTATCCATGAAACCGGGCTCAATGCTTGTCTCAAATTCCATTTCCGGGTAGTATTGCTGTAAATCGCGTACCCTCTTTTTCAGGTTTTTACTATCCACAAAAAGAAAGAAGTCAGGGGCTGTGCCAGCTTTTTCAGTGTATTGCACAGGTAATTCAGTCGCCGGGCTTTTTTTTGTGATATTTATGACTGTTGGCCACTGATGGAGATAAAACAAAGGCATCATAGTAGCATGATCGCGGTTGGATTCTTCAACAAGCAGGGTTTGGATGCCATCATACCCTGAAAGATAGACCATTGATTCAACCCGTGCCTTTTTAGAATAGGAAACCGTAAAAAATGAGAGTAAGATAATATTGACTGTCCAAAAGAATACCCAGCAATATCTTAGCAGGATATTTTGCCTGGCGCTGAATTTTATTCTGTTCCGGAACTCATTCCAGCCGATCACTCCCAACATTATAAACAGGGGTATGATGGGCAGGATAAACCGTTCCTGCTTGTTAGGGAAATAAGAATGGAAGATGATGAACAGAAGCACCGGTAAAAATATGATCACCTGGGATTTCCAAGTTTTCATGAACCCATATACCAGGAACAGGCTGACAGGGACGATCAGTACGCCTGCAATTACCAGTAAATAGGAATACCACGGAGAAATCGTATAGTCAAACCGGTGATGCACGTTATGGTTAATATATTCCAGGATCTCGGCAAAAGGATATCCCCAGATGATAAAGTCTGCAAGTCCATGAATAAGTATTACCGGTATCGATATCCCAATGCCCAGCATTATTGTTTCCAGCCATTTCTTTCTGAAAAGGAAGATCAGCCCGATACCCCCACTGATGATAATCGTTTGAAACCTGAGACTGAATGCAATTCCGAATAATATTCCGGCAAGCAGATATTCGCGTAACCTGGTATTATTTTCATCATGTTTTAACAAGATCCAGTATCCCCACATGATAAAGGGGATACAAACCATCTCCACCAGCGCCCTGACACTGAAAAATGGTATGAACCAGTACGCTGCGAGGAGAAGCCCGGTGATTTTCGCCGTGTTTCTGTCGGATAGCCTTTCTGTGATTTTATATCCGAAGACCACTATGAGTAAAGAAAAAATGCCATGTATCAATCTTACAATGAACATTTTACTTTGTGGTGAATTGACCCCTATACTTTCCAGAAAAGAAAAAAGCAGGTAGTGAAGGCCAGCATAAATGAAATTAAGTATGGTAGGTATATCAGTTTTCTCTCTTTCCAGGAACCAGTTGTTATAATTTGCGTTGTCAAGCCACGACTGGGCTGTTTCGATAACCAGGAAATGATCGTCATGCATGCCATACCCCCTGGAAAAGATGGAAGCTACCAGCCTGAGCAATATAGCAAGCAGCAATATCGCTTGATACGGTTTCTCTTCCCAGTATGTTTTAAGTAGCTGTTGCATGAAGACATTATATGAACTAAGAACAAAAGTAAGGCATAAAAAAAAGCCAGAAAAGCCCGGCATTAATTTTTTTAATCAATATTTGTAATTATTTAGCTGTGACGTATATTTCATCAGTGTTTAGTAAATCACTAAAATAGAATATCTAAATCCTAACCTGGAC
>DAOWEV010000203.1 GCA_030638325.1 Bacteroidales bacterium
CCATGTGTATAAACCACCGGATAATGATGATCTACGCCATTGGCCTGGCTAAAAACTTGATTTTTGATATTGTGGATAAAAAGATGCATTACATATCCGGAATTGGCATGGCCTACGTGGTGGATAAATGATACACCATTGTTAACCTTGCTGATAAGGTCGTTTTTGTCCCAGCTTTGATGCTTTTCATATAATGAATCGATATCATGATCAGGAGGGATCCCTGAGGTAGTATAACCATCATCGGTATGATATCCGATCAGCAGGTTCATGTAATCAGCGCCCCAGGTCAAGGGGTCTTCCCACAAATATTCACCTGCCATCAGCGGGTCTTCCAGGTCATTCTGCACCGGCTGTTGCTGATATGACATAGTCTTATGGATCATATTTTCGAGTTCACCGGCAGTGCTAAACGGGAAACGGCCAACTGATATTTCGGGATATAAGTCAAATTCATCCTGTGTTGAAGTTGAGTCAAGTTCACCCCATATACCATCACCATCTTCATCCCATGTCGCATCAAAAGCCGAATAATACAGATCTGACGGTAAGGATCCTGTTAAAATTGAACCACCTGATACTGTCTGGCAAAACAGTTTCCGGCAGGGAATATGTTCAACATCTCCACCGAGTAAAATATATTCTATGCCGTCACTCTGATACTCGGATAGAATGTAATTACGTATCTTCTCCTGGAGGTCTACCCCGGTCTGAACAGTATCAATGTGTTCCCTGCTGGCAATTTGTGTCTTTATCCCGCGCGACAGGTAAAAAGCAACTAAAGTATCAAAATCTGATTCAAACTGGGACGGGGTTATTATGAGGTACTGGTAAGATGTTGATCGTAAACTCAAAACAGGATATTGCTCAATTGCTTCCGGGTTCTGCACATAATGTTTCACCCGGCCGGGCACCTGATTGAATGACGGCAGGTTGGCCAGGGCCTGTACAGCCTTATCATCAGGCCGGGTTTGAATTCTTATGGTTACTTTCTGAAAATAAGATAGTTTACCGGTAGCCGGAACGTACCGAACCGGAGTAAAGACGCATGAACCAATAGCATAACCATTCATGAATTGTGTTCCGGGCTGAGTATATGCTTTAACAGGATAAGCTATTTGTTGCTGGTACAGATCACTGTTTTTTATGAATTCACCGGTTGAAGGGAAAGATAACGGCCGTGCATATTGCCTCGGAAGCAACTGATGGCTGCCTTCGACGGGGATCTCATTCTCTCCGGTAAATTCAATTGATGCGGCCACCTCCCCCGGAGACAGTAAAAACTTAACGGCAAAAAATGGCAAAGAAGGCTCGCCGGGTATGCCAAGCTGAACAGTATTATTAAATACGATGGTATGATATTCCCCCTTTTGTGTTATAGAAGGCGTTTCGAAAGTATAGGTTTGCTCAATTACCTGAGCATACGATGCTACACAAATGAGCGAAAACAGTAAAAAATAACTTAGATATCTTAAATGCATAAACCCGGATATTAATGTTATACAAAAGTATATCAATATCTTGTATAAAGGTAACACTTTTGGCGTAAAAACAGGACTGTGAGACGTGAAGCGTGAGACGTGAAGGGTGAGTTGAGAGTTAAGATATGGAGTCCGGAGTTAGAAGTCGGAAGACCGAAGAAGTGAGAAGTGAGTATTTAATAGTAAATAGTAAATAATAAATCAAAAATCAAATCAGGGGGTTGACAAAGCCACCGGAAGGATCTTGCCATTGAAATAACGGTGACCATTCAAAGCAAAATCAGTAATAAAACCGGCCATTTCTGCTGCTGACAAAGGGGCTTTATAGCCAGGGAAGGCGGCGGCAAGCATCTCGGTCTGTGCAGCGCCCAGGGCAAGACAATTTACTTTGACCTGATCTTCTCTAAGCTCCTCAGCCAGGCATTCGCTGAGTATCGCTAAAGCTCCCTTGCTTGCACTATACAAGGAAAGTCCCGGGAATTTAGCGCTCCCCTGGTATCCTCCCATACTGCCAATATTTACAATATGCGACCCTCTCAAAAAAAGCGGAAGAAGATTCCTGATCAGACGAAAGACAGCCTTTACATTAATATTAAAAACAGCATCAAAATCACTCTCATCCATTTCCCTGAAAGGTTTATTGATCAGAAGTCCGGCATTGTTGATGAGGATATCAATTTTATCAAAATATTCTTTCACACCATCTGTGAGGTCATGTTCCCTGTAATCCCCAGCCAGGTCGAAAGGCAGGATACTGACAGTGCCGCAAGCAGCAGATTGAAAACACTCTTCCTGTAAATTTTTCAGGTTGTTTTTGTTCCGGGATATGGCCAGGATATGATGATCCTGATCTTTACTCAGCAGTTTTACGATTTCATATCCAATGCCACGACCAGCCCCGCTTATTATAATATTCATAGGCTCTTAAAAATTTAAACTTACCATCCGCCTGAGTCGGATCAAATTCAATGCCCGCATAGCGGTTTCAATTCCTAATTCGTAATTCCTAATTCGTAATTGATTTAGTTACTTTTTTTCAAAAATAAGACTTTCTTCGTTGTTACTTACATGAAAATATCTTATTTCAGTCGAAAGTGATACCTTTGTATGCAGAACTTGGTGGTTGTAATAAAACTTTAATCTATAAACTATAATGTCCAAACAAGGTCTGAAACATCTCAGTGTCATTTTCCTGCTGATGATCGGTATTGTCTTTCACGGATATTCACAGGACATCGTTGAAGGGGTTGCTCTCGCATTAAGAAAGGGAGACTCAAAAACACTCGTAACATATTTCAGCCAATCGGTAGATATTGGCCTGCCTGATAAGGATCAGGAATACAGGAAAGCGCAGGGAGGGGTTGTTATGGATGAATTCTTCAGGCAACATCCACCGGATAAATTCATTGTTGAACAGGATGGTACTACGGATACCATGACTAAATTCTTTATTGGCAAATATGTTACCGGAGACCTGGAATATCAGGTATTGGTCATCCTGAAGAAAGAAGAAGATAAGTATCTGATACATAAGATTAAGTTTGAGAAAAAAGAACAATAGGAAAATGACTGGAGATGGGGCGTAATGGAATGATGGAATATTGGAATTTTGGAATGAAACTCGAGGAGATTATAGATAAAGCGTTGGAAGAAGATCTTGGAGATGGTGATCACACATCCCTTTCAACCATCCCTGAAGATGCCACCGGGAAAGCCCGGTTGTTGGTTAAGGAAGACGGGGTCATTGCAGGCGTTGAGGTAGCCCGGATGGTGTTTCAAAAAGTTGATCCCGGCATAAATTTCGTACAGTACATCAGTGATGGCGCCCATGTAAAGAAAGGCGATATAGCTTTTGAAGTCAGTGGTCGCTCGGCCTCATTGTTGTCTGCCGAACGTCTCGCCCTGAATTTCATGCAGCGGATGAGTGGCATTGCCACCTATACCAACAAAGTCGTGTCGCTTCTCGAAGGCACCTCAGCCACAGTGCTGGATACACGGAAAACAACACCTCTTATGAGGATGCTTGAGAAAACGGCCGTGAAACTGGGGGGTGGCGAAAATCACAGGATGGGGCTTTACGATATGATCATGATCAAAGACAATCATATCGATTTTGCAGGCGGCATCAGGCAAGCCATTGAAGCATGTCATGAATATTTGCAACGAAAAGATAAAGTCCTGAAAATAGAGATAGAAGTTCGTAATTTCCAGGAACTTGATGAAGTAATCAAGATTGGTGGCGTGGACCGTATTATGCTGGATAACTTTCCCGTTTCAGACCTGAAAAAGGCTGTGGAATTGATAGATGGCAGGTTTGAAACCGAAGCATCGGGGGGGATCACACTGGAAAACATCAGGTACTATGCAGAAACCGGAGTGGATTTTATCTCCGTTGGAGCTTTGACACACCAGATCAAAAGTCTGGATATGAGTTTGAAAGCAGTTAAATAAAGAACTATGCGCTTCGCAATGGGTATAAAGAAGTTCAGAGAACAAGTCATGGCATATACTCGATCTGTGTATATCCGTATACAGACATGGTCAAAAAGAATAGTATTGCCCGGATTTCAGGGTGTTCCTTTGTTTGATGTATTTGTTTTCTTTTTCCGTGGTTTGAGAAGAAGTTCCATAAATACCCGGGCAAACTCAGTTTCCTTCAACATTATCCTGGCTGCCATTCCTGGGATTCTCTTCCTGTTTACCCTGATCCCCTACATTCCGGTGGAAGGATTACATGAATCTATCCTCAGGCATTTAAATGAAATGATGCCGGATAGTGCCTATCAGGCAGTTCAAAGCACTATTGAGGATATTGTTGTGAATCACCGGACGGGGCTTCTTTCGATCGGTTTCTTCCTGTCGCTGTTTTTCTTTACCGACAGCACCTTATCCATTATGCAAGCTTTCAACCAGTCATCACACACCATTGAGACCCGAAGCCCGCTGATGCGGTATATTATAGCACTCCTGCTCATTTTTATCCTGACCCTGATCGTACTCATTGCTACCAGCATACTAATATTTTCTTCATTTATCGTTCATTACCTTGAAACGGAAGGCCTCTTTCAAAGTAATTTTGCCTTTTACCTGATCTATATCGGCGAATGGATCGTACTGTTTGTGATGATCCTGATTGCTTTCTCTGTGTTATATTACATGGCTCCGGCAAAACGAGGCAGTTTCCCGTTTTTTTCCGCCGGCGCCATTTCAGCTACCCTGTTGTCTCTCATCTCGGCAGAACTCTTTTCATTTTTCATCAATAATTTCTCCCAGGCAAACAAGTTGTACGGCTCATTGGGGGCCTTGATGGTTATACTGATCTATATCAATATCAATTCCCACGTCCTGCTTATCGGATATGAGCTAAATGCCAGCATTTACTCAGCCCGAAAGGTACGTGACAGAAGCCCCTGGAAGCGCATATTTGGGGAGTAGCCGCTTTAATCAAAATTAATTACATTTGTTTCTTCTTATTCCTAGCCCGGATAAACCGGAATTTTGAATTTTAAATTATAAATTTTAAATGTTTTGCCAAAAAATGACAAGATATTTTTTTTAAAGTACTAAACCATCAATTCAATGACAGATTCTAAAAAGAACATTTGTTTTATCGGGAGCGGGTCCATTGCCACCGCCATGGGTAATGTTATGGCTGTCCATCCACAACTTGATATTACCTTGATCTCAATAGAGGAAGATGTGGTCAGATCCATCAACAATAATCATGTCAATTATAAATACTTTCCGAATATACCACTCCATGAAAAACTATTTGCATCTACTGATACCAGGAAACTGAAAGATGCTGATATCATTTTCCTTGCTATCCCTTCCGCGGTAATTATAAATTATCTCAGGGACCACCGCTCATACCTGAATGACAAGGCGATAATTGTGAACCTGGCCAAAGGATTCGGGGATGAGAAATGTACCATTGCTCATTGCCTGGAGGAATTACTGCCAAATCCTGTCGTTTCGATGAAAGGACCCACCTTTGCAAGGGATCTTATCAACGGGATGCCCACTGCTTTTACCATTGCGGCCAGAGATGAGACTTACTTTCCTGTATTTCAGGATATCACGGAAGGAACCAACCTGTATCTTGATTTTTCTACTGATCTCGGTGGGGTTGAGATCCTTAGTATCTTAAAGAATATTTACGCTATTGCATTGGGGATTGCAGATGCTAATTTTAATTCTGCCAACCTGCGTTTTCTGTTGCTTACCAAAGCCTTTAAGGAGATGAATAACATCCTTCTGCATTTTGGCGGGGACAGAGAGACCATGTTCAAATATTGCGGGTATGGCGACTTCAGTCTCACTGCACTGAATGACCTGAGCCGCAATAGAACTCTTGGCTTACTCATTGGGAAGGGTTTTTTCACCAAACAAATATCCGATAATGTAATCCTTGAAGGCCATATAGCCATTAATGTTTTTTGCGATAAGATATCGAAGAACAACTCTTTTCAGGACAACTATATCATGCAGGAGTTATATAAGGTGTTCAATGAAAATTATGATATTTCTTCTTTTGTAGGTAACATCCTCAAGGTATAATCCGGCATCACATCTCAACTCTCAACTCTTATCTCTCACGTCTTCGGTCTTCGGTCTTCGGACTTCTCTCAACTCTCAACTCTCAACTCTAATCTCTCAACCTTCAACCATCTTCCTTGCCCTGGTGAATGCTGCTCCCATTCCGTTTGGATCGCTGCCTCCGGCGGTGGCAAAATGAGGCTGTCCCCCACCCCCACCCTTTATCTCTTTTGCAAGCTCCCGGATGATATTACCTGCATGCCATCCTTTCTGTTTAACAAGCTCTTCAGAGATCATCAGGGAAAGGTTCACTTTACTTCCATGGAGTGTTCCGATCAAAAGGAATAAATCTTTGAGCTCACTATTTACTACAAATGCCAGGTCTTTGGCTGTTTTGGCATCGGCGTCCAGTTGCAATGCGATGAAATTCACACCATTAATATTTTCTGTCTGGTCGATCACCCCGCCCTTCAAGGCATTCACCCGTTCACGGCCAAGGGATTCAAGTTGTTTTATGAGCGCTTTGTTTTCTTCAACCAGGTTACTTACTCCCCTGGCCAGGTCTTTCACATTTTTCAGGTTTTCCTGTATGGCATCGATCACATCTTTCTGCCCGTAAATATAATCCTCAGCTTTTTCTGCCGTCACTGCCTCAATCCTCCTTACACCAGCAGCAATGGCGCTTTCCGAGATGATCTTAAAGAGGCCGATCTGTCCGGTCCGGGAAACATGGGTACCCCCACACAGCTCGACTGAATAATCTTTGTCAAAGATTACCACCCTTACATGATCTCCGTATTTTTCTCCAAACAAGGCCATTGCACCCATTTCGACTGCCTGTTTAAAAGGAACATCTTTTTTTTCATTCAAAGCAATATCTTCCCGGATCTTCAGGTTGACCAGCTTTTCTACTCTTTTGATCTCCTCATCTGTTAACTTGCTGAAGTGAGAAAAATCAAACCTTAAATGATCTTCATCTACCAGCGATCCTTTTTGTTCAACATGATCTCCAAGCACCGTCCGTAAAGCGGCATGCATTAAGTGAGTTGCCGAATGATTCCCGGCCGTGGCTCTTCGTCTCCCTGCGTCCACCACAGCTTTGACGGGAACGCTAAGATCACCGGGTACATTACTTGCTTTGTGAATGATGAGTTCATGCTCTTTATAGGTGTCTTCGATCACGATCTTCTGTGCATCTGCCAGCAGATATCCACTGTCGCCGGTCTGTCCGCCCGATTCCGCATAAAAAGGGGTCTTGTTGAGGACAATCTCATAGAATTCTTTTTTCCTGGCCTTTACTTTTCTATATTTTACAATTTCCACATCAGCTTCAAGGTGGTCATAGCCAATAAATTCAGTATTCTCATATCCTGTTTCAAGTACAGTCCAATCATGAACATCCATCTGAGCCGCCTGCCGCGACCTGTTTCTCTGAGCATCCAGCCCCTGTCTGAACCCCTCCATATCGACCTTCCATCCCTTCTCCCCTGCCATCAATTGCGTCAGATCGACTGGGAATCCGTATGTATCAAAAAGCTCAAAAGCAAAATTACCATCTATAATATGATCCTCCCGATGATCTTTCAGATACTGGTCAAATTTCCTGATACCCTGAGAAAGTGTTCTCAGGAAAGCAAGCTCTTCCTCTGTGATAACTTTTCTTATCAGCTCCCGTTGTGCAGTGATCTCCGGAAAGAAGCCTCCCATTTCATCGACAAGCACAGGTAGCAGTTCATTGATAAAAGGATCTTTAAGCCCCAGGAAGGTATAGCCATACCTGATGGCCCGCCTTAAGATCCGCCGGATGACATAGCCGGCACCGGTATTTCCGGGGAGCTGGCCATCTGCGATGGCAAATGCTACAGCCCGCAGATGATCGGCAACGACCCTCATGGCAATATCCTGCTGGCTGTTTTCCCCGTATTCAAGCTTAGATATTCCGGAAAGCTTCAGTATAACAGGCTGGAATATGTCAGTATCATAATTGGAGGTCTTGCCCTGTATTACCATGCAAAGTCTTTCGAAACCCATGCCCGTATCAATATGTTTTTGCGGCA
Organism: Bacteroidales bacterium; assembly: GCA_030638325.1. Classification (GTDB taxonomy): domain Bacteria; phylum Bacteroidota; class Bacteroidia; order Bacteroidales; family JAGOPY01; genus DAOWEV01. The sequence goes on from DAOWEV010000203.1 coordinate 8,078, forward strand.
GGATATCCAGTTTCCCACCCGACTGCCGGTTGTATTCAATAAATACCAGGTTCCATATCTCAATGACCTCAGGATGATCCGTATTCACCAGTTCTTTTCCGGGGATCTTCGCTTTATCTTCAGGAGACCTCATATCGATATGGATCTCTGAACAAGGGCCACATGGCCCCGTTTCTCCCATTTCCCAGAAATTATCCTTCCTTGAACCAAAAAGTATCCTTTCATCCGGAAGAATAGCTCTCCAATATCCAAGCGCTTCATTATCTTTAGGAAGGCCATCCTGCTCATCCCCTCCAAATACTGTTGTATACAGATTCTCAGGATCGATCCCGTAAACCTGTGTCAACAGTTCCCAGGCCCATTGAATTGCTTCCTTTTTAAAATAGTCGCCAAACGACCAGTTTCCCAGCATCTCGAACATGGTATGATGATAGGTATCATGACCCACTTCCTCAAGATCATTATGTTTTCCGGAAACCCTCAGGCATTTTTGGGTATCGGCGATCCGCAGATCCTTTGCCGGTAAGGTACCCAGGAATATATCTTTGAACTGGTTCATCCCTGCATTGGTAAACATCAGGCTGGGGTCATTTCTGACAACCATTGGTGCGGAAGGCACTATTTTATGCTCTTTCGATTCAAAAAAATCAAAAAATGTTTGTCTGACCTGGGATGACTTCATGGTTCAATGCTTAAATGATTAAATGATACAATGATACAATGCTTAAATGATTCAATGCTTAAATTCCTGTAACTAACTAGAGGGCATAAATAATTAATGTCTTTAGTTCACTTTAAGTACTGAATAGTTACCCTAAATTATCAGCAATCGTGCAAAATTAATTTTTTTATTACTTTTGCCATCGGAAGAATGGATTTATTTGCCCGATCGTTATTTAACATTCGGCAAAAACGGGCTTAACCGTTGGCATCATGGCAAAGACAAAATATCGTTACAACCCGAAAACCCTTGAATACGAAAAACTAAAGCTAAACGCTAAAGCCTGGACCCTGAAGATAGTCTCTTATCTGTCGACCAGCCTGGTTTTTTCCATCATTTTCGTGATTATATTTTTCTATTTATTCGGTTCACCAAAGGAAAAGATGCTTGAACGTGAAGTTAAACAATATGAGCTTCAGTATCAGTACCTGAATAAAAAGCTGGCCCAGATCGAGTCGGTACTTGAAGATATGGCTGACAGGGATGATAATATCTATCGAATCATTTTTGAAGCCGAGCCTATACCTTCTGAAGTGCGAAAAGCCGGATATGGAGGAGTCAACAGATATGCCCGGCTGCAAGGCTATGAGAATGAGGATATCATCATGGAAAGCAACCGGAAATTAGATGAGATCACCAGCCAGGTTTACATTCAATCCATTTCCTTTGATGAAGTCTATGAAATGGCCAGAAATAAGGCAAAGATGCTGACCTGTATCCCGGCCATCCAGCCGGTCAGCAACAAGGATTTAAAGCGATTATCCTCCTTTTTCGGATACCGCCTTGACCCTTTTTATAAAGTCAGGAAATTTCATAAAGGAGTTGATTTTTCTGCGCCTACCGGAACAGAGATCTATTCTACCGGTGACGGTGTGGTTGTAGAAGCGAAAAAATCCCGCAGAAATTATGGCAATACTTTGCTCATCGACCACGGTTACGGTTATAAAACCATGTATGCCCACATTCATGAATTCAAAGTAAAAAAAGGGGAACGGGTGAGGCGCGGACAAGTGATCGCAACAGTTGGCAACACGGGAAAATCCACTGCCCCGCATCTGCATTATGAAATACATAAAAACGATAAAGCAGTAAACCCCATACATTATTTCTTTAATGATCTGACACCGGCTCAATATGATGAAGTCCTGTTGCTGTCTCAAAGGCCATCTCAAACCATGGATTAAAAGTCATCCTGCACTCACAGATGAATGAAAAACTGTATTATACCATTGGCGAAGTAGCTGATATGTTCAATGTGAACACATCCCTGATCCGTTATTGGGAGAAAGAGTTCGACATCATCAATCCCCGGAAAAACAAAAAAGGCAACCGCCTGTTTACCACTCAGGATATTGACAACTTCCACCAGATATACCACCTTGTTAAAGAACGTGGATATACCCTGCAGGGAGCCAAATCAAAGCTGAAAATCAGCAAAAAGGAAGTCGACAGGGATTTGGAGATCATCAAGCGGCTTCAAAAGATCAAGGGGTTTTTGCAGCAGATTAACAGGGAACTCTAAGCGTGAAGCGTGAAGCGTGAGATGTGAAGTGTGAGGCGAGAGCGAGAGGACGAGGTGTGAGTGGTGAGGCGTGACGCCATTTAAAATTTATAATTTACAATTTAAAATTTCAAAAGTCCTGTAATCAGGAACTCCTGAACATATTCTTCAATCCCTTCTTCGAGTGAATAAAAATGAAAATCGTAGCCGGTAGCAAGCAATTTGTTCATGTCCGCTTCGGTGAAATATTGGTATTTATCCCGGATATCAACCGGAGTATCAATGAATTCAATGTTTTCAGTAATATCCGCTGATTTGAATACTGCCTTCGCCAGGTCCAGGAAAGTCCTGGCCCGCCCGGTCCCCAGGTTGTAAATGCCGGAACTTTCCCCACGTTTCATCAGGAAAAAAAGCACATTCACAACATCCTTCACATAAATGAAATCCCGGACTTGCTTCCCGTCTTCATAGTCCGGGTTATGTGATTTGAACAGCTTCACCTTTCCGGTATCCCGAATCTGGTTATATGCATGAAAGACCACAGATGCCATCCTGCCTTTATGGTACTCATTTGGGCCGTATACATTGAAAAATTTCATGCCTGCCCAGTAAGGCGGACTGTCGTGCTGCTTCAGGGCCCACTTATCAAATTCATTCTTTGATTCACCATATGGATTGAGTGGTTTCAGCCTTTCCACGATATCATGCCTGTCATGGTAACCCAACTCGCCCATACCATAAGTGGCGGCAGATGATGCATAGATCAAAGGAATGGCGTATTCCGTACAGGCTTTCCAAACCGATTTGGAGTAATTCAGATTGAGTCTGTCAAACACCGACTTGTCAAACTCAGTCGTATCTGTCCGGGCGCCAATATGAAATATAAACTCCACATCCTTGTGATGATCTTTCAACCAGTCAAAAAATATATCACGGTGTATTTTCTCCCTGTACGCTTTATGGATTATGTTATCATTCTTATCGGGATGGCTGAAATCATCAACAATGATAATCTCTTTATATCCTTTATTGTTCAGTTTACCAACAAGGCAACTGCCGATAAACCCTGCTGCTCCGGTGACGATGATCATGGTGTTTGTTTTTGCTAAATTAATTAAAAATTGTGAGATGTGAAACGTGAGGCGTGAGAAGAAGTCCGAAGTCGGAAGTCGGAAGACCGAAGGCGTGAGAGTTGAGATGGGAGGCGTGAGTGAGCGATAGTGCGATAGGGCGAGGGGTAGGGTGTGAAGGGGGAAGGTGGGGGTTGCTTTCCTATTAATTAGACGCCACATTTATGTGGTGGAATTATGAATTACCCAAAATCTTATTAAACGGCATAAATTCGATTCCTAATTATTTTAGCGATACGTGAGAAGAATATAACTATTTTTGTGCTGTCACGGATTTCATATTCCAGGACAGAGGTATTATCCATTTTAACAGTTTAATTATGAAAGCATTTTACCACCAATTGTTTGCCGGGTTCGTTTTAACAGCTATATTTTCTTTGAATGGTTTCGGGCAGGTCATGAAACCGGGCCAGCCGCCCAGTATGCTCGACCAAAGTATTGATAAGGTCTTCGAAGTACGGGAGTTTCCACGGCCTGATATGGAGCCGTTGCTCCTGGAAGACCAGGAGAATGAAGAGCTGGGCTTTCCCTCCCCCCCGAGGATGGGGATCTCCTTCCCGGTTGAGATGAATACCGGCAATGCCGGCACATGGACAACACTATCAGATGGAGGACGGCTCTGGCGGTTACAGATCGTTTGTGAGGGCGCCCTTGCATTGGGTGTGAACTTCGACATCTTTTACATACCTGACGGAGGGGAACTTTATTTTTACAATGAAAACGGCAGCATGATCAGCGGTGCCTTCAGCCATGAAAGCAACACCCCTTTCGGGGTTTTCTCTTCTGACTTTATCCAGGGCGACAATCTCATCATTGAATATTATGAGGCGCCCGGAACCGTTGATGAACATCATTTCAGCATGAATGAGGTAGTTTACGCATACAGGGATATATGGTTTAACTTTGAACCGGGTGAAGAGCGGGGTGGCGCCTGGTGGTGTATGATAAATGTAGCCTGTGAAGAGGGCGACGACTGGCAAGCTCAGATCGCAGGAGCTGCCAAATTATCCATCAAGATAGGTATGTACTGGTACTGGTGTTCCGGGTCGCTCATCAACACTACCATGAACAACCGCTCACCATACGTCCTTACAGCAGCACACTGCGGTGAAGGCGCTTCCACCAACGACCTGCTTTACTGGAAATTTTATTTCAACAATGAAGCATCTTACTGTGCCGGGAACTATGGTCCGACATCCGATTTCAGGACAGGCTGTACTTTTAAAGCAAAAGATCCTTCATACGCTGATGCCGGCTCCGATTTTTACCTCGTGTTGCTGAACCAGCCCATTCCTGCAACTTACAATGCTTATTACAATGGCTGGAACCGCACCAATATACCGGCTGCCGATACCGGGGTTGGCATTCATCACCCGGCCGGCGACATCAAGAAAATCTCTACCCACTGGCATATGGTCTCTTCTTCCTGGTGGAACGGCCTTCCTTCGCACTGGCGTATTCAATGGGCCCAAACAGTAAACGGAAAATCCATCATGCAGGGCGGCTCATCAGGATCTCCTGTCTTTGATGAAGACGGCTATATCATGGGCGACCTCACAGGTGGTTATGAATCCAACTCCTGCACCAACCCCTCTCCGGCATGGTACGGAAAGATCTGGTACTCCTGGGATCAGAATGGGCTTACTCCTTCTACGAGGCTTAAAGACTGGCTCGACCCCGGCAATACCGGCATCCTGAAACAACCGGGCATTTACCATGCCGTAATGCCGCCGGTAGTCGACTTTGTTGCCGACAGCACATATATTACCCAGGGAGACAGTGTTCAATTTACCGACCTCACAACCGGTAACCCTGCCAGCTCCTGGATGTGGGTGTTCGAAGGAGGGTCTCCGGATACTTCATACGAACAAAATCCGAAAGTTCACTATTGCAACAGCTATGGCCTCTTTGATGTCTCACTGACGGTGACCAACCCTGATGGAAGCGATACTGAATTAAAACCCGATTATATTGAAGTAGAACAGGCGCTGCCTCCCGAGGCAGACTTCGAAGCCGACCAACTGGTGATCATTGAGGGCGAAAGAATCGATTTCACAGACCTCTCAACATCCAATCCAACAAGCTGGGAATGGATCTTTGAAGGCGGCCTGCCGGATACCTCCTGGGATCAGAACCCGGAGGAGATATTGTACTCAAACCCGGGAGAATACGATGTGACACTTACGGCCATAAATTGCGGAGGCTCCGGTACGGAAATCAAGATTGATTATATTACTGTAAATCCCGGCATATTGCCGGTAGCTGATTTTGTTGCCGACGTCACACAGATCATGGTGGGCGATACGGTGCATTATACAGACCTCTCGACCGGTGACCCTACAAAGTGGACATGGACCTTTGAAGGTGGCAGTCCGGGAGGCTCCTCCCAACATCAACCACCCGGCATTGTTTACAATGAAGAAGGTACATTCTATTCAAAATTATGGATTAAAAATGCATACGGGAACAACACCATGCTGAAGGAAGACTATATCGTTGTGGGACCGGTCAGCGTTTCGGAAATTAACCGCAACAAAGGCATACTGGTCTATCCAAACCCTTCGGAGGGGATTGTCAACCTGAGGCTCCTGGATGTTGAAGCTGAAAATATTACGATCCTGATCTTCAACACACAGGGACATAAGATCGATGAAATCAAGGCCAGCCAACATATAGACCGTGTTATACTGGACTTGTCAAATCAGCCATGCGGCCTTTATTACCTGACAATCAAAGCAGGCGGGAAGACTATTCATAAAAAAGTTTCGTTGATTAAGTAA
>DAOWEV010000092.1 GCA_030638325.1 Bacteroidales bacterium
ACCAGATTTGGATGGCTGAAAACCTGGCAACTACCAAATACAACGATGGCACTGGCATACCCCTTGTAACCGGCAATACAGCATGGGGAAATTTAACAACTCCGGGTTATTGCTGGTACAATAACGACTCGGCAACTTATGGCAATACTTATGGGGCGCTGTACAACTGGTATACAGTAAACACGGGGAACCTTTGCCCCACAGGCTGGCACGTACCTACTGATGTCGAGTGGACAACTTTAACCACTTATCTGGGAGGCGAAAGCGTAGCCGGCGGTAAACTAAAAGAAACCGGCACAACACACTGGATGTCCCCAAACACGGGTGCTACAAACGAAACCGGCTTTACAGCCCTTCCGGGTGGCAGCCGTTACCACGATGGCTCATTCGTCTACATTGACAGCCGCGGCTTCTTGTGGAGTGCTACCGAGGACTATGCCGATCTCGCCTGGTTCCGGCGCATGTACCACTATAACGGCAGTGTTGGCAGGGCCGGCTACTTTAAGGTGGATGGATTCTCTGTCCGTTGCTTGAGGGATTAAGCTCAGTCGCCTCAAAGATGGGGCGGTTTTTTCATGTAATCTTTTGCGATTTTGTTTAGCTGCTTTCTTAATCTATCCCACCACAATCTTTTCTTAAATATTGTTCTTCTTTTCTGTTCTGTCAGGAACAAAAATACACATACATGCCGTTCGGGATTGATTACAACGACAACTACATATTTTAAACCTGTTGATACGAATTATTTCGTACCTGACGGCACTTGATGTTAACAACGGGATATATTATCTACCGATATGTAGTCCCTACCGGGACTTTCGAAAATAATACATCCTAATAAATCAAATACGACATCGAATTAGATCTCCTGATTTCAGCACGATCAAAAAATCCCCTCTGTAACCATTGGTTTTATTAGGGTTGGTTTTTATTTCAGGTGCTTCATTGCGTCAAACAGGAGCAAGCTTGCATTTGAAATTTCGAGGATTAACTTCGTTGATCCGTTGGGGGGAGTACAATCAAAAATGCTTTCATTCGCTCCGCTCATGATGGTCTTTTTTTTGTACTCCCGGAATTGTGAGCAAGCTCACAACCGGTCATACAAAAAAAAGCCCACCACTGCGTGGAAGGCATTTTTGATTGTCGGGGTGAGAGGATTCGAACCTCCGGCCTCTTCGTCCCGAACGAAGCGCGCTAACCGGGCTGCGCTACACCCCGGATCGGGTGTGAGTGCGGGTGTGATATTTGAGATTGCAAAGATATGAAAATCTTCTTAATTTTGCAGGCAAAATATACCGCTATGATCAAGAAATTTATAGAACAACACAGGTACAAACTGCTATTGCTTTCAACCCTGATTTATTTGATCGTACCTGCATATATTATGGACTCAGTGTTTTTTGAATTATTGATCATACTGGCGATGTCTTTCCTGTTTGTACAAAGTCTTATCGTAGTTTTTGACAAGAAGGGGCATATGATCATTGCATTCATTATCGGAGCGTTGATCCTGTCAGTCACCTGGGTCGATTACATGCAACCCCATATTGCCATTCAAACGATTAAACTATCAATGTATGTCTTCTTTTTCGGGTTCATCATGACCGGCCTTTTCAAGATGATATTCACTTCAAAAAAAGTCACTTTAGATATGATAACAGTGGCAATAGTCATCTATTTAATGATAGGGATCATAGGCGGAGCCCTGGCACACCTGATTCATTTACACAATCCCTCGGCATATACTTATCATGAGGCATTGCATGGTCATATACTTCTCAACTTTACCTATTATAGTTACGTCACACTTACAACCCTGGGATATGGTGATATTACACCCAACATGCCACAATCCCAATCACTGGCATATTTATTGGCTATCATTGGCCAGTTTTATATAGCGGTGACCGTGGCTTTACTCGTAAGTAAATATGCAAGCCAGGGAAGTGATATAGTTACCCCGGGTGAAGAATAGCCCTGGTTATTGTTTGAATGTATTTATTTATCTATAATTTTGTCTGTTAATTATCTGATAAAGCACTAAATCCGAATTCCTAAATCCTAAACAAATTTAAATGTCAGAAATACAAAATTCAAAACAGTATAATCTTATAGTTTTTAACATTGGAAAATTTAAATTTTGAAATTGTTTAGGATTTAGAAATTAGTGCTTAGAATTTAAAATGAAGAAAACATTTGTAAAATATATAACACCTAAATTGTTAGCTGTAATTAAAAATCCTTTTCGACCATGAAACTAAAAACCTTTCTTACCTTTTTTCTTTTGATTTTATCAACTACGATACTGTTTGCCGGACCTGGTGATACCATCGTGGTACAAACCATCGACTTCAATACCCCCGTTAACCCCGGATGGAACTCTCCCCGGGAGGGGAAATACCTGTTTCCTCCTGATTCGGTCAGCTTCCAAAAGATCCTGATGTATTATACCCTGAAATGTGACCCTAACCAGAGCCCCGCCTGTGGAGAATGGGATTATACTACACATACGCAGCTTTTATATCATACCGGAGAATATGATTCAAACCTCTATTCGCATCCGAATTTTATCGTAAACGGAGGTACCCCGGATACCTTCATGTATATGGATCAGACTTCCTGGGAATATTTCCCTTATTTTGAATACTTCAATTCAACCAATCCGTTGAGTACCACTCAGATTGGCTCCGGAAGCTCAACTACGCTGTTATCATTATCCGGGGTTCCTGATGCCAGGCAAGCTTACCTCGTAAGATCTGATGAGTTGCTGACGGCAGGTATGTCGGCCGGCGATATCACCGGTCTCAGAATAAATTTTAGTGCGGCAGGCGGGTATTTCAGCAAGTTCACCATCAGGGTAAAAGCCACGGACAGCACTGAACTCACTCCCGGCTCATATGTTGATGACGGCTTACTGACCGTTTACAGCCGTAATACCTCGTTCAATACCACCGGGTGGAACACCATTCCGTTCTCCTTCCCCTTTTCCTGGGATGGTTCATCCAACCTGATCATTGATCTCAGTTTTGCCAATCATATACCGGCTGACCAAACAATGATACTAGCGGATGAGACAGCCTTTAATTCCGGGATCAGCTCCGCAGGACCGGATTATTTCCTGGACTATGAAGGCACCGATGGGGTAGATATCCCGGTAGATGCGTTTGGAGATTTGGACAGTATGATCACGGTAACTTTATGGCAATATGGCGACCCGGAACTTCAGCCACAGAATAACACCATTTTCGAAGCTGTTGATCATAACAATAAACGCATCCTGAATGTCCACCTGCCCTGGAGCGACAGCAAGGTTTATTGGGATGCCGGGAACGATGGCGATGGGTATGACAGGCTTTACCGTACCGCATCACCGGAAGAATTCAAAGGGCAATGGAACCACTGGGCTTTTGTAAAGGACTGCCATTCAGGAGAAATGTCAGTCTTTCTGAATGGAGAGCTCTGGATCTTTGCCTATGGTAAATACAAAACCATGGACAGCATAGTAAGATTCAGCATTGGAGCTTCACCTAATAATAAGTATTACTATGATGGGTATGTGGATGAGTTCAGGGTGTGGAACCTTGCCCTGGATCAGGAAACAATCCGGGAGTGGATGTTCAAAGAGGTGGATGCTTCGCATCCGGATTATGAGAACCTGCTGGCCTATTATAAGTTCACCGAGGGGAGCGGTCTTGTGACAGCCGATGAAATAACCGGTGAAGATGCGATTTTAAAAGGATATCCCGGGTGGATGGACTATATGGGTTCAAATCGTTTCAGGGAGTTTGCCCAATCCAACTTCCGGCCACAGATGATCTTTGAGCAGGGGAGCTATGACCCGGGTTCACTTGACTCCCTCCTGACCGTCGACACCCTGGCCCAAAGCCAGCTTATGATCGTCATGTATGGGGATACGCTGAACCCTACCGGGCCAACCGATACTTTATCGAAATGGCCTTCCTATTATTATAATTATGTGTATGATGAAAACGGGATCGCTACTGATTCCACGCTGGCTCCTCCGGATGGCATCCTTTACCGGGAAGATCATCCGTATTACGGGCCTCCCTACGAGATCATTATAAAATACGAGTTGGCACGGTTCATCACTCCTTACGGCAATGGCCTGAGCCTTGGGGGAGGGTTCACCTGGATCTATGATGTGACAGACTTCAGGCCTTTTCTTGCCGATTCCGTCCATTTGCAGGCCGGCAACTTCCAGGAATTGCTGGATATGAAGTTTTATATGATAGAAGGAACACCGCCCCGGGATGTCCTTAATACAGACAGGATGTGGCATGGCTATTACAAGCTGAGCACCTTTGAACAGGATGTACCTCCGATGACGGTGAACCTGGATACCAATACCTCCACATACAAGCTCAAGATAACCACTTCGGGCCATGAATTCAGCAATTCCACCAACTGTGCAGAATTCTGTCAAAAGACACACTGGGTAGATGTTGACAACGTCACACAATATTCCTGGGAGATCATAGATGAATGCGCCACCAACGCATTGTACCCACAGGGAGGCACCTGGATCTTTGACCGGGCCGGATGGTGCCCGGGAGCAAAAGTAACCGAACGGCATCTCGAGATCACCCCCTTCATTGCGGCTGATTCTGTGATCCTTGATTATAATTGCGATTATGATCCTTACGGGCGGTATAGTGTAACGTCGTACCTCTTTTCATATGGGGAGCCCAATTTTACGCTGGATGCTGCCGTTGAGGATATCATGGCGCCCAATAAAAGAAAGATATTCGGACGCTTCAACCCGATGTGCGGAAAGCCGGCGATAAAGATCAAAAACACAGGCAGTACCCCGCTGACCAGCCTGGACATTATGTACGGCCCTGACGGAGGTGTGATACAGACCTTCCACTGGACAGGATCCCTGGAATTTATGAAAACTGAAGAGGTAACGCTGGACCCGATCGACTGGACAGACTGGTATGACGATTACCACTTCACGGTCAATATCAGCAATCCGAATGGCGGCAATGACCAATATGAATACAACAATACCATGACTTCAGAATTTGAGCTGAGCCCCGAATATGAGAACCAGTTTATGATCCATTTCAAAACCAATAAGGTAGCCTACCAGAACCGGTGGGAGATCACTGATGCTGAAGGCAATGTGGTTATTGAGAAAGATGACTTTGACAATGAGACCCTTTATATCGACACCTTACTGCTGGATGATGGATGTTATACCTTCACCTTATGGGATACCGGCGACAATGGCATCTCATTCTGGTATCATAGCGGGCAGGGTTCAGGATATTGTTCCTTTAAAAGGATGGCAGGGACGACCTTGCATTATTTCAATCCTGATTTCGGGAAGTTCACAAGCTGGAGTTTTACGGTTGGTTTGTCGGTGAACACCCATGACCTGGCAATCAAAGATTATATCGATGTTTATCCAAATCCTTCTCCGGGCAACCTAAATGTAGCATTTGCGCTGACAGACCGGCAGGATGTAAAAGTTGATATTTATTCACCTTCAGGTATGAGGATCCGGTCGCATCAGTTTGAAAATGTTGATAATGATATTATCCGCTTAGACTTATCAGCTTATCCCGATGGGATCTATTTCTGCATTATCAGGACTGAAAAAGAGGTTTTTACGAAGAAGATTATACTTGCGAGATAGTTGCCCGTTGCTACTTGCCAACTGGTAGCAAAGACTCCTGTTTTCCGGAAAGCGTCAGGTAATTGACATAATTCTTGTATCTTATTTCTTGATTCTTTATTCAAACAGCGCCTCCAAAAATCCCTCTTTTCTGCGACGGGCTACTTCTACTTCATGGCCGTCTTCCATCAGCACCGATCC
>DAOWEV010000160.1 GCA_030638325.1 Bacteroidales bacterium
ATATGAAAGATAAAGGAAGGAAAGAACTGACCCGCGCTGAAGAACAGCTGATGCAGATCCTCTGGAAAATTGAAAGAGGCTTTGTGAATGACATCCTGGAGCATTTCCCGGACCCAAAACCTGCCTATAACACGGTTTCCACCATTGTCAGGATACTCGAAAAGAAAAAGTTTGTCTCCTACCATGCATTTGGAAGAGCCCACCAGTATTATGCTTTGATTTCCAGGGAAGAGTATACTAAAATGTTCATGAGCCGGTTCATGAAAGGTTATTTCAGCAACTCGTACAAGGAGATGGTCTCATTTTTTACCCGTGACAAAAATATCAGCATCAGTGACCTTGAGGAGATCCGGAAGATCATGGACGACGAGATTAAGAAACAAAAAGGAAAATAGATGGACTTATTAGCCAAATATTTGATCCAGTCATCGGTTAGCATCATGTTGTTTTACCTCGTCTTCAAGCTGTTGTTCCGGGGCGACACCAATTTCAAGCTACAGCGGCTCTACATGGTGAGTTCCATGATACTGGCCCATGAAAAGGTTCATGTGCTCAGAGGCGTTCACCCTTCTCTTGATACGGAAGCCCTCAGGGTAGTATCAGCGATGCCTGACTGGAAACCCGGCAAAGACGAGAATGGTAAGCCGGTAAATGTGGAGTACAACCTGCCCATCTCATTCAAGCTTGATGATAATGCCGGTAAGGAAAAGAAAGAAGAATAAACAATGCCAACAAAAAGCAATATATTAACAAGCAACCCTTTGTGAAACGATAATTTTTTTTCTTTCTGTCAACTAAACATTTAGTTAATAAGGCCTCTGCTATTGATTTAGATGAAGTTTCCCGTGAAATGCGATGCATATTTTACGGGAGCGGGGGGGAAAAGTTTGTGAACGCTATCTGTCATTCCGAGGAGCGGAGCGACGAGGAACCTCCATCGCAATGCACTGCTGCCGATAAAATGCCTTGTCAAAGTATTACAGAAAAGTAAACAAAGCACTTTGCCGGCGTTTTGCAATGAAGTTGGTAGAGTACCTGGTTGGCCTCACATGTATCGCTGGCAGGTGATGTTTGCCATTGTACTATGAATTGCCGGGGGGTCCCTCCTCCCTGTGGTCGTCGGGATGACAAGTGCAAGAAATTAACTTTTTTATTATTTTTGCTTCATGCCACGCAATCACAATTATTACGTCTACATTATAACTAACAGACATAAAAACGTGCTATATGTGGGTGTTACCAATTCGCTAGGGAGAAGGGTTTACGAGCATGAAAATGGTTTAATTGAGGGCTTTACAAAAAAGTACAATTGCCATTATCTAATCTTTTACGAGCATTTTACTGATATTAATCTTGCCATAAAACGTGAAAAAGAGATCAAAGGCTGGCGAAGAGAAAAGAAAGATGCCCTGATTGCTACCACCAATCCCCAAATAAAATTTCTTAACGATAAGGTAAAAAGTTTGTAAATAGCACCTGTCATTCCAAGAAGCAGAGCGACGAGGAACCTCCATCAAATTATTACATTATTTTAAAATTGTTTTATTATATTTGAAGTTTAACAAATTAATTTAAAATCATATTCTTATAAAAACAAAAATTTTTCTTTCAGTTCTGACTCTTGGGCTTGTTGTAAGTGCCTATGGCCAAAAGCCTACACTTGAATTAACCTTCACCGCAATCGACAATGCCTCTTACGTCCAGTTAGATAGCATCAAAGTGATGAACCGTACCCAGGAGGCGATACGGTGCTGTATTGGCCTGATACAGTGCTTGTACTGGATTATCTGGTGGGAATCACTGAAATTAACAAAGAGGGAGATGTGTTGCAGATATTTCAAAACTATCCCAACCCGGTGAAAGACCAAACCACCATCACATTGTATGTTCCTGAAAAAGACAAAGTAGCTTTAATGATTTTGGATATGCCTGGCCGGAAGATTATCAACACAGAGAGGGTCCTGGAGAGAGGATATCATTCCTTCCGGTTTACGCCCGGAGGCGGAGAAATATTCTTCTTTACGGCTTTTTGGAAAGGAACCAGCAGCAGCATCAAAATCCTGCATACAGCTTCTAAAACAGTCCGGGTAAGTTCCCTTGAATATATTGGAAGCGATAATGCCGTTGAGCATTTAAAAACAGCAGAAGCCATACGGGGGTTTCAATTCAGTCTTGGCGATGAACTGCTCTTCATAGGTTTCACAGATACGCTCCAATCCGGCATGTTGGACGCACCTGAAACCAGCGAAACTTATACCTTTCAGTTTGCTTATAACATTCCCTGCCCGGGAACACCCACTGTAACTTATGAAGGACAGATCTACAACACCATTCAGATATTCAGCCAGTGCTGGTTGAAGGAGAATCTGAATGTAGGAACCATGATTCCCGGAACCCAGGAAATGGAAGAAAACGGGCTAATAGAAAAATACTGTTATTTCGATGAAGAGGACAGTTGTGCTATTTACGGAGGACTTTACCAGTGGCGCGAGATGATACAATATACAACTACACAGGGTGTACAGGGAATCTGCCCGCCAGGCTGGCATATCCCGACAGATGAGGAGTGGAAAGTGCTGGAAGGAATTGTTGACAGCCAATATCCGGTAGGTGACCCGGAATGGGACCAGACGGGAATGCGTGGTTTTGATGCTGGAAAAAATCTCAAAACTACCTATGGTTGGCATGACAATGGAAATGGCACGGATCTATATGGTTTTTCTGCGTTGCCCGGCGGTTTCCGTTACTACGAGGGTTATTTTGGTGGGATGGGAATCAACACCTTCTTTTGGTCCGGCACGGAGAGCAGTAGTTTCAGCGCGTGGTACCGGAGACTGGTCTGTAGCGTCGTAGAGGCATTCCGTAACTACGACTTTAAAAAAGAAGGTTTTAGTGTTCGTTGTGTCAGGGATTAGCCCTAAAGATAATGTCAATCAATAACCTGGATGGTTTTATGCAACCTTTGTTTGAGGGGCCTTGCTATAAACTAATTTTGGACAGGCCTTTGTTTCTTCGTTTTCTGTAATGCTGAAAATATGCACTTCAACAGACTTGCCTTTTGGTACCACGGTATCAACATGCTCAACTACATAAGGGCCTGAATCAGAGATCCTGTGGGTCATTTTACCCGACACCAGGAGGTCTTTGTCATACTTTTTACAGAGATTTTGTATCCTGGAGGAGGTATTTAACACATCCCCGTGAAAAACGATCTCTTTCTTAATGTCACCAATCTCCACCGCCGTTACCATGCCATAATTCATGCCCCCTTTGAATTCGGGAATACACTTATAGTTACTGGTATAATACTCCGAGCGCTCATGGATCATTTCCTGGAAGCTGAAAAAGAGCTTTAAGCAATTGTCATTTTTGAACCCTGCTTCACTTGGCCAGGTCAGAACAACTTCATCACCTACATACTGGTAGATCTCAGCCTTGCATTCCCTGACTATTTTAGAGATGTCGGAAAAACAATCCTGGAGCAGTTTACTGTATTTGATATGTCCCAGGCGTTCTGCAATGCCTGTCGATTCTTTCAGGTCAAGGAAAAGGAAAATCCGCTCTTCCACTTTAGGGAGGTGATATTTGCCGGTAATCATATTTACCAGGTTGCCAGGCCCGAATTTGATGTCAAGTTGCTTGATGAAACTGACCAGGAAACTAACCCCGGCACAGTAAAGGATAATGTTGGCGAAGAAAAGGTCGTCAAGGAAGTCGAGTAACCTGCTAAAAGCTTCATAAAGGCCGGCACCCAGTAGATTCATGAATAAAAAAGTGACCATGAGCACCATGAAGACGATCGTTGCGAAGTAGGTAATGCTTTTGATCAGCACGATCTTTCCGAACCCTAGCTTATGGTACAGCCCTGATCTTTTAAAATCCATGAAGGCCAATATCAAGCCAATCACCATACCGGTAATGGTAGCCTGGAGGTGTGCCCAGAAAAGGCTGTCAGTTTGTGAAAGGACCACATAATCATATTGGGTTTCACTGCCCCATACCTTAAGAATAATAAAAAAATTTGCCGCAAGGATCCATGCAATGATGTCAAATAAAATGGACCTGGCGTTAATAAATTTCTTTGAGCTTTTGACTGTATCTCCTGATCTGTAAACGGGCTTCATGGCATCTGGTTTTAGTTAAAGGGTAAAATTACAATGAAACCCAGGGGATTCAAAACGGATTCAAGCAGTTAATTATGAAGAATTTGCAATTAACAGGGAAATTGCTGCAATTATCCTGGCTTAAGTATTATTTATTAAGAATTATTAGAACCATTAATCGGAATTTTGCAAAAAACGAGATTTTTCACTGAATCCATTATTGAATATTGCAATAAAATTACCTGACGGATTCCGTACCGGTCATTTGGAATTGACAGGCCATAACAAATGCTGATTCAAGGATTTGTGTTATATTTACAATTTCGTTGTCATTTTCTCTACCTGGAACCCTGTTTCGATGAAAGAAAGGATTAACAATACTCAGCGGGCAAAAATTTACCCTGCTAAGGAAAACAAAGATACCTGATATGTCAGAAAAAAAAGAAACATTATTATACCTGCCGGATATTTCAGGTTTTACTGATTTTGTCAATAAAACAGAAATCGATCACAGCCGGCACATCATCTCAGAACTGCTGGAGATCATCCTTAATTCTGACCAATTGGACCTGACGGTCTCTGAAATTGAAGGGGATGCAGTATTCTTCTTCAAAGAAGATATCCCGGCTGTTGCCGATCTGGTTGAACAATGTAAAAACACCTTCATCAACTTCCATAATCACCTCCGGCGGTACGACACCGAACGCATATGCAGATGCGGGGCATGCGAAACAGCATCCAGGCTGACCTTAAAATTCATCATCCACAAAGGCATTGTTGATAAAATCAATATAAAAGACTTCCAGAAGTTGCATGGTTCAGATGTCATCCTGGCACACCGGCTGCTGAAGAACTCCATTGATGATAACGAATACATTCTATTTACTGACGATTTTAAAACAGATCCGGGATGGCCGGCACTGGCAACTGAAAATTGGATCCGGACCTGCAAGGGAGCAGATTCTTACGATGATCAGGACGAGATCGCATATTCCTATATCCCCCTGAAAAACCTTCACAAGCATATCAGTGAACCCACCGTGGTTGCTTTTCCCGAACTCAAGGCCGAAAAAATCAATTATGAGAATACCATCTCTGCGCCGATCGATCTTATTTATGAAAACTTTACGAACTTAGACAAGCGCCAGGAATGGAATGAAGAGATCAGGGAGACCATTTTGCACGGAGGAAACCTTAGCCGGTCAGGATCGCTGCATACCTGCCTGATCGGCCCTGATTCATTGGATATAGAATCTATTGGAAGATTGGAATCAGAGGATAAGATCATCTATGGGGAACGCCTGAACGAATTTAAAGGGTTAAAAGATATTATCAGCATTTACACTTTTGAAAAACAGGGAGATAAAACCTATGTCAAAGTTGAGGTAGGTTATAAAATTAAGTCATGGTTAGGAAAGTTGATGAAACCGGTGGTCCGAAAAAAGCTTATGAACCAAACCATTAAAGGGGTTGAGAAATTAAAAAAAATAAGTGAGGAGCATGCGGGTTAACAATCTATACATATTACTGATAGCCCTTTTATTCCAGGTGTCACTGGATGCTCAGAACCTTGATGAGGCCATTTTATTCAGCAAGGCCGGCTACAGCTTTCCTTACGAGGTGAACCACCCGTTTCAATCATGGGAACTGTCAAAAAAACTGCTGGAGATATCGGGCCTGGGATATGTTGATGAAGACCATCTTGCCTGTGTGCAGGACGAAAAAGGAAATATTTACATTTTCAGCCTGAATTCAGGTGATATTGAGTCAGAGATTGATTTTGGGGATGACGGGGATTATGAAGGCATTGAGATCGTAGATGATGATGCCTGGGTCCTTAAGAGTAATGGTGATTTATACCGGGTAAAACATTTTATGGATGATACTAAAAGCAAGCTGAAGAAGTACGAAACCCCCTTATCCAGGAAAAATGAACCTGAAGGAATCGCCTATGATCCGTTAACTCAAACATTGCTGTTGCCATGCAAGGGACACCCTTTTATGGAAAGTAAAGAAGGAAAAAATACCAAAGCTGTTTACTTGTTTGATTTAAACACAAAGACCTTAAAAGATGAACCTGAATTTCTTATTGACCTGGATACCCTCAAGACAATAAAGAATTACAACACCATGGCCAGGCTCGGACTGGCACTGCTTTCAAGCATAGATGAATCCAGGGGGGATGTTACTTTTCAACCTTCCGGCATTGCCGTTCATCCTCATACGGGTGATATTTATATCATCGGGGCAGTGGGTAACATGCTGCTGGTCCTGGACCGGGAAGGCGCTTTACAGGCCGTCGTGGAGTTAAGGTCAATGCTGTTTTTGCAGCCTGAGGGAATTTGTTTCAGTCCTTCAGGTGATCTGTTTATTGCCAATGAAGGAAAAGACCAAAAAGCTACTATCCTGCAATTCAGGATGAACTGATTATGCATATGAATTTGAAAGCATTTGCCGGCATACTATTCTTTCTGTGCCTTGCAAACACTTCATTGGCGCAAAAGATCTATTATTCGCCTGACAATGAAGGCTGGGAAAAGGTGGCCCCTGATCATCCGGATGAGGTGGTCTATTCGGTATTCCTGATCGGTGACATCACTTACCCTGATAAAGACAGCAAGGTATTAAAGCTGCTGAAAGCCCAGATCAGCCGGGGAGGAAAAAACAGCGCCGTGGTTTTCCTGGGGGACCTGATATACCCCCTGGGCCTGCCCGATTCATCCGACGCCCAATTCCCGGTAGCAGAAGGCTATATCCTGAACATTTTAAATTCCCTGGAAGGATACCCGGGTGAGGTCATCTTCCTGCCCGGTAATCACGACTGGGCAAAAGGAAAAGAACAGGGATGGTCGTCTGTTCAAAATGAAGAATCATACATCGAGCAATTTATAAACTCAGGAAATGTTTACCTGCCGGATGGTGGATGCCCCGGACCTATAGAGGTGCCCCTGTCAGATGATATTACGCTCATCGTATTTGATACTCAGTGGTGGTTCCAGAAAAATGTAAAGCCAGGCTTGGAAACCTGCGGGTATGAAGATCTTGAAGACCTGTTCGTGGGCATTGAAGATGCCCTCAGAAGAAACAAGGGAAAAAATATCCTCTTTGCATCCCATCATCCTTTATATAGTGTTGGTAAACATGGCGGGTACTTTCCGGCATCCTATTTATTGTTTCCCTTGCTGGAATTTAACAAATGGCTGTACGTTCCCCTACCCGGGTTCCTGTACACCGGGTACCGCAAATATATAGGTAACATCCAGGACCTTGCGCACCCGGAATACAAAATACTGAAAGAGACATTCCTGAACCTGTTTACAGCATACCCCAAGGTGATCTATGCTGCCGGGCACGAGCATAACCTCCAGTATTTTGAGAAGGACAGTTTATACCATATCGTTAGTGGGGGCGGAGGTGAGGGGACCTATATCGCCCGCAGGAAGAAAAAATCTGACTTTGCGGCGGACCAGCCGGGCTTTTCCCGCCTGGATTATTACTCCAGTGGAGACGTATGGGTTGAATTCTTAACACCGGGTCAAACAGAATACGGTACAGAACTGTTTCGGAAGAAATTATTCAACAAAGCTGTTTTTAATCAAGCACTCAAAGAGGAGCAATTACAACGGGCCGACTTCTCTGACAGCATAGTACATATTCGACTTTCAGGGATCTATAACAAGGGGAGGTTCACCCGGTTCTGGATGGGTGATAATTACCGGGATATATGGAATACGCAGGTAAGCCTGCCGGTGTTCGATATAAGCCACGAAAAAGGAGGGTTGACCATACTTAAAAGGGGCGGAGGACAAGCGACCCGGTCGGTCAGGATGGAAGACAGCGAGGGGAGGCAATATGTTTTACGCTCCGTGAACAAATATGCGGGTGGCTCCCTGGATGAATCCCTGCTGGGTACCTTTGCCGAAAGTGTTGTACAGGATGCGGTTTCAGCTTCGAACCCCTTTGCCGCACTCAGCGTGCCAGTGATGGCTGACGCTGCAGGGATCATGCA
>DAOWEV010000186.1 GCA_030638325.1 Bacteroidales bacterium
ATATCCTTGAAAACCTGTACAGGATCAAAGGTCAGTACTGGAACTGCGAAAGAAGCCCATCGCCTGAAGGCCCGACGTCTGGCTCTTTTTGGTGTATGGCCTCACAAGGAAATGTCGAATTAAAGTACAGTGATATGGCCATTCTTTATGGTATCACCAACGACACTTTTCAGTGGCAAATCCTGGGCGGTATTGATTCGTCTGAGACAAAACCTCCCACAGAGTATTATTCATACAGCGAGCAGGCTGATTACATCCCGATATATGTGGAACTAGACACTAACGGAAACAACCCGGAAGAGATCGGCGCATACATTGGTGATACCTGCATAGGAGCAACAACTGTATTTCCGGATGATACAACTGTCTTAGTTCCCGGTTATATGAACGGAATGAGCGGGGAAGTCAGTTTCCAGCAGTATTACGGTACTAAATCCGAATCGTTGGTTAGGAAGGAATATTACGTAAGAAACAACCTTACTGGTGAATGGGAAAAAGGGAGCATTAATGCAGGTGAAAATCAAAAGGTTTATTATATTTCTTTGAATAATAGAAGACAAGATCAGAACCCAACAAGACATTCAGTTAATATTAAATGTTTCCCAAATCCTACTTCCAATGAGTGTTTAATAGAATATAGCATTGAAAAAGGGGGACAGATTCACCTGGCTGTGTACGATATATTTGGGAGCAAATTAATTGTATTGCATAAGGGAGTATACCAAGCGGGCACTTATAGTCTAACTTGGGGGCTAAAGGGTTCCAATGGAAGTAAACTACCTCCTGGCCTATATATAGTTAGGCTTGAAACAGAGACCGAAAAGGCGCAAGTTAAAATGGTTGTAACGCATTGATGTAGAAGAAAAGGAAGATGAAAAACACTTTGTTTTTATTAATAGTTTTATCAACCATTTCCATTCATGCCAAGACAATCATAGTCAAACAAGATGGCACAGGTGATTATACGACTATTCAAGATGGTATTAATGCTTCGCAAGATGGGGACACAATATTGGTTTGGCCAGGCACCTATTATGAAAACATAAATTTCAATGGGAATAACATCATGGTTGGAAGCCTTGCACTGACTACAGGTGATGATGCATATATTGACCAGACAATTATCAATGGGGATAAAACCGGTAGTTGTGTACGTATTGATTCATTTGAATCAGATGCGGAATTATGTGGCTTCAGTCTAACAAATGGGAGCGGAACAGGAAATAATACAAAAAATGGAGGTGGGATTTTTCTTCGGTACTCCACATCAATAATCGATCGGTGTGAGATATTTGAGAATGAAGTAATATCAGGTGGAGGAGGAGTTTATTGCCTTGATGCAACTTCTTTCTTTTCTAGCTTAAATATCTATGATAATCATTCTTATGATAAAGGGGGTGGTATTGTTATTGGCGGTTATAGCAATGTGATATTCGATTCAATTAACCCTTGCAATATCTATCATAATTATGCTGCACGAGGGAACGATGTATTGATTGGTACTATTTCAAATGTTGATTTTGTCGTCGATACATTCACTGTTTTTAACCCGACCCCATTTCACTTGTATCATAGTGATGAAAATGGATTTCCAATCGCTTTAAACTATACCATCCTAAATCAAAAAATCAATCCGGTAAATGCCGATCTCCATGTAAGCCCTTATGGGGATAATAACAATAGCGGATTAAGCCCTGAAAGCCCGTTAAAAACGGTCAATTTTGCTTTATCTAAGATTCTTCCTGACACGAATAACCCAAAAACCATATACATTGCCAATGGGTGTTATTCTCCAACCAATGGTAACATATACCCACTCAGCTTAAGAAGTTATGTTCATATAAACGGGCAGGAAAGAGATTCGACTATACTCGACGCAGGAAATATGGGTGTATTGTTAAGAGGAGATCATTTTACAAGGGATTATTCCATCAAACATTTAACATTTCAAAATGGAAATGGAAACATTTATTTTTCCAATCATTTTGGTGCATGTATAATAGCATATAATGATAATCTTATATTCGAGGATATTTTATTTACCAATAATTGGGGGAATATCGCTAGTTGCGGAACCTTTAATCAAATTAATAATGGGGTATTTAAAAATGTCGAATTTTATAGAAATTTTGGCCACAAGGCATTCAGGACAGGTATGCTTCCTGAGTACCCCTATCACCTTAAACTCATCAATTGCTATTGGCATGAGAATGCCCCTATAGGAGATACAACTAGTACTGCCGGAGGGGCAGTTTCCGTTCTGAGTAATTACACTGATCCTGACACCTCAGCATGCTATCTAATTAATTGCCTGATATCAGATAATCATTCTTATTATACGCCACCCCATTATTTAAATATGATCGCAGTAGTTAATGGGGCTCAAGCTTACATTATCAATTCTACTATAGGTAATAATTATCATGCTAACTTTTATAGTGGTAATATTTGCGTTTCGGATAATGCT
This sequence comes from Bacteroidales bacterium, assembly GCA_030638325.1. GTDB lineage: Bacteria > Bacteroidota > Bacteroidia > Bacteroidales > JAGOPY01 > DAOWEV01. The sequence goes on from DAOWEV010000186.1 coordinate 2,468, forward strand.
GAACTTCACATTTATAATTCCATCATGTTTGGTAATTCACCTCCGGAAATATATATGACATCCGCTAATGGAAACGCTGAACTAAATATCTATAATTCACTATTAGCAGGGGGTCAAAATGGGATAGCATTCCTGAATTCAGGTAATATTGTCTATTATGATCCCAGCAACATAGATAATGATCCAATGTGGGATACTGCCAGTATGTATCCTTTCAGTCTCTCCTTAGGTTCACCATGTATTGATGCTGGTACTCTTGAATTGCCTGCTGGGTTTGAGTTGCCTGAGTGCGACCTGGCTGGCAACCCTCGCGTATGGGGTAATGGTGTGGATATGGGAGCATACGAACATGGGCCTTGGGTCGGAATAGACTATTATAACTCAAAATTCAAAACTCAAGACCCGGAATTAATTGAAGCCTCACCAAATCCTTTTGCTTATGGGACTCACATAAAATATGAAGCCCCTAAAGGAGGACATGTTAAGATTGCAGTATTTAACCTAAAAGGGCAAAAGATAAGAACTCTCATTGATTCATACCAGGCACCTGGAGTAGGGGAATTTTATTGGGATGGAACCACTGATGGGGGTTGGGAATTATCACCTGGAACTTATTTGATTAACATAATCATTAATGGAAAGAATAAGGGAAATCTTAAACTGATTAGAAATTGAAGGTAAGAATCCGCCAAAACCAACTCACCCTTGACATCTCAACCTTTCAACCTGGACTATATATAGCCGTTCTCAGGGTGAGTGGAATATTATTTTTGCGAAGGGGAAGTTTGTTGTGAGGAGATAATCTTTAAGCTATTATATTCCATTGAGCGACGATTGTAGCCTTCCATTATCTGAGCTCTTCCCAAAAAACTGAACACATCTAACCTGATTAATTCACAAATTCAAATTTACATCAAAAATTGATTACGATCAGTTAAAAACTGTCACTCCTGTTTTGTGCGCGACGTGAACGCTCAAACATCCCTATACTGAATATCAACACTTTAAGGTTTTGAAAATTGCCATTTGGGTCATGCGGACTATTTTTGCGGTATGTTTATTCGTAAAAATAGAAATCGTAGTGTTTCTGTGAGCATTCAAATTGTAAAAAAGATTAAGCGCATTAATAAGGTTATTAAAACCGTTGGAATTGCAAAAACCAAGCGTGAAGAAGAACTGCTTTTATTACTTGCAAAGACAGACATGGCGCGGCTTCAAGGAATGCAAAGCTTTTTTGTTGAACATGACGATTTAGTGGTAGACAACTTTGTTGATAGCATCGCAAATAATCATTTACAAATTGTCGGCTCAGAATTGGTTTTAGGGAAGATTTATAAAAAAATCGGTTTTCCGAGTAGTGGGTCATGCAATTATTTTAGGAATCTTGTTTTATGCCGGTTGGTTTACCCAGGCAGTAAGTTAAAGACTGTTGATTACTTTAAGCAGCACTTAAATCTTGATGTGAGCGTTTATTCAATTTACCGTTTTTTAGATGAGTTAGAGGCTGAATTAAAACAGGTTATAGAAGAAGTTTCATTTGAACACACAAAGAAAATACTTAGGGGAAGTATTGGTGTTGTATTCTACGATATGACCACCTTATATTTTGAAGCCTCAGAAGAAGATGATTATCGCGTTACAGGCTTTTCCAAGGATGGAAAGCATCAACAGCCCCAAATCATGATTGGCTTGCTGATCAGCAGCCATGGATATCCTATCGGCTACCAAATATTCGAAGGCAACACATCGGAAACAAACACATTGATACCTGTACTGGAATTGTTTCAAAAGAAATTTGATTTAGACAGGCCCGTAATAATAGCCGATGCTGCACTTTTATCCCAAAAGAACATCAAAGCCCTGAGAGATGAGAACTATGAATATATACTTGGCGGAAGGCTTAAGAATGAGAATGATGCCATAAAAGCAAAAATCTTAAGCCTTGAAATTAAGGAAAGCAAACCACGTGAATTAACATCGCCAAACGGCAGGCTGATAATTACCTATTCATCAAAAAGGGCACATAACGACAGAAAAAACAGAGAGAAAGGTCTGAGGAGATTAGAGAAAAAAGTAAGCAGCGGCAAGCTTTCCAAGAAACACATAAACAACAGGGGATATAACAAATACTTGAAGTTAACAGGTAAGGTGAATATCACCATTGATTATGAGAAATTTGAAGCAGATGGCCTCTGGGATGGATTAAAAGGATATGTCACCAATACCAGACTGAGCAAAAACAAAATAATAGAGCACTACGGCCAATTATGGCATGTTGAGAAAGCTTTCCGAATATCAAAAACAGATTTAAGGATCAGGCCAATTTATCACAGGCTGAGAAAAAGGATTGAAGCCCATATCTGCATCTGTTTTTCTGCTTATACAGTTTACAAAGAACTTGAAAGGTTACTAAAGAAAAATAATATCAAGTTGTCACCAGAAAAAGCAATAAACCAGATAAAAGAAATAAGGCAGTTAAGTTATATCTTACCGAAATCACAAGAGGTTAAAACCAAACTCCTCAAACCAACACCAACTCAATCTCAACTCCTAAACATTAAAATTTGAAATGTGGGTCATGCATTGCAAAAAACAGGAGGGAGCTTTACAGGCTGCCGTTCTCAAAGAATGACAACCCGAACGGGTGGCTTGAGATCACAACTCATTGTAACCTGAAATGCCCCAAATGTTACAGGGGGTGTGACCGGGATGATATCCCCCAGGTCCATGAATCTTTTGAGGATATTACTTTCAATATTGATGAGCTGATCAGGATCAGGAACTGTCAGATCATTTCCATTTCCGGTGGAGAGCCTTTGCTTCATCCGCAACTACACCGGATCATTGCATACATTAAAAGCAAGGGGGTTAAACCATGGCTTCATACCAACGGTGTGTTGCTCAACAAGGAATTAGTGATTAGCCTCAAAAATGACGGCCTGGAAGGTATTATCAAATGGCTTTATTATAAAAACATGATCCGCCAGGCCAGGATCCTTATCCTCGGGGTCCTGGAAGAATACAGGAACCAGGGAATCGACCTGTGCCTTTATGCAGAAACATTTAAAAATGCGCTCAGGAGAAAAATTACAAGAGCTGAAGCAGCATATGTTATGGAAAATAATGAAAAGATGAGGCATATTATGAAAAAACTTGATGCAAAGCCGGCTAAATCATACAGGCTCTATGAATTGTACATTTAAATCATGACCATTATAATATTATGATCTTCCTCAGACATAGAAAAATTGTTTTCTTTTTGTTTTTGGCAGGGTTGATTGGTTTCTTTCTTTCCATTCCCGGCATGAAGATAAACTATGACATGAAGCACTTCCTGCCGGATAAGAACCTTGAAAATGAATTTTACCGGCAGTATTGCGAAAAATTCAATATCACTGAGAACCAGGTCCTGGTTGGAATTACAAATGAGCAAAACATCCTTACTCATTCATTTCTGAAGAGGCTGAAATCCTTCCATGATTCGGTTAGCAGGCTTCCTGCTGTAATCAGTGTAAATAGCATCATAAACTTAAAAGAACTGGTTTCGACCCCTCTTGGCTACCTGCCCATACCTTATGTACACCTTTCTGAACCTTGCCGACTCAAGGAAGACAGCCTCAGGATCACTCATAGCCATTATATCTTAGGCCGGTTCATTTCAAGAGATTTTCGGGCTGTCAGTATCATTGTGAATATTCAGGAAAATACATGTGCAGCAAATAAAGAATACCTGGTAGACCAGGTTGAGAAATTACTGACCGATCTTCATTTTAATGACATCCACTTTGCCGGCAACCTGGTTCCTGAGATCGAGTATTCCCGCAGGTTGAAATTTGAGATGGGCAGGTCGGTATTTGTCTGTGTCCTGGTAATGATAGTCGTTTCAATTATTGTACTCAGAAAATGGTCAGTCATTTTGTTAATGCTGCTGATCATAACCGGCGGGCTAATTTACCTGTACGGATACTTAAGTATCACCAGGGGCGAGCTCAATCTTTTAGGGTTACTGTTTCCCACTCTGGTTCTTATTGTCGGAATGTCGGACTTCATACATATTTATACCTCCTACAACGACAAAACAACCAGGAAGATCCCCGCAACTGATGCCATAAAAAAGACCCTGAAAGAAATTGGCCTTGCCACATTTTTAACATCCATTACAACCGCTATCGGTTTTGTTTCCCTGTTGACCTCATCAATTAAACCAATCAGAAGTTTTGGGATAGATGCCGCTACCGGTATTATGATGACATTTCTGATAGCATTCATTTTCTGAGCCGGTTGAGGTTGCTGCTACGGATAGGGACCTCTTTAGACATAGCCATTCAAATGACAATAAAAGAGACCGGGAAAGCGATTATTATCACCTCATTCATCGTTTTCTTTGGGTTTTTTACATTGTTCATGACAGATTTCAAGGAGATCCTGTATTATGGGATCTTTCTGTGTATCATTAGCATTACAGCGATGCTATCCGATTTGTTATTAATTCCGGTCTTGCTCAGGTATCTGAAAAATCCGTATTGAATCATGTGGCTGTAGAACACCACCTTTTAAATTGTTTCCGGGACCATTTTTTCATGCTTTTTCCTTTGGTGGACACCAGCATGAACCCGGAACGTTTTACCAAACCTGGTAATCTCTTCCAGCACACATGATGGTTGTAGTTTACCTTCATGAAGAATGGCATCAGGACACGAATCGCAAAGATCTCTTTCACCATTCACAAAGGAAGGAGGATTAACAATATTAATCATTTGAATTGTAGGCTTGCTTATCAACCTTTTAGGATACTCAAATATTCCTTTAATATAGTTTTTGATAACATTCTTTATGCTCCTGTTGATGAATGAGAGTAAAAATAACTTCAGAAATGGGATAAAATACCCTGCCTTATCCATAGTATAAATATAGGATCCTTTCCTGAAATGATGATAAGTCTGTGCCAGTTCTATGAATTTTTTATCAGTATATGCAAGCACCCTTCCGTTCACCCCCACCCAGTAAGCCTGCATCCATTTGATACTCACATCTTCTGCTTCGCTTCCCAGGTATGCGCTGTATTTGAGGTCGGGCAGGCAGGATGCAATTGTGCCAGTCAGGTCGGTAACACCAAGCTTTTCATCGTCAGGGATATAATTGCTATCATCAAAAACGATCTGGGTTTTGAGTATTAACACCAACAAGTTTACTTTTTCATTATTTCGTTGGGCCCATTTGATAATTTCCGGTATTTGGTCTAAATTTTTATTATCAATAACACAGGTAAACCCCAGGAAAAGATCACCAACAGATGCTATCATATCGGCATGTTTTTGCCTGAGCTTATTTAAAGCAACTTCAGAGATATCTCTCTTTTCTCTCAGGGAGTCCACCCTGATGATGAATCCCCCCAATCCTGCTTCCTTCAACTTGACAAGTTTTTCTCTGCTTATTAAGCTGCCATTGGAAAAAATGACCGGATTTAATCCCAGTTGCTTTATGAAGAAGACGATCTCCAGTATCTGTGGATGCAATAAAGGTTCACCTCCGCTGAGTGATATTGTTTGACAATTTCTGATCTTATTTATCTGAAGAATATTTTCTTTAATTTCTTCAAGAGAATAATGGCGGGGAATGTTCTCTGGCTGATCACAGCCCCGATAGCATCCCGGGCATGTCATATTACAATAAGTAGTTATCTCGACCCACCCGTTCGGGTTGTCATTCTTTGACCAGGGCTGCCTGTAAAGGCCCTTTATATTTATCATATTAGACTTTTCCATGACTGGCATTGTTTGATGTTTAAGATGGCTGTAAAATAATGCTGCAAAGTAATCTTTTGGGATTAAAATTACGCCTGAAATAAGGAATCTCAGAATTGGAAAATACCTGGGAAATTCGAGGACTGGCAATAATTGCAAATAAAATTCAAATTCATCCTGATAGATGGAGAATGTTGTAAAAATTGCTATTGACTTTTTGGGATGACCCGGATTTGCAGATAATGCAAAATTTTAAATCGTAAATATTGAAAAATGAGAAAAAATTGATTCTTTAAAAACCGCACAACTCGTTGCTTGCTAAATTCTTAATTCTTTATTAACTTTACAACCTCAATACATTACAAACATGAAACATTTACTCTTATTACTTTTATTGTTTGCGTTTTTTGGTGCTTTTTCTCAACACACCAACGTGCTCATCAGCGATCAGTATGGATGCAATGAACCGACTGTTATTATCAATCCGAAAAACACTGATCAGCTTTACGCGGGCGCCAACCTGGATAATTACTATTATTCGGTGGATGGCGGTCTGACCTGGGAAACAGGGGTGATTCATTCCTCTGCTTATGGGGTGTGGGGCGATCCGTCACTGATTTGCGATACAGCCGGGGCTTTTTATTTTTTCCACCTCTCTAATCCAGCGCAGGGAAACTGGATCGATCGCATTGTTTGCCAGAAAGTCACCGAACCGGGCGGAGTGTGGACTGATGGAACCTATACGGGGCTGAATGGCGACAAAGTCCAGGATAAAGAGTGGCCCACCGTCGACAGGAGCAATAATCGTATTTATGTGACCTGGACACAGTTCGATGTATATGGCAGTGCGAACCCTGATCACAAAAGCAATATCATGTTTTCGAAATCAACCAATGGGGCTGAAACCTGGAGCCAGGCCCTGCGGATCAATGAAGTTTCAGGTGATTGTATCGACAGTGATAACACAACAGAAGGCGCCGTTCCCTGCATTGGCCCGGATGGTGAAATATACGTTTCATGGGGCGGACCTGTAGGACTGGTCTTTGACAGATCGCTTGATGGCGGGGAGACCTGGATTGATCAGGACATCTTTGTGAGTGAGATTCCAGGCGGATGGGAATATAGTATTCCCGGAATTTACAGGGCAAACGGTATGCCGGTCACTATATGCGATACAAGCGGTGGCCAGTACAATGGTACGATCTACATCAACTGGAGCGATCAGCGTAACGGCAGCAACGATACTGATATCTGGTTTGTGAAATCAACCGACGGGGGAGATACCTGGAGTGATGCCCTCAGGGTGAATGATGACCCACCCGGCAAACACCAGTTCTTTACCTGGATGACATTGGACCAGGTAACAGGATATATCTATATCGTATTTTATGACAGGCGCGATTATGATGGTAGTCAAACCGATGTTTATATGGCCATGTCAACTGACGGCGGAGAGAGCTTTATCAATTTTCGCATCAGCGAAACGCCTTTCATCCCTTACAGCAGTATTTTCTTTGGTGATTATACCAACATCACGGCTCATGATAACATAGTCAGGCCTGTCTGGGCCAGGCTTCATAATGGCGTTAGGAGTATCTGGACGGCCCTGGTGGACCCATATATTGTGGGCGTGGAAGAGTTCAGCCCGGAATGGCTGAGCCTGGAACAGAATTATCCCAACCCGTTTAAGGGAAGCACCTATTTCTCTTTCAAAATATATGAACTTACAGACATAAGGCTGGAAGTCTATGATCAATATGGAAGGCTGATTGCCACCATCATAGATAATGAAAGAATGATGCCCGGTAAATATACCAGGCAGTTTGATGCCACCCGCCTCGATCTCCCGGCAGGTATCTATTACTTCTCACTCATCAGCAAAGATCAGAATGTAAGAAGGAAGATGATTATTATGAAGTAAAGTGAAGAGTGAACATTTGATTTTTCCCCCAGGAAACATTTTCCATATTTAAAGTTTTTTACGTTTATTTTTTTTAGCTTTGTCCGAAATTTTACTTACTTATTATGGATGATAAGCTGAAAACCATCATTGTGAAATTCAGGGAATACCAGGAAACTAAAAAACCAGGTAATATTTCCCTGGCAGAAATTTGTAACAAGATCAATATTCCTTTGGAAGAGATGACGCAATTTATAGCAACAGAGGAAGAGCTTGTTGAAAAGGTATTGGAGTTTGAGCGCAAGGGTTTTGAAGAGATCTTCGAAGTGCATGATTTTGAGGGTGTGAATGCTATTGATATTCTGATGACCGTGAGCAGGGAACTTGCTCAAAATTTCAAGAATATTTCCCCATCGATAACCTTTGACCTGAAAGATCAATTTCCGGAGATCTATCAAAAACACTTTGAATACCGCCGGGATTTTATCTACGATAAGATCCAGATTAATCTGACCAAGGGGATCAACCAGGGGATTTACCGCGATGATCTGAGCATTGAGTTAATAGCCCGCCTCTATTTGAGCAGGCTTTATGACCTGCATAATCCGGATTTTTTTCCACCAGAACAGTTTTCTTTCGAAACCTTGTTCAATGCCATGTTTGATAATTTTGTGAGGGGCATCGCAAAACCGGAAGGTCTCAAGTACTATGAGGAAAAAAGGAAGCAGTTAAAATTCTAAACCTGCTGTGAGATGGATGCAAAAAGGATAGAGATCATCAGAAGGGCCAGGGCGATATATTGGAAGTATGGTATCCGGAGCGTATCCATGGATGATATCAGCCGTGACCTGGCCATATCAAAGAAAACACTGTATCAATATTTCAGCAATAAGCAAGACCTGGTCGGGTGCGTTCTGAATTATGCTTTTGACGAATTTGATAATACTGTTCAGAATATCCTGAAGAAGGACCAGAACGCCATTGATGATCTTCTGGAACTTAGCATTAAGTCAAGTGAACAAATTAAAAACGTCCACCCGTCTGTCACTTTTGATCTTCAGAAATATTATCCTGAACTCCACAGGGAAAGTCAGCTTAAAAAACATAATTATGCATCCAGGTACATTCGGGAAAATATCCTGAAGGGTATAAAAGAAGGTCTTTACCGGAGCAACCTGAACATCGATCTGGTAGCATCACTGTATATCCAAAGGCTTGAATATCTTCATGATCCGGATTATGATGAAACGGGGGTGTCGTTCGAAATGGTTTTTGAAGTCATGTTTGAAAACCATATCAGGGGCATTTCAAATGAAAAAGGCATTGCCTGTTTTGAGAAGAAAAAGGAGGTTTTAACCTGATTGAGTATTAAACAGGTTAAATTATAATGATTAAAATCATGCAAAAGAGTTTGAATAATTTCTTATTGATAGCACTACTGTTGATCTTGTCAGCAGGGATGAAAGCCCAGGTCAGGGAATTCTCCCTCGCGGAGGCCCAGGAGTATGCTGTGAAAAACAGTTATAAAGTAAAAAGTGCCGGTTATGACCTGGATATTGCCGACAAAAAGATTAAGGAAGTGATGGCCCAGGGTTTACCGCAAGTGGGTGCTACCCTTGATTATAATTATTTTATTCAGAGGCCGACATCCCTGATACCCGGTGAATTTTTCGACAAACCCGGCGAGTTGATCGAAGTTCAGTTTGGTGCCAAGAACAATCTGAACTTTGGGTTGCAACTGGACCAGCTTATTTTTGACGGACGCTATTTCATTGGCCTTCAGTATTCCAAAATCTATATGGAACTATCTGAGCACAATGTGAGAAGGTCGGAGATAGATGTAAAAGCCCTTGTGGCGGAAACATATTATAACATCCTGGTAAGTGAACAAAGTTATATGGTGCTGGACTCAACCCTTTCGGTACTTGAACAGATCCGGTATGAGACGGGAGAGATGCTGAAGGAGGGATTTGTTGAAGAAACCGATTATGACCAGCTGACCCTGACCATCTCTGACATCGAAAGCTCCCAAAATTCCATTTCAAGGAATTCGGAGATCATGCATCAGCTTTTAAAATACCAAATGGGAATTCCCCTCGATGAAGAAATAGGCCTGACCCAAACACTTGACGATGTGTTGTTACAGATCAACCTGGAAGAAGTTGCAAATGCCGAATTCAATATAGAAAGAAATATTGATTATCAGCTTATTAATTCGCAGGAGGAAATGAAGGTGCTGAAGGTCAGGAATGAAAAGGCAAGCTACTGGCCAAGTTTGAATGGCTACTTTTTATATACCCAGAACGCACAGAGAGAGGCCTTTAATTTTACTGCCGGCGGATATCCGTGGTTCCCGACAACCTCCGTGGGAGTATCCATGAATATCCCTATCTTATCAAGCGGTATGCGGAAGTCGCGGGTTGGCATAGCCAAACTTGAGCTGGAACAAATCCGCAACAATAAAGCAGATATATCACAAGGCCTGAACCTGAATGTGATCCGAGCCAGGTCGGGATTTAACACAGCGCTGGAGAACTTTTACAGGGAAAAACAGAATGTGGCGCTTTCCCTGAAGATATATCAAAGAACCTTGATAAAATATACCGAAGGTGTGATCACAAGTGCGGAAATGACACAACAGCATAACCAGTTCTTTGATGCTGAAGCAAGGTATTTTCAAACAGTGCTGTTGTTGCTGAATGCTAAAAACGAACTCGACAAAACCCTCGGAAATTATTAAATGATTTAGCGATTTAGCGATTTAGCGATTTAACGATTGAACGATTGAACGATTGAACGATATTTGAAGTATATAAACACATAAACCCCCGAACGCCTGAACCTATAAAAAAATGAGATATACAATTTATTTTTTGCTTCTAGTGGTAGTAACAGCAGCCTGCAGCAATCAGACAAAAGATGAAGAAAGCATCAGGAGTCAGATCAGTGAATATAAACAGCAGATTGGTGAGTTGAACAAGAAAATTGCCGGGCTGGAGAATGATCTGAAGGATCTTTCAGGTACTGCAGAAAGCGCATACTCTGTACCAATCCAGGTTGATACCCTGTCATACCAGACCTTTGAACATTATTTTGATGTTAGCGGAACTGTGGAGGCTGTTCGTGAAGCTTTTGTGAGCCCTGAGATCAGCGGACAGATCAAAAATATTTATGTCGGGGAAGGAGAATATGTCAGGCAGGGACAACTCCTCATAAAACTGAATACCGAAATAACCGAGAATAACATTAACGAAGTCAGGTCTTCGCTCAATCATGCCACAACAGTTTATGAAAAACAGAAGAGGCTATGGGAAAAAGGGATCGGATCTGAGGTCCAATACCTGAATGCAGAAAATAATAAGGATGCATTGGAAAATAGGCTGGAGACCCTGAAATCACAACAGGCCATGGCCATGATCAAATCGCCGGTCAACGGTGTGGTGGATGAGATCTACTTGAAAGAAGGAGAAATCGCCATGCCCGGAACGAGATTGATGATGGTGGTGAACCTGAAAGAACTTTATATCAATGCAGATGTATCGGAATCATATCTATCGAGTGTAAAAGCCGGAGACATGGCACAGGTTAGTTTTCCGGTCTATCCGGAACTGACCATAAATGTTCCGGTGTACCGTACGGGAAATTTTATCAATCCAAATAACAGGACATTCATAATACAACTGAAGATAAAAAATACGGATGATAAACTGAAGCCAAATGTGCTTGCTATAATAAAGATCAGGGATTTTTCTTCCGACCAGGCCCTAACTGTGCCAACGAAAGTTATTAAACAGGATATCAAGGGTCATTATCTGTATAAACTGACAAATGATGACAATATAATGCAAGCCGCTAAAGTTTATATTAAAACCGGCCTGACTTCCGGGGAATATACTATGGTGCTGGAAGGACTTAACCCGGGTGATAAGATCATCGTCAAAGGTTATACCCAGGTATCTGATGGAACAAAGGTCATGCTGAATTCTGTGAATAACGCTGGTTAATACATTTTTCGTGAAAACCATAAGAGTTGTATCGAATAAACTGTTTCTTTTCTTCATATTTGTTATCTGCTGTTTTTTTGCAGGATTAACACATCTGAATGCCCAGAAAAAGCAAAAAGTTCATATTGAACATACCGATGTCCTGAGATTCGATAAACGGTCGGGCAAAAATATTCAGAAGCTGATCGGACATGTTGTAATGAGGCAGGACAGTACCAGGTTTTATTGTGATAGCGCTTATTTGAACAACAAAAGTAACATTATGGAGGCTTTCGGGCATGTCCATATTGATGTTAACGATTCTGTAGATGTCTTTGGAGATTATTTGACCTATAACGGGAATTCCAGGATAGCCATTCTGGACAGCAATGTCATCCTGGATGATAAGAAGATGATCCTGACCACCGATCATCTGATTTATCACAGGATCGATGAATGGGCTTTTTATAATACGGGAGGTAAGATCATCAATAAGGACAATGTATTGACCAGCAGGATCGGGAGGTATTTCACCAGGTCCCGGGAATTTTTTTTCCGGGATTCCGTTGTGCTGGTGAATCCTGATTATCTGCTCTGTTCCGACACATTAAAGTACAATACGGAAACGGAGGTAGTATATATATTTGGGCCTACCACCATTATCGGAGATGAGGACTCGATATACAGCGAATATGGCTGGTATGATACCCGGAAAAACCTGATCCAGCTCAGGCAAAACTCGTTTATTCAGCGTGGGGATCAATCCCTGCGGGCCGATTCACTATTTTATGACCGTGAACAGAAGTTCGGAAAGTCATTTTATAACGTCTGCCTGACTGATACGGTGCAGGATGTGATTATCTATGGACAGTATGCCGAGTTTGACAGACTCGCGGGATATTCTCTGATCACAGATAGTATTACAGCCATTTTGATCGATCAGCAGGATTCTTTATTTATGCATTCAGACACGATCATGATCCTCAATGACAGCAAAGGCAAGGCCAGCAAGATCCTGGCTTATTATAAAATGAAGTTTTACAGAGAGGATATGCAAGGAATGAGCGACTCGCTTGTTTACGATATTAAAGATTCCACCATCCGGCTGTACCACGAACCGGTCTTATGGTCAGATGAAAACCAGCTAACCTCCGATTCCATATTCATTTACGTTAACCATAACAGGACAGACTCAATTTCAATGTTCAATGCTGCCTTTATCGTATCCAGGGATGATACGGCTACATTTAACCAGATACAGGGCAGGCAGATGACCGGCTATTTTACAAACAATGAACTGACAAGTATCAATGTTTCAGGTAATGCCGAAACGATTTATTTTGTGAGAGAAGAAGATAAATCGATGATTGGGGTAAATATATCATTGGCAAGTTATATGAACATTGGCCTGGAAGATAATAAAGTCAAAACCATCACCTACCTGGAAAACCCTGACGCCACTTTATTCCCGGAGAGGGAGCTTACACATGGCCAGCTTTTTCTAAAAGGTTTTCAGTGGCTGGAAAAAAGCAGGCCAATGACAAAAGAGGATATTTTTATATGGTAGTTGTAACCCCGCCGGCGGGATTCTGCAAGTTCTGAACGGGCTCCTTACAGCTATTAAAAGAGGGAAAATCGTACATACCGCTTTGGATTTACCCTGATGTCTTCCAGTAACTGGTTCAACTCATAAGCAGTTTTTTCAAGTTCTATATACAAAGAATCATTGGCGAGTAACTGTCCAATAGTACCTTCTCCATTGTTGATACTGGTAACGATCTCCGAAATCTCACTAACCACAAGATTCAGGTTTTCAAAGGTTTTCGGAATATTGGCATGAGAAAGAGAGTCGGAAAAGACAGAAAGATTATTCAGAATATTATCAATCTCGTCCTCATTTTCCCTGAGGTTCAGGGTGATCAAATCGAGGTTATACAGCACATTGGCAACATGACCGGATTGGCTAAGCAACAGTGTATCAAGGGTTTGAGTAGTACTTTCAAGATTTTGAAAAGTATAACGGATGCTTTTGATACTGGCCAGCAGCTCACTCCTGATCTCCTGGTTAAATAATTCTTCTATCGTGACAACCATGGTGTCGATAGACGATATCAGGTTTTCAACTTTTATTTTCAGTGGTGCGATCTGTTGGTTCACAGCGTCTTTCAGGTTCTGCTCCACATCAGTTGTCAGGGTATCACCGTTTTGAGCCAGATCAGGCGAATCCCCCAGGATGAGTTCGATGGCCTTAGTACCCATCAGGTCTGAACTGAAGATTTTGGAAACAGAATTACTGGGGATAGGAAAATCACCTGTCAAACTCAGTTCAACAATAATATTGCCTGACATATCCTTGTCAAAATATACATTACCAACCTGTCCAACCTTCAAGCCGTTGATATAAACCGGATCGGTTTTAACGAGCCCGCTTATAAATGGATAGACCGTGAATAGCCTTTGCTCCTTGCTGAAGAAGTCTTTGCCTTTGAGAAAACTTAATCCCCAAAGTAAAGCCGCAATGGCAAGCACAAAGAAAAAACCAATTTTGAATTCCCGGGATATTTTCAAAACGAATTCAATTAAATAAACACAAATTTAATCAATTTTCCAGAAGTTCCTGTGCTTTCTTTACTGAAATTCTTTCTTCATCTCTAAAAGCTACAACGAAAGCATCCTTATATTTAGTGTTGGCATGTAAAGATTTTTGCAGTTCAAATGCCTTTTCCGGGGAAGCGAAGTTGCCTGTGGTATATTTAAACAAGTTGTTATGCTGGTATTCACGAATATCGTCAAAGCCCTTGAACTTACGATAATTCAATGGTTTGGGTTTATTGTATGAGGCAAACTGCACACGGAAAAATATCTGTGGCCTTTCTTTTTCTTCTTCGTGTGTATATTCCAGGATAGATTTTGCTTTATTGTCTTCTCTTTCGATCTCTGACTTATACTCTTTGAATGCCCTGTAAATGGCAGATGCCATATAAGTTTGCCCGTCCTTTGACCGGAGATAGGCTTCATCACCGGAATTGGAAAGGAAGCCTGTCTCTATCAACACCCCCGGCATGGCTGTTTTATAAAGGACGAGAAAGCCAGCCTGTTTTACACCACGGTCTTTTCTGTGAACCCGTTCCCTGAATTGTGTCTGTACTATTTCGGCAAACCGGGTGCTTTGCTCCAGGAATGCATCCTGGAACATGGTCAGGGTAATATAATCCTCATCCAGGTTAGGATCAAACCCCTCGTACATATCTGCGTAGTTCTCTTCTTTCAGGATAGCGGCATTTTCAAGTTTGGCGACCTCCAGGTTAGCGTCATTTTTATGCAATCCCATCACATAAGTCTCCGTTCCCTGAGGAGAACTAGACCTGTTTGCATTACAATGAATGGAGATGAACAGGTCGGCCTGACTGCTGTTGGCAATGCCTGCCCGCTTGTGAAGTTCCACGAATTCATCCCCGGTACGGGTATAGATCACTTCTACGTCAGGCAGGTATTTTTCAATATAAGATCCGGTTTTCAACGCAATGGCAAGGGCGATATCCTTTTCATGGGCTATTTTTCCGGAAGCGCCCGGGTCTTTACCACCATGCCCGGCATCAATCACAACCTTTCTGACGAGGTATTGAGGCAGGCCGGTGGTTGGCAAAAGAATAAGCCCTGTTATTATACCAAATATTAATACAATTCGTTTCACCTAAAATGATTTTCTTATTTTAGCTATCAGTTAAACGCACTATGTGGCACGGTATTTTATGATATTTTTGTGATGGACCATACAAATATAATGCAGGAAAAAGTTTATTGGTAAAAATTGTCAATCAAGTTTTCAACAGGCTGCCTGATAAGTAAGAGGTTTTTGTTGGTAGTTGCGATACTACTGCAGAGTTATAACTATGTCCTGAAAGCATCTCCCTCCGGAATAAGATCAGCAAATGCCAGCTCCATTCATGAGGTGATCATGCCGGATACTGTTATTACCCCTGATACTGTTATTATCCCTGATACCTCATTACAGGATACCCTGGTGATCAAAGAATCGGAAGATGCCATGGATGCCAGGGTCACATATTCCTGTAAGGATTCAATCCGATTTGATTTCAGGGAGCAGAAAGTATATTTATATGGCGATGCTGAGATCACTTATGAGGATATTAACCTGAAGGCAGATTATGTGAATATTGACTTTACTGTGAAAACCCTTTACGCCACAGGGATGCCTGACTCCACTGGTAAGATGGCAGGCAACCCGGTGTTTACCGAAGGGGAACAAAGCTTTAAGGCAAAGACCATGAGGTACAACTATGAAACCCGTAAGGGATATATAGAAGGGGTCTTCACCGAGGGCGGGCAAGGCTACCTGCATGGAGACAGGGTGAAGAAGTTCGCGAACAATGATTTAAATATCTCCGGCGGGTCATACACTACCTGTGATCTTGAAGAGAACCCTCATTACGGGTTCCATTATAATAAATCAAAAGTGATTCCCGGTAAACGCATTGTGACCGGCCCGGTCTACCTCGTGGTCGAGGGCGTGCCAACACCGCTGGCCTTACCTTTCGGATGGTTCCCGACGGAGCATGGAAAAAAGAACGGCCTTATCATCCCTTCCTATGGAGAATCGGCAAACCGGGGGTTTTACCTGGACAATGGAGGCTACTACTTTTCCGTAGGAGAACACCTCGACTTTACGATCCTGGGCGATATATACAGTAAGGGAAGCTGGGCAATCAAACCCTCCATGCGCTACCGTAAACGCTATAAATACAACGGGAAAATTAATTTTGGATTTTCCGACGATGTGTTGGGAACCCCAAATACGCCTGATTATTCCTCTACCAGGAATTTTTCAATCATATGGAGCCACAGACAGGATAAAGCTGCCCGGCCAAGAAGTTCTTTTTCTGCGGATGTAAACATTAAATCTTCGACCTACAACCGTTTTAACCCGGTCAGTTCTACGGATTATCTATCCAATACCTATAGGTCGAGCATTGCCTGGCAGACCACCTTTGGCGACAAGTTTCTCCTGACCATTAATGCCGGCCACACACAAAATACTTTAACACATGATGTGAATGTTACATTGCCGGAGGTCAACTTTACCATGAACAGGGTGTATCCCTTTCGTTTTAATAAATTATCGGCCGGTACCAGATGGTATGAAAACATCACGGTGAATTACAATATGAATGCCGTCAATAAATTTTCGGCCGCCGATTCGGTTTTCTTCACCACTGAAACCCTCAATATGGCCAGTAATGGGATCAAGCATTCCATGCCGATCAACAGCCCTATAAAATTGCTGAAGTATTTTACCATGACCAATTCAATCAACTTCACGGACAGGATGTACTTTCAATCGATCCAAAAATACTGGTCTGACGACACCTTATTTGTTGGGAACGACACCATCGTGGGCTACCTCGTGATAGATACCATTCCGGGTTTTAAAAATGCCATTGATTTTGGCTTTTCATCTTACGTGACTACCAAGATATACGGGATGTTCCGGTTTGGCAAAAACTCACCGCTAAATGCCATACGCCATGTATTTACACCCACTTTATCATTTGCCTATACACCTGATTTCGGTGCGCCCGGATGGGGATATTATGATTCATATACCAACTCCGATGGCAAAGAGATCAAATACTCCAAATTCGAGGGCGCTGTCTATGGCTCCCCGCCCGGCAGAAAATCCGGTAAGGTGGGATTAAAACTGGCGAACATTCTTGAGATAAAAGTCCGCTCAAGGAAAGATACCATCACCGGCTTCAAAAAGATAGTGCTCTTAGAAAACTTTGCTATTTCCGGATATTATGATTTTTCGCGCGACTCCCTCAAAATGTCGAAAATCCTTGTGACCGGAAGAACAAGGCTGTTCAAGAAGCTCACAATACAATACAGGAGCACCTGGGATCCGTATATACTCGATTCTACGGGCACCCGTAACCTGAACCAGTTTGAATGGAACGTGAACAAAAGGTTCCTGAGACTTGACAGAACCAACTGGAGTGTCAGTCTTAGCTGGAGGTTCTCGGCTAAAGACTTTGAAAAGAAGACTTTTAAATCAGATGTGGGAACTGCGGAAGAGCTTGAGGAGATCAACTCTTTCTCGGATGCATATATTGACTGGGATATTCCGTGGGATATCAGTATCAATTATACCCTGAATTACACCCTTATGAGAGCTTATCCTGAATATAATAAGCAAACCAATAACACCCTGGTACAGACACTGGGGTTAAACGGTAACGTAAGTATTACGCCGAAATGGAAGATCGGGTTCAGGACCGGCTGGGACTTTGTAAATAATGACCTCTCATACACCTCTATAAGTATATACCGCGACCTGCACTGCTGGGAGATGAGGTTCAACTGGATCCCGACCGGCTTCCAGAAAAGCTGGAATTTTTCCATCAACGCCAAAGCCTCTATACTGCAGGATTTGAAGCTTACTAAGAAGAAGGATTTTAGGGACTTTTGAGATTAGACGGTAGGACTAAGGGACTAAGGGACTGAGGGAATGGTGGAATGATGGAAGAGTGGAATGGTGGAAGGTAGGACTGTAGTAGTACTAAGGGACTGAGAGACTGAGGGACTAAGGGACTTAGGGACTGAGGGAATGGTGGAAGGTGGTTGACGGTAGGCGGTTGACGGTAGGCGGTTGACGGTAGGCGGTTGACGGTAGGCGGTTGA
>DAOWEV010000074.1 GCA_030638325.1 Bacteroidales bacterium
ACGTTGTTCATGACAATAGAAATCAGCAATATAAAAATGCAAAGGGTGTTGTCTTCTGAATTTCAGCCCAAGTAACTTTCTATTCTTCAACTCATTCCATAGTGTTTTCTCAGGTTTTGTGAGTTTCTTTCTTAAATACCTTGCAGTATTGAAAGTATCTTCATTCGCCCCTAAGTGCAACAAGTGATCAAATGTTTTACCAGGAAAAGCCATAATTAAATGTCTTGTTAAATTGTTTACGATGAGCGGGATACCCCTTCTCCTGGAGGAGAAGGGGCCAGGGGATGAGGTGTATTACAAATGCTTAAAAACTTAATCAACAAATAAAAGTACGCATTTCTGTGAAGAACTAAAAAAATAAACAAAACCAGGTATGTTTGCTTAGCTCATAAATTTAATTATTTTTGTACACTTAATTTTGAATCGCTCTTTGATTTAACCGTAATGGGTATTCAAAGTAAAATTACCGGGATCAGGCTAAAAGTACAATTTATTATAAACTAAAAAACAAAATTATGCTCAAAGGACATCCTAAAGGTTTATTAGTAGCCTTTTTCTCCAACATGGGTGAGCGATTTGGCTTTTACACCATGATGGCTATTCTTGTTTTGTTTCTTCAGGCTAAGTATGACCTCTCTGCACAGTCTGCAGGAAGCATCTATAGCTGGTTCTACTTTGCAATTTATGGCCTTGCCCTGTTTGGGGGTATTGTTGCTGACTGGTCAAAACGCTATAAGTTAGTTATTCTGTTTGGTATTATTATCATGTTTGCCGGTTATATTTTAATGGCTATACCAGGTTTATCGCTAACTGCTACAGTTACCAGTTTGTTCGTTATCGCTTTTGGTAATGGGTTATTTAAAGGAAACCTGCAGGCTGTTGTAGGCCAGATGTATGACAACCCTAAATATGATAAACTTCGTGATTCTGCATTCATGTTATTTTATATGGGTATTAACATCGGGGCTTTCTTTGCACCATTTGTTGCAACAGGCATAAGAAACTGGATGCTCAGGAGCAATGGTTTTCTTCACGATGGAAGCCTGCCATCACTTTGTCACCAGTACCTGGATGGCAATATGCAAAATGTTGATAAACTGCAGGAACTTGCCGACAAAGTTAATATGTCAGGACCAGTTGCTGACCTGGGAACATTTGTAAATCAGTACCTGGATGTTTTTGCAAGAGGTTATAATTATGCTTTTGGAATTGCTGCCGGGGCCATGATAATCTCCTTCCTTGTTTATGTTATCTTTAACAGGTACCTGCCCACCAAAAAGGTGAAAGTCAAAACTGAAAAATCTAATATGGGCGAGGTGAACAAACAGGTTATGGCCGGTTTGATCTCATTTGCCATTGGTGCTGGTATTGCACTTTTACTCTATTTCACAGTCGGAAACGTCGATCTTGCATTTGCGATTGGACTGTTCACAGTTTTTGCTGCCTGGATCTTTCAGATCTCCACTAAGGAAGAGCGCGCAAGGACTACTTCTTTGTTGCTAGTATTCCTTGTTGTCATATTCTTCTGGATGTCATTCCATCAGAATGGACTTACACTGACCATGTTTGCCAGGGATTATACCGATAAGACCGTTGGACCTTTCACGTACCTGTTCTTCGATCTTAACCAAATCCTGTCATTTATTGGAGCTATAGTTGGGATCGTACTTATATTTAATAAGAAAGCCAAACGCACATGGAGGCTAATTGGCGCTGCAATGTTTTTGGCGTTTGGGTACCTGGCATACTATTATTACAGTCATAATAATCCTACTACCAACCCTATTGAACCGGAAATATTCCAGTCGTATAATCCTCTATTCATTGTATCACTGACTTTCCTGGTTATGGGAATTTTCAGCTGGATGAACAAAAAAGGAATAGAACCTTCAACTCCCAGAAAAATTGGTATTGGGATGATCATTGCATCACTGGGATTCGCTGTAATGATGTTTGGTTCTTTTGATCTGGTTTCTCCATTTGAGTTGGGCGGGAAACCTGTGCTCGAGGATGGCAGGGTATCTCCCTATCTTCTCATTACAAGTTATCTGATCCTTACGATTGCTGAACTCTTCTTGAGCCCGATGGGACTTTCATTCGTATCCAAAATTTCTCCTACACGATTCCAGGGTATTATGCAAGGAGGTTGGTTGCTGGCTACTGCAGTCGGAAATAAATTATTGTTCGTTGGTTCATTAATGTGGGATAGAGTTCCTCTTTGGTCGCTATGGTTGATCTTTGTAATCTGTTGTCTCGCTTCAGCAGCATTTATCTTCTCCATAATGAAACGACTCGAGAGGGTTACGAAAGGGGCTTAGCCTGATTAATTCTTAACGAAGCACAGGGCTGCAATTAAATTGATTAACGATTAACGATTAACGATTAACGATTGATCGTAGATTGTAGATTTAAGTTTAATATCATTGAAAATAAATAAAAGAGCAACCAAATCATAAGTCACGAGGCAAATATCGTGCTTATGGAGCAAAAAGCGCCCCTACCAGGGCGCTTTTTAACTTATAATTAGCAATATGTATTCCTGGGGACATAACCGCCGCTTTAATGCTTACGCTAACTATTTCCGTAAAGAATTCGGGGAAAGGGTGCAAAAGCTGAGTATCGATGCCGGTTTTACCTGCCCGAACCGGGATGGGACCAAAGGCCGGGGCGGATGTACATATTGCGATAACGAGGCATTTAATCCTTCCTATTGCAAGCCTGAAAAGAGCATCACTCAGCAGATACGGGAAGGTATGGAATTTCATAAAGTCAGGTACCGGAGAGCTTCTAATTTCCTCGCATACTTCCAGGCCTTCTCCAATACTTATGCCCCCCTGGATGAGTTGAAAAGAATATACGAAGAAGCGCTGAATATTAAAGGAGTGATTGGCCTGGTCATCGGTACACGGCCGGATTGCATGGATGAAGAAAAATTAGCGTACTTCAGGAAACTCAGTCAATCAAAATATGTCATACTGGAATATGGTATTGAGTCCTGTCACGACAGGACTCTACGGCGTATCAACCGGGGGCACACATTTGAGGATAGTGTTGAGGCCATTCGAAACACTGCCCGGCAGGGAATAAAGGTAGGGGCACACATTATTTTTGGCCTTCCCGGAGAAACTGTTGAGGATATGCTGAAAGAGGCTGAGATCTTGTCGGCCCTGCCCATCAACAATATTAAGTTCCATCAATTACAGATACTCAAAAACACCTTGATGGCGAAGGAATTTGAGAACCATCCGGATGAATTTGTTGCTTTTACCCTGGAAGAATACATCGAATTTATCATTGATTTCACAGAAAAACTAAATCCTGAATTCGTCATTGAAAGGTTCGCAGGCGAAGTGCCTCCACGCTACCTCGCAAGTTCTGGCTGGGGATTGGTTCGTAATGACCAGCTCCTGAACAAAATTGAAAAACGCATGGAGGAAAGAGGTACCTGGCAGGGGAAGGCTTTTTGATTTTATATTTACTATTTATTATTTATTATTTGGAGTTGGGGGTTGGGTTTTGAGTTTGTATACCTTCTGCCTTTGGCATCTCCCCCAAGCATCACTCTTTACACTCCAGGGTTTTATATAATAACTAACTCCGTCCTTTAGGGCGGAGAAAAAAACAAGAATAGTAACCGGGCTTTAGCCCAAACCTTATAATATTATGTCCTATGTAAGAATTTGGTTACACTGTGTTTGGGGTACTAAAAGTATAATTTCGAAAAGATTAAGGGCTGAAGCCCGAAATTTTTAATATCCTTACCCCCGGCATGAATGCCGGGGTTAGTTAACATTCCACCATCAAGAAAGGTGGATTTCTAATCCAAAATAAAATAATTTCAAAAAATATTATTGTTGGCAAATAATAAAATTTGTATATTTGTGACAACAAAAACTGTATTAACACTAACCTAAAATTTTTGCTTATGAAGAAAATGCTACTTTTTGTAGTGGCGGTATTATTTTCCGTTGCTGCTATTTCACAAACGGCCCTCTATCAAGATGACTTTGAGTCATATAATGTAGGGGATTACATTGCGGTTGAAAATCCCACATGGTGGACAACCTGGTCAGGCGCTCCCGGAACAGGGGAAGATGCCCTGATCTCAGATGACTATGCCAGCAGTCCTACCAAATCTGTTTTAGTAGATGAAGTAGGTGGGCCAACCGACCTTCTTTTAAAACTTGGGAACAAAACCTCAGGCGTGTACAATGTGAATTTTAACATGTATGTTCCGACGGGATATGCTGGTTATTACAACATCCAGCATATGGAATCACCGGGCATCGAATGGGCTGTCGAGGTCTATTTTAAAGCTGACGGTACCGGATTTATTCATGCAGGCGGGTCAAACGCTGCAACCTTCACTTATCCGCTTGATGCCTGGGTTCCTGTTGAAAACTTCATCGATCTCGACAACGACCTGGCAGAACTTTATATTAATGGAGTCTTTATTCATACCTGGCAATGGAGTTTGCAAGCACAGGGTGATCCGGGCGCCAACCAGCTCGGTTCTGTGGATTTCTTCGCCGGAGCTGATGGAAGCGATGTACCATTGTATTACTTCGATGATGTATTGTATGAAATCTTTCCAACTGATTTATACGTTGATGATTTCGAATCTTACACTGCCGGCGATTATATCGCAGTTGTTAATCCTACCTGGTGGACTACCTGGTCAAATGCACCGGGCACCGGGGAAGATGCTTTGATCGTTACCGATTATGCCAATAGTGGAACTCAATCTGTCAGAGTGGATGAAGATGGAGGCCCGACTGACCTGATCCTGAAACTGGGCGACAAGGTATCTGGAGCTTACGAAGTTAATTTCTATATGTATGTTGAAACCGGATATGCTGGTTATTACAACATCCAGCACATGGAATCACCGGGTATAGAATGGGCTATTGAGGCCTATTTTAAAGCCGATGGTACAGGATTTATTCATGCAGGCGGTTCAAATGCTGCAACCTTCACTTATCCGCTGGATACCTGGGTGCCTGTGGTAAACCAGATCGATCTTGATGGCGACTGGGCGGAACTTTATATTGACGGAGTTTTTATTCACGCCTGGCAGTGGAGCCTCCAATCAGGAGGAGATCCCGGTGCAAACCAGCTCGGCGGCGTGGACTTCTTTGCCGGAGCTGACGGAAGCGATGTGCCAAAGTACTATTTCGATGATGTTGCATATATTCAAACATCTACTAACCTGGATCCTATAATCAACGTAACCCCCACAGTACTTCAGCAGATGACGCCTCAAAACACAATTGTGACTGACGACCTGACTATTGAAAACCTGGGGGCCAGTGATCTTGAATATGATATCAGTGTCATTTACACGATTCCTACAGATCTTCCGATAGTTGCATTATCTTCTAATACCAATTATGTAAAAACGCTGTCGCATCAGGGAACTAGTGCAGATCCGAATGCACGTCCGGCTACAGATAATCCGTTAACAGATGACTTCGTATTACATTATGACGGAGACAATAATTCAGCCATTGGCTGGATGAGCGCGCCGATCACAGTTACTGTTGCGGCTATGTTCCCGACCAACCTGACTTTACCTCATGCCGGTATGATGATCGAATCAGTAGATATTTATATCAATGATATGGGCACAGATTTCTATCTCAGGATCTATGATATGGGCAATTCCTACGAACCAGGTGACCTGCTGGTTGACCAGGCCTTCACTGCTACCGGACTGACATGGAATCATATTGTCCTGGATAACCCGGTCTATATTACAGGCGCTGACGTTTGGGTAGGTTATAACTTTACTCAGCCTACAACCGATATCTTTATCCCAGGGTGCGATGCCGGGCCAAATGACCCGAATGGCGACTTCCTGAGCACCGGAGTGGGCTGGTCACATCTGTCAAACAACCCTGATTTACCATACAACTGGAACATCAGGGCAAACCTCGTTGGAGACGCGTTGACACAGTGGCTGTCTGTTGATCCTTCCAGTGGAACACTTGTGCCCGGAGGCTCGGATCTTATTACGGCTACCTTTGATGCCACCGGCCTTGATGTCGGATCATACCAGGCTAAGCTAAGAGTCGTTAGCAATGACCCGGTCACCCCACTGGTGGATGTTAATGTGCAATTAGTTGTTACACCGGGTGGTACTACTACCTCCATAATTCTTGACTTCGAAGACCTGGATGATTTCTCACTCACCTTCGATGACTGGACGGCTACTGACGTTGATGGACTGGAAACATATGGTTTATACGAGCCCATTGAATGGCTACACATATTTGAGCCTCAGGCTTTCATCACATTCAACCCGGCGTCAACTACTCCTCCGGTAACAGATGATCCAGATATTCAACCTCATGATGGTGCTAAGTTTGGTGCATGCTTTAATTCAACATCAGCGCCATGGAATAATGACTGGCTGATCTCTCCGCAGATTGACCTGGGAATTAACTCTTCGATGACATTCTGGGTAAAATCATTCTCTGATCAATATGGACTTGAGGAATATAATGTTGGAGTTTCCACTACTGGAATGGAACCGGGAGATTTTACCTTCCTGAACACTGAGGTGCTAGAAGCCCCGACAACATGGACCGAAGAGTATTATGACCTTTCCATGTATGACGGACAATCAGTCTATGTTGCTATCAACTGTGTATCCACAGACAGATGGGTATTCATGGTAGATGATATCTCTGTTGACTTCACTGTTGGGGTTCCTGACATTCAAACAGAAGAAAATGCTGTGAGTGTCTTTCCGAACCCTGCTACTAACCAGATTACAATAGTATCTGCCAATGAGATAACCGAAGTAGATATCTACAATTATGTCGGTCAGATGGTATATAGCTCCGTGGCCAAAAACACCACCATGACGCTTAATACCTCAAGCTTATCAACGGGTGTATACTTTATCAAAGTGAAGAGCGAAGTTGGAATTACTACGAGAAAACTTATGATAAGATAAATGTTTTTCTGAAAAACTATTTCAGGGGCTCCATCCGGCGGATGGAGCCCCTTTTTTACCTTTTCCTTTTTACTTCCTTCAGGGCCTTATCGATGATCCATTCGATCTGACCATTCATGCTCCTGAATTCATCCGCGGCCCATTTCTCCAAGGCCTCCATCATCTCAGGGTTTAATCGCAATACAAAGGGTTTCTTCTTAGCCATATAAGGTTGATTCTGGTATCCTGTAAATCAAAGATGTGATCAAATTTCAAGGCACAAGCTTCAAATGCCAAACAACTCCCATTAAGTTTTACTGGTGCAGCGTTCCGGTATTCACCACCGGGGTTGCATCCTTATCAGAACATAAAACAACCATCAGGTTACTGACCATGGAGGCTTTTTTATCTTCATCCATTTCAATTATATCATGTTTTGACAGCTCATCCAGGGCCATTTCAACCATGCTCACCGCCCCTTCAACAATCTTAAAACGGGCCGCAACAATCGCAGTAGCCTGTTGCCTTCTCAACATGGCCCCGGCAATTTCCGATGCATAAGCAAGGTAAGCTATCCGGGCCTCTATTACATGGATACCCGCAATTTCCAGACGTTCCCGAAGTTCCTCCTCCAGCACATGGTTTACTTCATCCTGACCCGACCTCAGTGTAATCTCAGCTCCCGCATCGTCAAAATTATCGTAAGCATAATGACCAGCCAGTTTTCTGACAGCCGCTTCGCTTTGAATATCCACGAAATGCTCATAATTATCAACCTCAAAAGCGGCATTGTAAGTATTTTCAACTTTCCATACCAGCACGATCCCGATCATAATAGGATTTCCTACCTTGTCGTTTACCTTGATCGGGTCGCTTTCAAGATTCCTGGCCCTTAGCGAAATTCTCTTCTTGGTAAAGAATGGGTTCACCCACCAGAAACCATTTTTTTTCACCGTGCCCTTGTAAGCGCCAAATAGCAGCAAAACCATAGACTCATTTGGGTTCACGATCATAAATCCTATGATACCAAATAACCCTAATATCAATATTGCAAGCATCCAGAACTGGCGTATGAAAATAATTGCAGGAACAGGGATAAGGATCATTAGTATGACTATCGACAGTGCCAGGTAACCATTTAGCGGTGAATAACTCTTTTCGTTTTTCATAGTTTAAATAATTTTAATTCATTTTAATATCATTTTGATATTGCAATGATACAATTATTTAAGTTAAAAGTCAAGGAAATTTCTACTTTTTTTCAATAAAGTTCATTTAGAAGCCTTATGAAAATCAATGCATGGACATTGCATGGACGCATTTTGCATGGAACATGGATCCTGGAACATGGGCCACAAATGCAAAACGTGTCCATGCTTCCATGCTCCATGTGTCCATGATCCCATTTCTTCGCATGGACGCAGTTTGCATGGACGCATTTTGCATGGAACATGGATCCTGGAACTTGGACCACAAATGCAAAATGTGTCCATGCTTCCATGCTCCATGTGTCCATGAACAACCCTTGTTCATCCGGCAAGGAAGTCATGGAATAATGAGTATATTTGCATGAATCGCAAGAGGGCATCTTTGCAATGGCTGATAATTCTTCAAAATACAAACATATCTTCATCGACCTTGATAAAACCATATGGGATTTTGAAAGCAATGCCCTGAAAACTTTTGAAGACATATTTAAAAAACATAATTTGGGGGCCAGGGGGGTAAATGACCTGAGAACGTTTCTAAAGGTTTATACCCGGCATAACAATTTGCTCTGGAGTCATTACAGGAAAAATGAGATCAAAAAGGAGGTCTTAAATTTCCGGAGGTTCGAATGGACGCTCAGGGATTTTAACATCAACGACCCTATCCTGGCCACTCACGTCGCTGAAGATTATGTTAGCCTGAGTCCGCAAAAAACCATTCTATACCCCTATGTTATTGAGGGGCTGAATTATCTCAAACAACATTATGACTTACATATGATCACCAACGGGTTTGAGGAAGTGCAGCAACAAAAGATCGATAACTGCGACCTTCGAAAATATTTCAAGACCATCACAACATCAGAAGAAGCCGGTGTTAAAAAACCGGATCGCAGAATTTTCGATTATGCCCTCAAAAAGGCCAACGCATCCGCTTCAGTTAGCATTATGATCGGAGATGACCTGGGTGTTGATATTGAAGGGGCCGGGAATGCCGGGATGGACCAGGTGTTTTTCAACCCGGAAGGTATTGCACATAATGGGAAATGCACCTATGAGATAAAATCCTGGATGGAGATACCGCAAATTATCTGATAATAGTCCCGATCTTATCTCCGGCTATCACTTTCTTCAGGTTTCCGGGTTTGTTCATATCAAATACAAGTACCGGCATATTATTTTCCTTACATAGCGTAAAGGCAGTCATATCCATGATCTTTAACCCATTATCATAAGCCTCGTCGAAGGTGATTTCATCAAACTTAACAGCCTGGGGGTTCTTTTCCGGGTCATCATTATAAACTCCATCGACACGTGTGCCTTTCAGTATGACATCGGCCCTGATCTCGATTGCCCTGAGTGCTGAGGCAGTGTCGGTAGTAAAAAACGGATTCCCTGTACCTCCACTCAATAATACGACATAAGCTTCATTCAGATAATGTACAGCTTTTTTTCCACTGATCTTTTCAGTGATGGGGTCAATGGCAAAACTCGATAAAAGTTTGGCCCTTGTTCCAAGCTTTTCCAGCGCCGCCTGCAGGGCCATGCTGTTAATAACGGTAGCAAGCATACCCATATAATCACCCTGAACCCGGTCCATACCTTCATCGGCACCCTGTAATCCCCTGTAAATATTACCTCCGCCAATCACTATAGCTGTTTGCACCCCCTGACCGGCAATTTCGCTGATCTGTAAGGCATATTCATGCAGGCGGTCCGGATCAATACCGTACTGTTTCTCGCCCATCAGCGATTCACCGCTAAGCTTCAGAAGAACTCTTTTAAATTTCATAGGATAAAGATATAAATTTGATCAACTTACCAACTGACAATTTCCTCTCTTCAGGTCGTTTTCAATAAGCTTGTATTTTCTCACCAGGACAGATCCATCCGCAAACCGGACTTTGACTTTATCGTTTCTTCCAATTTTCCGTTGTTCTCTTATAATAGGTTGGGTTTTCCTGGGCCCTTGTGTATCACTATAGGCCTGCGATAACAGATCGGTTCTTTCCTCTTTCATCCTGGAACGGTCAAGGCCTCTGGGAATTCTTGCTTCCTTTACAGATGCTGCATCCTGAAGTGGCAATTTGCCTTTGATCAGGAATGAAATGATATCATTATTGATCTTTTCAACCAGTTGTTTAAACAAGTTAAAAGACTCAAACTTATAGATAAGCAAAGGGTCTTTTTGTTCATAGGTAGCATTTTGCACCGATTGTTTAAGATCATCCAGTTCTCGCAAATGTTCTTTCCAGGCCTCATCAATGAGGGATAGGGTAAGGCCTTTTTCAATTGAAAGATTGATCTCTTTCCCTCCATCCTCATATGCTTTTTTAAGATTGGTGATGACCTGCATGGTTTTTTTACCATCGGTGATGGGTATAGCAATATTCTCATATTGCGGTTGGTTCTCAAATACATCACGGATCACAGGTTGTGCCATTTCAGCGATACGTGCAGATTTCAGCTTATAGTTTTCGTATGCAATTTCAAACAAGCGATCTGCCATTTGTATGGCATTACCGGCAAAAAATTCTTTTTCATCGAAAGGGGATTCAACAGCCAGGGTTTTCAGGAGTTCCATTTTGAATCCCTCATAATTTCTTTGGTCCTGGTAATCAATGATGATCTTCTCACCCACGTCATACATCATATTCGAGATATCCACAGCGAGGCGTTCCCCGTGCAAAGCATGGCGGCGTTTTTTGTAAATAACCTCCCGCTGGGAGTTCATCACATCATCATATTCCAATAACTTTTTACGGGTCCCAAAATGATTTTCCTCTACTTTTCTCTGGGCCCTTTCTATTGATTTGGTGATCATTGCGTGTTGTATGACTTCTCCCTCTTTGATGCCCAGCCGATCCATTATTTTAGCGATCCTTTCGGAGCCAAACATGCGCATCAGGTCGTCCTCCAGAGAAACGAAAAACTGTGAGCTTCCGGGGTCGCCCTGCCGGCCTGCCCTTCCTCTTAACTGGCGGTCGACCCGCCTGGATTCATGTCTTTCAGTGCCGATAATGGCAAGCCCTCCTGCTCCTATCACGCCATCTCCCAGCTTGATATCCGTTCCTCTACCTGCCATATTGGTGGCAATGGTCACCGTTCCGGCCTTACCGGCCTCAGCAACGATATCTGCTTCTTTTTGATGAAGCTTGGCATTCAATACATTATGGTTTACCTTAACCCTCGTAAGCATTCGGCTGAGCAACTCAGATGTCTCTACAGATGTTGTTCCAACCAACATAGGCCTGCCATTCTCTCTGAGATTTTTTATCTCATCGATCACTGCATTGAATTTTTCCCTTTTGGTCTTATATACCAGGTCTTGCATATCGGCCCTGACGATCGGCCTGTTGGTCGGGATCACGACCACATCAAGTTTATATATATCCCAGAGCTCGCCGG
Organism: Bacteroidales bacterium; assembly: GCA_030638325.1. Lineage (GTDB taxonomy): Bacteria > Bacteroidota > Bacteroidia > Bacteroidales > JAGOPY01 > DAOWEV01. The sequence continues at coordinate 11,557 of DAOWEV010000074.1, forward strand.
CTTCTGTTTCAGCAGTACCCGTCATACCCGCCAGTTTATTATACATGCGGAAGTAATTCTGCAAAGTGATGGTGGCATAAGTTTGTGTGGCTGCTTCAACTTTTACATTTTCCTTTGCTTCAATGGCCTGGTGAAGTCCGTCGGAATATCTTCTCCCTTCCATGATACGCCCTGTCTGTTCATCCACGATCTTGATCTTGTTTTCAATGATCACATATTCCACATTTATTTCAAAAAGAGCGTAAGCTTTAAGCAACTGATTGACAGTATGCACCCTGTCTGATTTTATGGAAAAGTCTTGCAGCAATTCATTTTTCTTTTCAAGCCTTTCCTTTTCTGATAAGCCTGACTTTTCAATTTCCGCGATCACCGATCCGATATCCGGAAGAAGATAAAAATCGGGGTCCTGGTATGATTCCGTCATCAGGTCAATCCCTTTCTCGGTAAGATCAATTGAATTATGCTTTTCATCGATCACAAAATACAACTCATCATCGATAATATGCATGTTCTTCGACTGCTCCTGCATATAAAAATTCTCTGTTTTCTGCATCAGGGCTCTCATACCCGGCTCACTCAGAAATTTGATGATTGGTTTGTTTTTGGGTAAACCCCGGAATGCCCTGAAAAGCAGTTCCCCACCCTTCTTTTCATCCTCAGTACCGGGGCTTCCGGTCAGTATCTTTTTCGCATCCGACAGGGTTTTTGTAACCAGGTTCCGCTGAGCGCTATAAAGTTTCTGTATTATAGGCTTGAGCGGATCGAACTCCTGCTTGTCTCCCTGAGGCGTGGGGCCCGAAATGATCAGCGGGGTTCTGGCGTCATCAATTAGTACCGAGTCTACTTCATCCACAATGGTATAATTATGTTCTCGTTGAACCAGTTCATCAGGATTTCCGGTCATATTGTCACGCAGATAGTCAAACCCGAATTCATTATTTGTACCAAAAGTAATATCAGCAAGATAGGCATTTCTACGGGCATTTGAATTGGGGTCATGATTGTCGATACATTCAACCTTTAAGCCGAGGAACTCATAAAGAACACCCATCCATTCAGCGTCACGCCTGGCAAGGTAATCATTAACGGTAACGATATGAACGCCTTTGCCAGGAAGAGCATTCAGGTAAACCGGCAAGGTAGCCACCAGGGTTTTTCCTTCACCCGTTCCCATCTCAGCGATTTTCCCCCGGTGTAAAACGACTCCACCGATCAACTGCACATCATAATGCACCATATCCCAGGTGATCATAGTCCCCCCTGCCATCCATTGATTTTTATACAGCGCTTTATCACCACTTATCTGAACATTACCCTTTATTGCTGCCAGTTCCCGGTCAAGGTCGGTGGCTGTAACTTCAATTACCTCATTCTCCTTGAATCTCCGGGCCGTTTCTTTCATCACGGCAAAAACTTCCGGCAGGATCTCATCGAGCGCATCCTGACTTTTCTGGTAGCTTTCTTTCCCTAGCTTGTCTATTGATTCCCAAAGCTTCTCCCGCTTGTTCACATCCTCCTCAGCTTCTATTTCCTGCCTGATCTCTTTGATCTTATCCTCTTCAGGAGCAATGTATTCTGCAATCCTTTTCTTAAACTCCCCGGTTTTGCCCCTCAGCTCATCATTGCTCAGTGGCAAAATGGCCTTATAAGCTTCTTTAATTTGATTTAAAACAGGATTTACCTCCTTGAGATCGCGGGTGGACTTATCTCCGAATATTTTTTTTATCACTTTCATAATCTCATATCTTGCTAATTGCTTATTTGTTTACCTGCCTGCCGGTTTATGTGCCGTGTCATGCAGGCTGGTTTCACAAAAAGCCAAAACCTATGCTACAATAATTATTCCCTTAGGAACATTCCGGTGAAGATGACTTTTTGTCATCCCTATCGCGGCCTGACTAATTTTTTACAAAAGTACATGAAATTCACCAAAGAAGAGATTGATGGACTTTCTCCATGTTAATAGGCACTTAGGGTGCAACTTTTACCAACATGTTGTCCATTTTTTTGTTGCAGGTTGCAAGTTACAGGTTGCAGGTTCTCAACTTGCAACCTGTAACATGCAACAGTCAATTAATTCCCACCAAAGGTGGTTTTAGTTCGACACTTGTTTTGAAATAACATAGATCCCATTCAGGACAGCTTCTGCGTTTTCGGAAGGCATCGCAACGGGATACCTGAAAATCCGGCCTTTCTCATCAATCAGGATGAACACCGGAAAGGTTTTTGCATCATAGTGATCCAGTAATTCGTAATCGTTGTCGAAATAAAGAAAAGTCCAGGGGTAATCACGCTGTTGAAGCATGGTCTCAAAAATAGCTTTATTTCGGTCGGCAGAAATAGAGACAAACTGTATGCGATCTCCAAATTGCTGATATAGGGCATTCATTATGTCTAATTCATAAAGACAGGCAGGATTATCAGATATATAGAAACAAAGATAAACATAGCTACCTGCTAAGTCTGAAAGGGAATGAAGCACGCCATTATTGTCTTTTAGAGTAAAACCGGGCGCCGGCGTCTTATGCCTGAGGTTTGTGAACCTTGCTTCGAGGTTTCGTGCAATCTGCCGGTGTATGGGAATCGGACTTTCCTGTTCTACCTGGCGTATCAGATCCAATATATGTTTCCGGGGAAAGCCCGACATATAATAAAATTCCTTTAAGGAGTTAAGTAAAAGAAATTCCCTGATGTTCCTGTTACTGAGTTCAGGATCAAGGGCAAGGGTATCTAAAAATGCTTCTATCGGAAGCTTCTGGTCAAACATATCCATCAAACCTGAAAAACTGATAAAATCATTATTAACAAGCAGGTATTTTTCAAAAAACTGATTAAAAAAGTAGATATATTCAACATTATCGTACAGTAGTGGCCGGTCGGTGAGATAATCAACAGCCAGGCTTGTCCGGCTTTTTTTTCCGGAGAAAAGCTCAATGGAAGCCATCATATATTTCAGGTAATCCCTGAAGTAACCGTTGTGCTGATCCTTGAATTCTACCTCCAAAGATTTATGCAGGGAGTCGACAAGGGATTTCCTTCCCCATTTATATATGGCATTGAAGTTATTCAGTATGAAATCATTGTAAATCACATTCAATTTTTGAATGTCTTTGTTAAGATTATATTGATCGTCATTCAGAATTTCAATATTGAGGAGTCCCTGCTCGTAATAAAGGTCTGACCCGGTGGATGGATCATAATCGATATTAACTTCATAGGTGGCTCCCGGCTGCAGAAATACCTCTCCCTTAATAAACCTGATGGTCAGATAAGCCGGAATAGTCCTGTCAATATCAAAAGTCAGCAAAAAATCCCCATGCTCATCAATAGCAGAAACTGCCAGTGTTTTTTCCTGGTATGAAACCTGGTCAAGATAAGTTGTAAGCCTGATCTGATAGCCTTTTGCTCTTACCGCACTTCCACGAACCGTGGTCACTGCCGGAAACACCTGTTGGAAAAATCCTGCAATCAGGAATATAAATATTATGGTTCTTTTTATCATTTTATCAGCGTATTCTAAAGTCAGATGTAAAATTATAAAAAATAAGTGTTTCAGAGAGTATCTTTAATTATAGGTAACTGTTTTAGTCTCTTAATTTTGATATTCGTGTTTTTTTTGGCAGAAATTCTAAATCCGAAACCCTAAGCACTAAACAAATTCAAGTGAATTAAACCCAAATGATATAAACTGTTTTAAGCAATTGAAAATTTGAATATTTGATAT
>DAOWEV010000062.1 GCA_030638325.1 Bacteroidales bacterium
ACTTAAAAAAGAAAAGAAGGTACCAGAAACAGAAATCAGATGAACTTCCAATATCAAACAGGAAGGTTAAGAAAATAAAAGAACTGGAAACGTCCTAAGAGTAAATTCCAACTCAATAATACAGGATCGAAACCAGTCCACAACAAAAATAAATAAAATTTTGAAAATTGCTTGTTTATTAACGGTATAACTTTGTGGTAAAAAAAAACTATTTCAACTCATGATTCGCGTTATTAACCTTAATAATTAAGAAATGAAAAAGCTAATATTCGTAAGTATCATAATGCTTATGGCCATTCATTTGATAATGGCTCAGGTTCCGGAAGCTTTCAAGTATCAGGCCGTTATTCGGGATACTCTTGGGAATACCCTCTCCGGGCAACTTATCAGTATGAAAATTTCCATCCTGAAAGGTGATATAAACGGAGAAACTGTTTACAGTGAGATACATGATGCCTGGACGAATAAGTTAGGGCTTATTGGCCTCGAAATTGGAAATGGCATTGCCATTACGGGTGATTTCTCAGAAATACTATGGGGAGAAGACAAATATTTTGTTCAGACAGAGATCGATCTTTCAGGTGGAATGGACTATCAATTTCTGGGGATTTCCCAGTTGCTGGCAGTACCCTATGCCTTGTACGCCGAAACATCCGGGAACAGTTTATGGAGTGAATCGGAAGAAGGAATATTTTATAACGAAGGAAAAGTTGGCATCGGAACCAATACCCCGTCGGGAATGCTGGGAATCCAAATACCGGCAATATCCGGGGCAATATTAGAGCGGGAAGTCTTACTCAAAGGACAGGTCAGTGATGCACCGGAAGACTTCTTTAGGATAACCAACCACACAAAGTTTAATAATCAATTTATCCCAAACTTATGGGGACACCATGTAAGTGATGCCAGACTGGCAATGTGTATGATAGGAAGTATTAATGAAGAAACAGATTATGGAGATAGCGCGGTAATTGTTTTTAGTGCCAGGACCTTTGATGGTGCATGGGGAAATGGACAAGTCAGGAACAGGGCCTTGTTTGAATGGTGGAATCTTGGAGAAGCAAAGATGACCATGCTGGCAAATGGGAATTTAGGGATAGGTACCACTACCCCATCGGGAATGCTGGGAATCCAGGCACCGGGGGCAATACAACAGCAGGAAGTCTTACTTAAAGGACAAGTTAGCGATGCTCCGGAAGACTTCATCAAGGTACTAAACGGCACAAAATTTGACAATCAATTTGTTCCAAACATATGGGGACATCACGCAAGTGGCAATAGATATGCACTGGGTTTTACAGGAAGTATTAATGAAGAAAATGATTATGGGGATTTCGCGGTAACATCTTTTAATTCCAGAATCTATAATGGTGGATGGGAACCTGGACAAGTAGTGAACAGGCCCTTGTTTGTATGGCGGAATCTTTCAGAAGCAAAGATGACTATGCTGGCAAACGGAAATTTAGGAATAGGTACCACTACCCCATCGGGAATGCTGGGAATCCAGGCACCGGCAATAGCCGGGACAATACAACAGCGGGAAGTCATACTCAAAGGACAGATCAGCGATGCACCGGAAGACTTCATTAAGATAGGCAACGGCACAAGATTTAATAATCAATTTATCCCATGGTTATGGGGACATCATGTAAGCGATAATAGACAGGCGATATGTATGATAGGAACTATTAATGAAGAAACAGATTATGGAGATAACGCGGTGATTGTTTTTAGCTCCAGGATCTTTGATGGTGAATGGGAATGGGGACAAATAATGAACAGGCCCTTATTTGATTGGCGGAATCTTTCAGAAACAAAGATGACCATGTTGGCAAACGGAAATTTAGGAATAGGTACCACTACCCCGCAGAGAACCCTGCACGTAAATGATGTAATCCGGTTAGAACCAAGAGCAACACCTCCTGATAACCCAATGGAAGGGGATATGTTTATGGACAGCAATGATCATGTGCTGAAAGTCTTTGATGGAACGGAATGGAAAACGTGCTGGTAGTAAAGAATCCCTGCCCTTTTTGACAAGGTTTTGAGAAAGCACACAATAGGGGTGCATGGAACGTTTATTACAATAAATCCGAAGCACGAAATCCGAAATACTAAACAATATCTAATGACCAAAATTTAAATGATGTAACAGCGCTATACACCTGTTTTCTGCATTCCTTGAAAAGCAGATTGTTAAACCCTCTTAATAAACAGTCTATTAGCAATTTATGGTTTTTGGTTTTGTAATTTTAGGTGTCCCATTATCCTTATGGTATATTTGTTTTTAATATTAGCCCCAAAGGGGCGGTAATCAATAGCCTCGGGCATCAGCCCGGGGGTATGCAATACGATACAACATAAGCACCAAAGGTGCGTAATCAATAACTTCACAAAAGACTCATATGATGAACGTTATGTATTGGACTAATGATTACGCCCCGGTGGGGCTCAGTGGGTATAGCATATCATTAACCCCGAGCTACTCTCGGGGCTACTGATTTACGCACCTTTGGTGCTCGAAAATTGTAAATTATAGATTGGCTTTTCCTTTATGGATATCCCAATGCGGAAAACAGGAAAAAACATTGCGAAACATTGCGTAGAACATTGCGTCCATTGCGGTAAAAAAAACCTATTTCAGGACAAGACACATCTTTAACGAACTGATAATAAATTATAAGATCAGGCGTTCACAAACTTAAAATCCTTCCCCGGATAATAGGCCGAATTTCCGAGTTTTTCTTCCAGCCTGAGCAACTGGTTGTATTTTGCTATCCTGTCGGAGCGGCTGGCAGAACCGGTTTTGATCTGGCCTGTATTCAGCGCCACGGCCAGGTCTGCAATGCTTGTATCTTCAGTTTCTCCCGAACGGTGGCTGATGACTGCAGTATAAGCATTCTCATGGGCCATGTTCACGGCGTTGATGGTCTCTGTGAGTGTCCCAATCTGGTTCACCTTGATCAGGATAGAGTTGGCCACTCCGGTTTTAATACCCTTCATCAGGCGTTCCGTGTTGGTTACAAAGATATCATCGCCCACAATCTGGATCTTATCGCCCAATGATTTGGTCAGTAGTTCCCAGCCTTTCCAGTCGTCCTCGGCCATGCCGTCTTCGAGTGAAATGATCGGGTATTTCTTTACCCAGTCTTTCCAGAAATCAACCATTTCCTGTTGCGTAAGCTTATCACCGGTTGACCATTTCAGGTGGTACATTTTTTCCTTTGGAAGATAATATTCAGATGCAGCCGGGTCAAGAGCCACGTAAATATCTTCACCCGGTTTATAACCGGCTTTTTCAATGGCTTGCAAAACAACCTTAATAGCTTCTTCGTTGGAAGCCAGGTCAGGGGCAAAACCGCCTTCATCTCCCACATTGGTGGAAAGGCCTTTTTTCTTCAGGACAACCTTCAGGTTGTGAAATACCTCCACTCCCATCTGCAGCGCCTCGCTGAATGATGACGCGCCCACCGGCATGATCATGAATTCCTGGAAATCAATTTTATTATCTGCATGTGAACCCCCATTCAGGATGTTCATCATCGGTATTGGGAGCGTATTGGCATTCACTCCCCCAATATAACGGTAGAGATACTGGCCTGTGTCCTGGGCCGCTGCTTTTGCAACGGCAAGAGAGACACCAAGGATGGCATTGGCTCCGAGCTTCGATTTGTTTGGTGTTCCATCGAGCTCTATCATCCGTTGATCAATTTCGTTCTGGTCTGTCACGTAATAACCTGACAGTTCTTCCTTGATCACCGTATTCACATTGTGAACTGCTTTCAGTACCCCTTTCCCAAGGTATACGTCTTTATCGCCATCTCTCATCTCCACAGCTTCATGTACTCCTGTGGAAGCTCCTGATGGCACAGAGGCCCTGGCAATGACACCTGAATCCGTATACACGTCCACTTCAACTGTGGGGTTCCCTCTTGAATCCAGGATCTGCCGGCCGATAATATCAATAATGGTACTCATTGTTTTATTGTTTAATTGTTTAATTGTTTATGCGTTTATGTGTTTATGTTTCCTGACTTCTGACTCCTGTTTCCTGATAACTGTTAACTGATAACTGTTAACTGTCTTATCATGTTGTACAAAAAAAGGATAAAGCCGCAATAAACCTTATCCTTTTACATATTTAAAATAAATATTTTCTTATTCGGATTTTTTATCCTTGCTTTCCTCTTCAGGTTTTTCTTGCGGTTCTTCTTCTTTCTTCTCAGCCTCAACCCCGGCCTTAACTTCAGCCTTAGGCTCTTCCTCTGTCTTTTCTTCTTTCTCAACCTCAGCCTTAACTTCAGCCTTGGGCTCTTCCTCTGTCTTTTCTTCCTTCTCAACCTTCTCTGCTGCTTCCGGCTGTGGATCCTTAACAACTTCCACAGCTTCATCTTCCTGTGATCCGGCTTCTTCCTTAACAGTTTCCACTGCAGGCTTAGCCGCTTCAACGGTTTTCTTACCGCCTCTTCTTCCTCTCCGGGTGGTTTTCGCCTTCTTCACTTCTTTTTCACCCAGCAAGTGTTCATTGTAATCCACCAGCTCTATCAGGCACATTTCGGCATTGTCGCCCAAACGGGTGCCGATCTTCAGAATACGGGTATAACCTCCGGGCCTGTCAGCCACCTTAATTGATATCTCACGGAACAATTCGGTTACTGCCTCTTTGCTCTGCAAATATTTAAAAACCATTCTGCGCGCATGCGTGGTATCATTTTTCGACTTTGTGATCAACGGTTCCACATAAATCCTCAAAGCCTTGGCTTTAGCAACAGTGGTTTTAATTCTCTTATGAAGAATCAGAGAAGCAGCCATATTGGAAAGCATCGCCTTTCTGTGAGCGCTTGTTCTGCTTAAATGATTAAATTTTCTCCTGTGTCTCATCTCGATTATTCCTTATCTAATTTGTATTTTGAAACGTTCATTCCAAATTCAAGGCCTTTGGTTTTAACCAACTCTTCAAGTTCGGTAAGAGATTTTTTTCCAAAGTTCCTGAATTTCAAGAGGTCGTTTTTATTAAACTGTACCAAGTCTCCCAGGGTATCCACATCGGCAGCTTTAAGGCAGTTCAAGGCCCTTACGGAAAGGTCCATATCCACCAGTTTGGTCTTCAATAACTGACGTGTGTGGAGTGAGCTTTCATCGAACTCTTCTGTCACAGATTTTTCTTCCGCTTCAAGGGTGATCTTTTCTGTTGAGAACAGCATATAATGCTGAATGAGAATCTTGGCTGCTTCTTTCAGTGCTTCTTTCGGATGAATAGACCCATCTGTCCTGATTTCCAGCACCAGCTTTTCATAGTCGGTTTTTTGCTCAACCCTGTAATTTTCTACATGGTATTTCACATTTTTTATAGGTGTATGGATAGAGTCAATGAAGACCGTATTCACATCGGCATTCAGGTTCTTATTTTCTTCTGAAGAGGTATAGCCCCTGCCTTTTTCGATCGTAAGTTCCATTGTCAGTTTCACTGAAGTGTCCATATGACAAATCTCCGTTTCCGGGTTCAGCACCTGGAACACGGACAGGAACTTATTGATATCACCGGCTTTGAAAACATCCTGATCACCGATAACAACTGATATCTTTTCACTGTCTTCTGAATCTATCTGGCGTTTGAACCTGATCTTTTTCAGGTTCAGGATGATCTCAGAGACATCTTCTATAACACCTTTGATAGTTGAAAACTCGTGCGCGACGCCTTCAACCTTTATGGAAGTGATGGCAAATCCTTCAAGTGACGATAATAAAATACGTCTCAGGGTATTGCCTATTGTTACGCCAAAGCCCGGTTCGAGTGGACGAAATTCGAAGATCCCCCAAAAATCATCGGCTTCAAACATGATAACCTTATCCGGTTTTTGAAAAGCTAAAATTGCCATAAAAAAATTAAGTTTGGTGTTTTGATCTGTTCCGGTTTAAAAATTATTTTGAGTACAACTCAACAATAAGTTGCTCTTGAATGTTTTCAGGGATTTCTTCCCTGGCAGGATAATTATTAAATTTTCCTGTTAATTTTTCCTCATCCCAATCCAGCCATGAGTACTTATCGGATCTTTGTGACAGGGCCTCGGTAATGACTTCCAAAGACCTGGATTTTTCTCTCACACTAACAGTATCACCCACTTTCAGTTCACATGACGGGATATTCACAACATCCCCGTTTAAGGTAATGTGTTTGTGTGAAACCAACTGACGGGCTGCTCTTCTCGTAGGGGCAATGCCCATGCGATAAACTACGTTATCCAGCCTGGCTTCAATCAGCTGCAGCAATATCTCACCGGTAATTCCTTTTTTCTTGGAAGCCTTTTTAAATGTATTCCTGAACTGCCGTTCCAGGATACCATAAGTATACTTCGCTTTTTGTTTTTCAGCTAACTGCAGGCGATATTCGGATTCCTTTTTCCTTCTCCTGGAGGTTCCATGCTGACCTGGAGGGTAAGGTTTGCGTTCCAATGCCTTATCGGGTCCGAAAATCGGCTCTTTAAACTTCCTGGCGATCTTCGACGTAGGGCCTGTGTATCTTGCCATCTTTTAATATTGATTTATATTATTAATCCGGATTACAATTCATTTACACTCTTCTTCTTTTGGGTGGTCTGCAACCATTGTGTGGAAGCGGGGTGGTATCCTGGATTTCCATCACTGCAATCCCCGCAGTATGGATCGTCCGGATAGCTGATTCCCTTCCGGAACCCGGTCCCTTAACAAATACCTTGACTTTTCTAAGGCCAAGGTCGTATGCTACCTTGGTACAATCTTCAGCAGCCATCTGGGCAGCATAAGGAGTATTTTTCTTGGACCCCCTAAATCCCATTTTGCCGGCAGATGACCATGATATTACCTGACCTGCATTGTTGGTAAGGGTGATGATAATATTATTGAATGAAGCATGGATATATGCTCTTCCAACAGGCTCAACCTTAACAACTCTTTTTTTTGCACTTCTTCGTGATTTAGCCATTTATTTATTTGTTTATTCGTTTATTTGTTTATTTGTTTATACCAATGAAATAATCCTCTTGCCGGATCAGGATAAACAAATCAACAGGTAAACAAGATCCTCATTAAGCTTTAATTGCTTTTTTCTTATTAGCAACTGTTTTTTTTCTGCCTTTTCTTGTACGGGCATTATTCTTGGTATGCTGTCCTCTCGACGGCAATCCGATACGATGCCGGATGCCACGGTAGGATCCGATATCCATCAACCGTTTAATGTTTAACTGAACTTCCGAACGAAGAGCGCCTTCAACCTTGAATTCATCATTGATAACATTACGAATTGCATTTTGCTCATCATCGGTCCAGTCCTGCACTTTTTTATTTACATCTACGCCTGCCTCGATCAGGATCTTTCGTGCATTGTTACGGCCTATACCATAAATATAGGTCAGACTGATCTCGCCTCTTTTGTTTTTCGGAATATCTATTCCTGCTATTCTGGCCATAATATGTTTGTTTTACGATTCTTTCTGTTTGTCAGGTAAAAAGTTTTTGAGATCACTTATACTTTTTCCCTTTGATCTTTTTATCCTTGTCTCTGTTTAAACTTAGGGTTCTTCTTGTTAATCACGTAAAGTCTCCCTTTTCTTCTGACGATCTTACAGGTCGAAGATCTTTTCTTCACTGATGCTCTGACTTTCATGTCTTTTCTATTTATTATTTATATCTGTAGGTTATTCTTCCTTTCGTCAAATCATAAGGTGATATTTCTAGTTTCACCTTGTCGCCCGGCAAAATCTTGATATAATGCATTCTCATCTTACCACTGATGTGGGCTATGATCAGATGACCATTTTCCAGCTCGACCCGGAACATAGCATTACCCAGTGATTCAGTCACTGTTCCATCTTGTTCGATAGAAATTTGTTTTGCCATTTTTAATGATTTGTTTCCTAATTCTTTTTATCCAGCACTTCTTCAATATAATCAAATGTTGACAAGATGTCGGCTTTCCCCGCCCTTACCGCAACATCATGTTCATAATGTGCTGACGGCAACCGGTCGGCCGTTCTGATAGTCCAGCCATCCTTTTCCTGTACAACGTTTTTACCGCCAAGGTTGATCATTGGCTCAATGGCCAGCACCAGTCTTTCTTTCATTTTCACTCCCGTTCCCCTTCTTCCGTAATTGGGCACTTCAGGCTTCTCATGCAGGTCTCTGCCCAGGCCATGCCCAACCAGGTCTCTGACTACTGAGTAGCCAAAGCTTTCCACATAATTCTGGACTGCATAACCGATATCACCGATTCTTTTTCCGGCCACTGCCATTTCAATGCCTTTGTAAAGTGACTTTTTCGTTCTTTCCATCAGGAGAAGCACCTCTTCCCTGACGTTTCCAACTGCAAAAGTATAAGCTGAATCGCCATAAAAGCCATTCTTAATAACTCCACAGTCAATTGATACGATATCACCGTCTTTCATTACGCGTTCTCCCGGAAAACCATGCACCACCTGTTCATTCAGGGAGATACAAAGTGTAAACGGAAACCCGTTATAGCCTTTAAATCCCGGGACAGCGCCCTGGTCCCTGATAAATTCTTCCGCGATCTTATCAAGATCCATGGTTATGACACCGGGCTCAATGATTTTAGCAACTTCGGCTAGTGTCTTTCCAACAAGTAAAGAACTTTCTCTAATTAACTCTATCTCTTCGTCAGTCTTATAGCGTATCATAATCCTATCCCATACCCATAGCTGTACGACCCTTGATCCTGCCCGACTTGGTCAGGCCGTCATAATGCCTCATTAGCAAGTGACTTTCAACCTGCGACAGGGTATCGAGTACGACCCCCACAAGGATCAGCAGGGAAGTACCTCCGAAAAACTGAGCAAACTGGCTGTTTACACCCAGATTGACAACCAGCGAAGGCATGATCGCAACCAAACCAAGGAAGATAGAACCGGGAAGCGTGATCTTAGACATCACACCATCGATGAACTCAGAAGTTTTCCGGCCCGGTTTCACTCCTGGAATGAAGCCTCCGTTTTTCTTCATATCTTCAGCCATCTGGTTTGGATTTACTGTGATCGCCGTATAGAAATAAGTAAAAATAATGATCAGGGTAAAAAATACCAGGTTATACCAAAACCCATATGGATTTGAGAAAGCCGCGGCAAAAGCCGACATATTTTCAGAACTCACAAATCCGGCAATAGTGATCGGCAGAAACATGATAGCCTGGGCAAAAATGATCGGCATTACGCCTGCTGCATTAACCTTTAGTGGTATATACTGGCGTACTCCACCGTATTGTTTATTTCCGATGATGCGTTTTGCATACTGAACAGGTATTCTTCTTGTTCCCTGAACCAATAAGATGGTCAGCAACACCACAAACATCAGTACCACCAGCTCCAGCACGAAATAAACAAGGCCACCGCCCTGCTGTTCCATGCGGGAAAGGAATTCACCGGTAAGAGCAAATGGTAAACGGGCAATGATCCCGATCATAATGATCAGTGAAATACCATTCCCGATCCCTTTATCGGTAATTCTTTCTCCAAGCCACATAACGAACATGGTTCCTGCCACAAGTATAATGATTGACGATAACCAGAAAAACATAGAAGGTGATGCGGCATTCGGGTCAAAAGGAGCAATCGCTTCCGGCGGCAGGTTGGCAATAATAATCCCCCTGATATAACCGGGAGCCTGGAATGCCGTAATAATTACTGTCAGATATCTTGTTATCTGGTTAATCTTTCTTCTTCCGCTTTCTCCTTCACGCTGCAGCTTCTGGAAATATGGTATGGCCATACCCAGCAACTGAATCACGATGGATGCAGAAATATAAGGCATGATCCCCAACGCAAATACCGAGGCATTTGAAAATGCACCCCCGGTAAACATACTGAGCAGTCCGAGAAGACCTCCGGATGTCTGATTCTGTAATTGTGCCAGCATGTTCGGATCAATACCCGGCAAAACAACATAAGAGCCCAATCGATATATAAGAATAATACCCAATGTATAGACGATCCTGTTTCTCAGGTCTTCTATCTTATATATATTTCTTATGGTTTCAATAAGTTTTTTCATCAGAAAATTAAATTATAGTTGCGACACCTCCCTGAGCTTCAATGGCAGATTTTGCCTTTTCCGAGAAAGCATGGGCTTTTACTTCCAGCTTAGCCTTCAATTTTCCTCTGCCAAGGATTTTTACCAGGTCTTTTTTCGATGCCAGGCCGTTGTTCACCAATATATCCACATCAATAGCGCTAAAACCCTTATCTTCAGCCAGTTTCTGCAACGTATCTATATTTATACCATGATATTCCACACGGTTAATATTTTTAAATCCGTATTTAGGAACCCTTCTGAAAAGAGGCATCTGGCCTCCTTCAAAACCAAGCTTCTTGCTGTAGCCTGATCTTGATTGTTGCCCTTTATGACCTCTTGTGGATGTTCCGCCTTTGCCGGATCCTTGTCCGCGACCAATTCTTTTTTTCTTTTTGGTTGCCCCTTTCGGTGGTTTAAGATTACTTAAATCCATTTCAAATCGATATTAATCTCAATAAACAATTAAACTTCTTCAACTTTGAGCAAATGCCCTATCTTTTTCACCATACCCAAAACCTGTGGAGAAGCATCAAGTTCTACTGTCTGATGCATTTTCTTCAGGCCCAGTGCGATGAGCGTTCTTTTCTGGCGTACAGGCCTTCCAATCCCGCTCCTGGTTTGAGTAACTCTGATTTTTTTCATTTTCAAATATCTTTATATAGGTTATCCGTTGAATACAGTATTTAAGTCAACACCTCTCAATTGTGCTATCGTATGAGCATCCCTCATTAACATCAATGCGTTGATGGTAGCCTTTACAACCGAGTGAGGATTGGATGAACCTTTGGATTTGGCCAGTATATCCTTGATACCGACACTATCGAATACGGCTCGCATAGCACCCCCGGCAATAACACCTGTACCAGGTGAAGCCGGTTTGATAAATACTTCCGCACCACTATATTTACCTGTTTGTTCATGCGGCACTGTTCCATTCAGGACCGGCACCTTGATCAGGTTTTTTTTGGCATCATCAATACCTTTGGCGATAGCAGAAGTAACTTCCTTGGCTTTCCCCAGTCCATAACCCACCACTCCATTTTCATTACCAACAACAACGATGGCAGAAAAGCTGAAGGTTCGGCCACCCTTGGTTACCTTGGTAACCCGTTGGATGCTTACCAAACGATCCTTGAAATCTATCTCACTTGACTTAACTCTCTTTACATTAGCGTTTGCCATATTCACTAAAATTTAAGGCCATGTTCCCTCGCTGATTCCGCAAGGGCTTTAACGCGACCATGATACAAATAACCGTTTCTGTCAAATATTACATTATCTATGCCTGCTGCCTTTGCATTTTCAGCGATCAACTCTCCAACCAATTTAGCCTGTTCGATTTTGTTGATTTTTTTATCTGAAAAGTCTTTTGACCTGGAAGAAGCAGAAGCCATGGTATGGCCTTTTACATCATCGATCAACTGAGCATAGATCTCCTTATTACTTCGGAAAACGGTAAGTCTTGGACGATCAGCAGTACCGCTGACCACCTTACGGATCCTAAACTTTATCCGTACTCTCCTGTACTCTTTTCTATTCTTACGTTTCAAATATTGCAAATTCATGGTGATCCTATGGATTAGATAGTTTATTATTTTTCAACAGCTGCTTTACCAGCTTTTCTTCTGATTACTTCACCTTTGAATAAAATTCCCTTCCCCTTATATGGTTCGGGGGGCCTGAATGACCTGATCTTGGCCGCAACCTGACCCAATAACTGCTTGTCGTGACAAGTCATAGTGATGGTCGGGTTTTTTCCTCTCTCGGTCACCGTTTCAATTTTAATCTCCGGTGGAAGCTCCAATACAATATTGTGTGAATAGCCAAGCGCCAGTTCCAGTACCTGTCCTTTGGCCTGTACTTTATATCCGACACCAACCAGTTCCTGAACGGTTTTGAAGCCTTCTGAAACACCTTTCACCATATTGGCCAGCAAAGCCCGGTATAATCCGTGCATGGCCCTGTATTCCTTTTGATCCGACAGGCGTTCTAAAACTATACTACCATCTTCAACTTTGACGGTAATATCAGGATTCACTTCCTGCTGCAGTTCACCAAGTTTGCCTTTCACGGTAACCACATTATCTTCAGACACTTCGATCTGAACATTATCAGGAATATTAACCGGTAATTTACCTATACGTGACATTTTTTCTCCTGTTTTTTAACTTACATAACAAATAACTTCACCGCCTACATTCTCTTTCCTGGCTTCTTTATCAGTCATCACTCCTTTGGAGGTTGACAGGATAGCAATACCAAGGCCATTCAGTACTCTTGGCAGGGAACCTGAATTTACATATTTTCTGAGGCCCGGTTTACTCACCCTCGAAAGCCTATTGATAGCGGACTGCTTTGTAACCGTATGGTACTTTAAAGCAATCTTGATTTTACCAGGTTTCGGGTCATCTTCAAACTTAAAGTTCAGGATATATCCTTTTTCATACAGGATCCTGGTGATATCCTTCTTAATATTTGAAGCAGGTATTTCTACCATCCTGTGCTTTGCCATTACGGCATTCCTGACTCTTGTCAAATAATCTGCAATCGGATCTGTCATTTCTTTTATCGCTTTATAATTACCAACTCGCTTTTTTGATACCCGGAATAAGACCTTGTCCGGCCATTTCACGAAAATTAATACGTGAAAGTCCGAAGAGGCGCATATATCCCTTGGGCCTGCCCGAGAGTTTACACCTGTTGTGCAACCTCACAGGTGAGGCGTTTTTCGGCAGCTTCTGCAAGCCGATGTAATCCCCTTCAGCTTTTAATGCAGCCCTTTTGGCAGCATATTTGTCGACCATTTTTTGTCTCTTAACTTCTCTGGCCTTCATTGACTCTTTTGCCATAGCTAATACTATTTATTAATATTTTTAAACGGTAGCCCAAATTCCTTTAGCAGGGCGTATGCTTCCTTATCGGTTTCGGCTGAGGTCACGAAAGTGATATCCATACCATTGATCTTATGGACTTTATCGATACCTATCTCCGTAAAAATGATCTGCTCCGTTACACCAAAAGTATAATTACCCCTGCCGTCAAAACCTTTGTCATTGATTCCCCTGAAGTCGCGGATACGTGGCATAGCCACAGAAATAAGGCGGTCGAGGAACTCATACATTTTTTCACCTCGCAGTGTTACCCTCACTCCTATCGGCATTTGCTTTCGCAGCTTGAAATTTGAGATATCTCTTTTCGACTTCGTAGGAACAGCTTTCTGGCCGGTAATAAGAGTCATTTCCTCAATACCTGTCTCGATTAGTTTTTTATCCACAATAGCTCCACCAAGACCCTGGTTAAGAGAAATCTTCTTGAGCTTGGGCACCTGCATCCTGTTCTTATAACCGAACTGTTCAGTCAAAGCAGGAACGATTTCCTCATCGTATTTCTTTCTTAATCTAAGTACGTATTCCATTATTTAATTACCTCCCCTGTTTTTTTTGAAAATCGAACCAGTTTGTTCTTTTTATCATCTATTCTCCTGCCGATTCTGGTTGCTTTACCAGAGGCATCCACAACCATCAGATTGGAAATATGAATAGGGGATTCTTTATGGATGATCCCGCCCTGAGGATTATCATTTGAAGGCTTGGCATGTTTTGATACCATGTTTACGCTTTCCACGATTGCCCTGAGTGTATTTTTGTTCACCAGCAGGACCCTGCCTTGCTGGCCTTTGGAATTACCAGCAATCACCATCACGGTGTCCCCTTTCTTTATGTGCAATTTCTTTGGCATAATTATACAGATTATAATACTTCTGGTGCTAATGAAACAATTTTCATATACTGTTTTTCCCTAAGTTCTCTGGCAACGGGGCCAAAGATACGGGTACCGACCATTTCTCCGGAAGCGTTCAGCAATACCACGGCGTTATCTTCAAACCGGATATATGACCCATCATTCCTCCTGGTCTCTTTTTTGGTACGTACAACCACGGCTGTAATCACGGTTCCCTTCTTGACATTACCTGAAGGCAATGCATTCTTAACGGTAACAATGATCTTATCACCTATTCTGGCATATCTCCTTTTCGTACCACCTAATACACGGATGCACAATACTTCTTTGGCACCACTATTATCAGCTACTGCTAATCTCGATTCTTGTTGTATCATGGTTATTTAGCTCTTTCTATGATTTCAACTATCCTCCAACGCTTTTGTTTGCTCAATGGCCTGGTCTCCATGATGCGAACTGTATCACCTGTATGGCTATCATTTTTTTCATCATGAGCAACGAACCTGGTCGATTTTTTTATAAACTTCCCATAGACAGGGTGTTTGATCTTACTATCGATCTGAACGACGACAGATTTTTCCATCTTATCACTCACGACCACGCCGATTCTTTCTTTTCTCAGGTTTCTTTCCATCAGAATATAAAACTTATTATTTGTTATCTATTTGCGATCTCCCGACCTTTTAATTCGGTTAACATCCTGGCAATTGTTTTCCTGTATTCCCTGATCTTATTAGGATTTTCAAGAGGAGATACAGCATGATTCAGCCTCAGGCGTGTCATTTGTTTGCGTTCTTCCTCCAATCTTTCCTTCAGCTCATCAGTGCTGAATTCTTGAATTACTTCTTGTTTCATCCGTCAATGGTTTTAAAAACTTTCTTTCGCTCTTAATTTTTTTCCTCGATATAATCTCTTCTGACCACGAATTTAGTGGTGATAGGAAGTTTTTGAGCTGCCAGTCTGAGGGCTTCTTTAGCAATATCCAGGGGGACTCCCTCGGCTTCAAATAAAATCCTTCCCGGGGTTACCCTGGCCACGAAATACTCAGGAGCGCCTTTTCCTTTACCCATACGCACTTCCGCCGGCTTTTTCGTAACAGGTTTATCCGGGAATATCCTGATCCAGATTTGTCCTTCACGTTTCATATAACGTGTAACAGCCTGACGTGCTGCTTCTATCTGACGACCAGTGAGCCACTCTGCCTCCAGCGCTTTGATCCCAAAGGAACCGAATGCAAGTTGGTTTCCCCTGTTGGAATTCCCTTTCATCCGCCCCTTCTGCTGCTTTCTGTATTTAGTCTTTTTTGGCTGTAACATTATGCTTTGTTGTTATTAGTTACCAGATTATCTTCTCCTTCTCGGGCCACCTGCACCTTTTCTCGGCCCTTGTTTCTTAACATGCTCACCACTTAATGGTACCAGTTCAGGTTTGCCAAAGATTTCACCTTTACAGATCCATACCTTGATTCCGATCCTTCCATAGGTAGTATGGGCTTCAATTTTGGCATAATCGATGTCAGCTCTCAAAGTATGAAGTGGCGTTCTTCCTTCTTTGTAAAGCTCATTTCTGGCCATTTCGGCACCGCCTAACCTGCCGGATATCTTAACCTTGATACCCTCAGCGCCCATTCTCATGGTAGAAGCAATGGCTGTCTTAATAGCACGCCGGAATGATATCCTGCCTTCGATCTGCCGGGCTATACTGTTGGCTACGATGACTGCATCCAGCTCGGGTCTTTTTATTTCGGAAATATTGATTTGAACTTCTTTCTTTGTAAGCTTTTTCAACTCTTCTTTCAACTTATCAACTTCCTGTCCTCCTTTTCCAATGATAATGCCCGGACGAGCTGTAAAGATGGTCACGGTAACAAGCCTCAGAGAACGTTCAATTACGATCTTCGAAATACCGGCCTTGGCCAGGCGTGCATTCAGATACTGCCTGATCATATGATCTTCATGCAGCTTGGTGCTGAAATCCTTGCCGCCATACCAGTTGGAATCCCATCCTTTAACGATTCCTAACCTGAGCCCGATTGGATTTGCTTTCTGTCCCATTAATTTTTTATATATTAATTAATAATATCAGTTTTCATTTATTTGTGTCTTGCTCTCTAACTTAATAGTCACATGGTTAGACCTTTTCCTGATCCTGAAAGCACGGCCTTGCGGTGCAGGCCGTATGCGTTTCAGCATTCTGGCACTGTCAACCATAACCTCTTTAATGAATAGGTTGCTGTCTTCCAGTCTGACCCCTTCATTTTTTGCCTGCCAGTTAGCAATAGCAGATAACAGGAGTTTATAAAGTCGTCTCGCTGCTTCCTGAGGAGCATGTTGCAGTATATGCAATGCCATTTCAACATTTTCTCCTTTTATCATGTCTGCCACTTTCCTCATTTTTCTGGGTGAGGTCGGACAGTTTCTCAACCCGGCAAAGTACATTGTCTTCCTGGCTTCTTTAAGCTCTTCAGATCTAAGGTGTTTACGTGCGCCCATGCTTTAGTTCTTTATCCTGTTTTTTTACCTTTTACCTTTATTCTTCTGACCGGCATGGCCTCTGAAAATACGTGTCGGAGCAAATTCTCCAAGCTTGTGACCCACCATATTTTCAGTGATGTATACCGGGATAAATTTATTTCCATTATGAACTGCAATGGTTTGTCCGACAAAATCCGGAGATATCATTGAAGCCCTTGACCAGGTCTTGATAACAACCTTTTTCCTGCTCTTAGTTGCCTCAAGAACTTTCTTTTCAAGCTTGTAATGGATGTATGGTCCTTTTTTTAATGATCGAGCCATTCGTTTTCAATTTATAGTTTAATGACTATTTTTTTCTTCTTTCGATAATGTATTTATTCGAAGCTTTCTTCGGGTTCCTGGTTTTCTGTCCCTTAGCATACAGCCCTTTTCTTGATCTGGGATGACCACCGGAAGCTTTTCCTTCGCCACCTCCCATGGGGTGATCCACGGGGTTCATGGCAACACCTCTGGTTCTTGGCCTGCGGCCCAGCCATCTGGACCTTCCGGCTTTACCGGATTTTTCAAGGCTGTGATCCTGGTTAGACACCATGCCGACTGTTACCCTGCATACCTGCAAGACCATTCTGGTTTCTCCTGAGGGCAGCTTGATGATGGCATATTTTCCTTCACGTGAAAGAAATTGTGCATATGAACCGGCACTCCTGGCCATTCTGCCTCCTTCTCCCGGTCTCAGCTCAATATTATGAATGATGGTACCGAAAGGCACTTCACTCAAATACATTGTATTACCAATCTCAGGCGCCACACCTTTCCCTGAAACCACTTGTTGGCCAACTTTTAACCCATGTGGTGCGATGATATACTTCTTCTCGCCGTCAGCATAAAACAACAAGGCAATACGGGCTGTACGGTTTGGATCGTATTCAATAGACTTAACCGTGGCAGGGATACCCTCCTTGTCACGCTTGAAGTCGATGACCCTGTATTTACGCTTATGGCCACCGCCCATATAACGCATTGTCATTTTACCTTCGTTGTTCCGTCCACCAGATCTTTTCTTCGGAGCAATCAAAGACTTCTCCGGCTTGCCCGTGGTGATGTCATCAAATGCGCTTATTACTTTGAAGCGCTGACCGGGGGTTGTTGGTTTATATTTCTTTAAAGCCATTTATCTTAAATATTGCTGTAAAAATCAATTGTTTCTCCTTCAGCTAATGTCACGATCGCTTTTTTGAAAGCGGGGGTTTTGCCCATTATGGTGCCTGATTTTGTCATCCGGGATTTGGTCTTCCCTTTATAATTCATTGTCCTGACTGATTCGACCTCTACCCCGTAAAGATCCTCAACTGCCTTTTTGATCTGCAGTTTGTTGGCTTCTTTATGTACGATAAACCCAAAACGATTCAGCTTATCGCTAATATCAGTCATTTTCTCTGTTATAACCGGTTTCAGAATTATGTCCATTGCTACTTATTATTTAAATGTTATCCGAGAATTTCTTCAATTACTTTAATCGAGCTTTCTGCAATCAGCAACTTGCCGGCATTCAGAATATCGTAGGTATTCAGGCTGTCGGCCTGTGTGATCCTTGTATTATGCAGATTCCTTGCAGACAAAAGCACATTCTTATCCGGTTCGGAAAGCACCAGCAAAGTTTTCTTTCCTTCCAGCTCAAAGCCTCCAAGAAAGTTAAGATAATCTTTGGTCCTGGGTGCTTCAAACTTGAAATCTTCCACAATGGTGATGTTGTTATCCTGGGCCTTATAGGTCAGGGCAGATCTTCTGGCCAGCTTCTTCACCTTCTTATTCAGTTTAAAATAATAATTCCTGGGTTTCGGGCCAAATACCCTGCCTCCACCTCTGAATATCGGGTTCTTAATGCTCCCGGCACGGGCAGTACCTGTACCTTTTTGCCTTTTGATCTTGCGGGTACTCCCTACGATCTCACCTCTTTCCTTCGCCTGGGAGGTACCTTGCCGCTGGTTGGCCAGGAATTGTTTGACATCCAGCCAGATTGCGTAATCATTTGGCTTAATGCCAAACACTGAATCATTCAGTTTTACCTTTTTGGCGGTCTTGTCGCCTGATATTTTATATACTTCTAACTCCATCTTTCAACAATTACATATGATCCATTAGGGCCCGGAACAGATCCTTTAACAATAAGGAGATTCTTTTCCGGAACTATTTTTACGATCTTCAGGTTGATTTGTTTGACTTTTGCATTGCCCATTCTCCCGGCCATTCTCATACCTTTGAATACCCTGGAGGGGTAAGAAGATGCGCCGATGGAACCAGGGGCTCTCATGCGGTTATGCTGTCCATGGGTAGCATCATTAACGCCTTTGAAGCCATGACGTTTTACCACTCCCTGAAATCCCTTACCCTTAGAGATTCCGCTAACATCGATAAATTCTCCTTCAATAAAAATATCTACGGTCAGCACATCCCCGAATTTCTTTTGATGGCCTTCTTCAAACCTGGAAAATTCCCTTAAAATTCTCTTAGGGGAGACACCAGCTTTAGCAAAATGACCTTTCATTGCAGAAGTCGTATGCTTATCTTTCTTATCTTCATAAGCAATCTGAATGGCTTCGTACCCATCTTTTTCTTTCGTCCGGATCTGTGTAACAACACATGGCCCGGCCTCGATCACTGTACAGGGGATATTTTTCCCAGCTTCATCAAAAATGCTGGTCATCCCTATTTTTTTTCCAATTATACCTGACATATCACTTTCTTTTTATGCCTTTTCAAAAGCCGGTTCGCAATTACACTTTAATTTCAACCTCAACACCACTTGGCAATTCCAGTTTCATCAAAGAATCAATGGTCTTTGAGGTGCTACTGTATATATCCAGTAAGCGTTTGTATGAACAGAGTTCAAACTGTTCCCTGGATTTTTTATTTACAAAAGTTGACCTGTTAACGGTGAAGATCTGTTTGTCTGTCGGCAATGGTATAGGGCCACTAACGACAGCTCCTGTTGACTTGACAGTCTTAACGATCTTTTCGGCCGACTTGTCAACCAGGTTGTGATCGTATGATTTAAGTTTTATTCTAATCCTTTGGTTCACGTTTCTATTATTTTAATAATTAACAACGTATCCTTTAATCTTGTATAAAATATCTTCTAACAGTGCTGCCGGCACCTGGGCATATTCAGCAAATTCCATGCTTGATGTGGCCCGGCCGGATGTGATGGTGCGCAAAGTAGTTACATATCCGAATAACTCTGCCAGCGGCACCCTGGCGCTCACTATCTGGTAGCCTATCCGGGAAGACACATCTTCGAGATGTCCCCTTCTTTTATTAAGATCACCCGTAACATCCCCCACATATTCTTCCGGAGTCGTCACCACAAGTTTCATGATGGGTTCAAGAAGCGTGCTGCCGGCTTCTTTACAAACTTTCCTGAATGCCTGGGCAGCAGCAATTTCAAATGCCAGTCCATCTGAATCCACCGAATGGGACGATCCATCTGTAAGCCTCACTTTGAGATTATCCATTTGGAATCCTGCAAGCACTCCATTCTGCATGGAAACTGCAAATCCTTTTTTAATAGACGGTATGAATCCTTGTGGGATAGCGCCGCCCCTTGTCTCATCAATGAACTGCAAATCATGGATTCCTTCATCAGCCGGTGAAATGATCACTTCGATATCGGCAAATCTTCCCCTTCCCCCGGTTTGTTTCTTGTAAACCTCACGGTAACTGACTTCCTCTGTGATAGCTTCTTTATATGCTACCTGGGGCCTGCCCTGGTTCACTTCAACATTGAATTCTCTTTTCAGCCTGTCAATAAGCACATCCAGGTGAAGCTCACCCATACCACTGATAATGGTCTGACCGGTTTCATCATCGACCCTGACAGTGAAAGTCGGATCTTCTTCTGCAAGCTTTTGTAAACCAAGCCCGAGGTGATCATAATCTTCCAGTGTTTTGGGCTCAACGGCAATGCTGATAACCGGATCGGGAAATGAAATGGGTTCCAGTACCAGGGGATGTTTCAGATCCGTTAATGTATCTCCTGTTCTGATCTGTTTAAATCCGACAGCCACACCAATATCGCCAGCTTGTATCATATCGAGAGGATTTCTCTTATTGGCATGCATCTGGAGTATCCTGGCAAATCTCTCTTTCTTGTTAGTAGTAGCATTGAGCACAATGGAACCTGCATTCACGCTACCGGAATAGACCCTGAAATAGGCAATCCTTCCAACAAATGGATCAGTAGCTATTTTAAATGCAAGCGCCGTGAAGGGTTCGTCATCTTCAGCCTTCCTTATTTCTTCTTTCTGGGTGAACGGGTTAACGCCTGTAACAGGCGGAACGTCCAATGGAGAGGGTAAAAAACAGGCGATGGCATCAATGAGTTTCTGAACGCCCTTATTTTTGAATGAAGCGCCACATAATACAGGGGTGATCCTGTTTTCCAGGGTGGCTATCCTGAGTGCATTGATAATTTCTTCCTTTGAAATGGAATCCGGATCCGCAATGAACTTCTCGAAGAGCTCTTCACTTTCTTCAGCAGCCCCTTCAATTAGCTTGAGCCTGTATTCTTCGACCATTGGCTTGATATCTTCCGGAATGGCCGTTTCAAAATAGGTTACCCCCAAGGTATCATCATCCCACGCGTAAGCTTTATTTTCAATGAGGTCAACGATGCCTGTAAATTCATCTTCGGCGCCAATTGGAAGCTGGATGGGAATTGGGTTGGCATTGAGTTTTTCCCTGATCTGTTCCACCACCCTTAAGAAATCAGCTCCCTGCCGATCCATTTTATTCACAAAGCTGATCCTTGGGATATTATAGTTTTCTGCCTGATGCCAGACTGTTTCAGATTGTGGTTCCACACCGCCAACGGCGCAGAACAAGGCGATGGCGCCATCCAGTACACGAAGCGATCGCTCTACCTCGACTGTAAAGTCAACGTGGCCAGGTGTATCAATGATGTTAATCCTGAACTGTTGCTTATCAACATCCCAGAAAACCGTGGTTGCAGCAGAGGTAATGGTAATGCCTCGCTCCTGCTCCTGAACCATCCAGTCCATGGTGGCAGTTCCATCATGTACCTCGCCTAATTTATAATTTATGCCGGTATAATACAATATACGCTCTGTCGTCGTGGTTTTGCCCGCGTCGATGTGCGCCATGATGCCAATGTTCCTGATATTTGTCAACCTTTCTGACATGTTTATTGTACTATCGCTGTTTTTTTTATTTAAACCTGAAATGGGAGAATGCCTTATTGGCTTCAGCCATTCTGTGTGTATCTTCTTTCTTCTTAAAAGCAGAGCCTTCTTCCTTGTATGCTGCGATGATCTCACCGGCGAGTTTTTCCTGCATCGATTTTTCGTGACGTTTTCTGGCAACGTTGATGAGGTTCTTCATTCCGATAGATAGCTTTCTTTCAGCCCTGATCTCTGAAGGGATCTGGAAAGTAGCGCCACCAATTCTCCTGCTTCTTACCTCAACGGCAGGGGTAACATTAGCCAATGCTTTCCTCCATACTTCAAGCCCGTTTTCTTTGGTCCGCTCGGAGATAATATCAATCGCATCGTAAAATATCCTATAAGAAATGTTCTTCTTCCCCTTAAGCATCAGATTATTCACAAATTTTGTGACAATCACCTCCTTATATTTCGGATCCGGAAGGGTTATTCTTGGTTTTGGCCTTGATTTTCTCATTTTATGATGAAATGTATGTTGTTAATTTTATTTCTTTGGTCTTTTGGTTCCATACTTCGACCTTCTTTGTGACCGGCCATCCACGCCTGAGGTATCCAATGCACCCCTGATGATGTGATAACGAACACCTGGAAGATCTTTCACCCTGCCTCCTCTGATCAATACGATAGAGTGTTCCTGCAGATTGTGACCTTCACCCGGAATATAAGCGTTCACTTCTTTGCCGTTGGTCAACCTGACCCTGGCAACCTTACGCATGGCTGAGTTTGGCTTTTTAGGTGTAGTAGTATATACCCTTACACAAATACCCCTTCTCTGCGGACATGAATCCAATGCAGGAGCTTTACTCTTATACGTTAACTTTTTGCGTCCTTTGCGAACCAATTGTTGAATCGTTGGCATATTCAGCTTATGTTATTTGTTTATTGTTATTCACTGTTCATCAGCCTGTTAACTAACTGATACTGGTTTGAAAACTTTTGGAAAGTGATAAAGGAAGGTCTTGATGAGACGAAGCGATCTGAATTTCGGACCGCCTGCGAACCTATGATGTCTCCCTTTATCAGGTTCCTTAAGGCTTTCAGCGCTTTTCAACGGTTCTTGTCGAAAAACGGGCTGCAAAGGTAGAAATTGATTTTTTAATTTCCAAACATTCTATGATATTTTATTCTCCACTTCCTGTGGAGACGCATGATTATGCGTCTCTACGGAAAATTTGATTATATTTGTAGAGACGCATGATTATGCGTCTCTACTGGAAATCCTGTATGACAAACAATTAATTCAAAACGAACATGAAAACCAAAAAAAATTGCCGGGATGGAATCCCCAATGTAACAAACAGCTTTGCTGATATTCATTGCCATCCCCACATGCGTTCCTTCAACTGGCTTCATGAGCCCGGAATACCGGAATCAGAAGGGAAATACCATCCCTGGTGGATCATCCTGCCAAAATTCAAAAGCAGTAAGAAAGGCAACAGGGCAGCCGCCTATTCTCAATGCGACATGGTAAGGGTAAAGAATGGTAATTTAAAACTTGCGATCGTTTCGTTATATCCTATGGAGAAGGGCTGGGTGAAAGGGCCGGCGAATATGGTCAAAGGCAGGCTCTTTGATTTCAAGAAAATATTTGGGGATAATCTCTTTAATGATATTTTCAGCGGAGGGATGGATTTGGCTGTTAAACCACTCTTATTTTTACTGGGACGGTCAAAGAAAGAGGATCCTGCATTACGAGATCTTCTTCAGTCGGTTTTTATGAAATTACCGGTTAAAAAGATCAATTTCTATCAAAGTGATGAATATGATTATTTCAGGGAATTAAAAGAAGAAAGAGAATACCTGCTTAAAAAGAATAAAGTTGAAACCCGTTCGGAAATCTATATCCCTCCAAAAAAACGGTATATAAAGAAAAGCAAGATCAGGAAAAAATGCCCGGCTGAACTGGATGCCACAGGAACTTATGTACTGGCTGAAAACGGAGATCATGTCAAAGAGATCATCAACAGTGGAAAAATTGCTTTTGTGTTATCGATTGAAGGCGCAAACGCACTGAACACACACCTTCCACCTGAAAAGGTGATAAAAAATATAGAGGAAGTCAAAAAGTGGAAGGAATCCCTTTTCTTTATCACATTTACCCATCATTTTTACAATTACCTCGCAGGCCATGCACATAGTATCCCGGATATCGGTAAAGCGCTTATCGACCAGCAGGAAGGCATGACAGGAGGATTTAATAATGCCGGCTGGGATATTATCAGGTACCTGTTGAGCCTCGACACCAACAATAACTATAAGCCTGAAGAATTCAATCGCAGAATATTGATCGATGTAAAACACATGAATGTAATTTCGCGCATGGAATTCTACAATGAGATCGTAAATCCATGTTTCCGGAAAGGTGATATCATACCTTTGATCGCAAGTCATGTGGCTTTTTCCGGAAGAGAAAAACTAACAGACCTGGTTGCCAATATGAATCAGGAGGTTGACGGATTTAGCGCTGATCGCTTTGGACATACATTCAATGCCTGGAATATCAATCTTTGTGATGAAGATGTGATCACAATATTTAAAACAGGCGGTTTGATAGGTATTAATCTTGATCAACGGATCCTGGGAATCCCGAAAAAAGATAAAAAGGACAAAGAGAAGCATATCGAATACATCTGGCAAAACATGAAGGCAATGATGAAGGCAGTAATCGAATCAGACGAAACCGGCCTGCCACCAAAGAAAGAAGTTGTGAACCTGCTGTGCCTCGGAACCGATTTTGACGGATACATCGATCCGGCTGATAAATATAGTACGACGCTGGAATTCCAGGATTTAAGGGATGATCTTGTAAAAACCATCAACAAAGATCCTGAAAAAGACGATTTTTTATTCAATACCTATACTGTAGATGATCTGGTTGAGAAAATCTGTTTTAGCAATGCCTATGATTTTGTAGTGAAGAATTTTAAGTAGTGTTTGTCCATAATGTATGTATGAAAGAAACTTATCTGACACCTGATAATATTGATGAAAGAGCATCGGAGATGCTGGATCATATCCGGAAATTCAATACACACCGAAGAGAATGGGATCTCAGAAAGCATCATCTCGCTTTGATGGTAACGGATATGCAAGGCTATTTCCTCTCACCGTCATCGCATGCTTATATTCCCTCGGCACCGGCCATGCTACCGAATATCCTTGCATTGGTTGACATTTGTATGGATAAAAAAATTCCAGTGATATATACAAGGCACATCAATAATAAAAAGAATGCTGCGATGATGTCGCATTGGTGGAAAGACCTGATACGCGATGGCTCCCCTGAATCTGAGATCATTGATGCATTCCCGGATGCAATTTTTTTTGACAAACATCAGTATGATGCATTCTATGAAACACATCTCCAGAAAATATTGCAACAACTGGATGTCAATCAGCTTATTATAACCGGAGTTATGACCAATCTCTGCTGTGAAACCACTGCGAGAAGCGCTTTTATCAGGGGATTTGAAGTGCTCATGCCGGCCGATGCGACAGCAGCGTATTGTTACGATTATCACCTCGGGAGCCTGCTGAATCTTTCTGTTGGATTTGCGCATATTACGCGGACGAGGGAGTTGATTGGGCGGCTAAATGATTGGGCTACGTAACGCTCGCAGTGTTAAATAAATTACTAAATCCTAAATCCTAATTTCTAAATCCTAAACAATACCAAATGACAAAAGCACAAAGTTCAAAACCGTATGTTCTGTTGGAAATCTTTTGTTTTTAACTTTGGTTATTTGAGTTTAGAATTTGTTTAGTATTTAGGATTTGGTGCTTAGGATTTATTTAAAGAAAACATTTGTATGATATATAACACCTAAATAGTTACGAATTATTAATGCAATGACTCATTTCACAAACATCATCATCATAGGCGCCGGGCCGGCAGGGATGGCGTGTGCCATTCAGTTGAAACGATATGGGCTGAATCCTTTGTTGATTGAAAAAGATGAACCCGGAGGGCTGCTCAGAAATGCCGGTGTGATAGAGAATTATTTAGGGTTCCCCGATGGGATCTCCGGGATAGCATTGATTGACTTGTTTAAAAAACAAATTGAAAAATATAATGTTGCACCTTTATATAATAAGGTGATCTCCGTGGACCTGTCAGGGGATCAGTTTTTAATACAAACTTCGACAGGACAATATGAATGTAATTTCCTGGTGGTTGCAAGCGGTACAAGTCCGGTTCAATTCACAGACATAACACTGCCTGCAGATGCAGGAGGGCTCATTGGTTATGAAATTAGGGATTTCCGCCATGTGAAGCAGCAACAGATTGGCATCATAGGCAGTGGAGATGCTGCTTTTGATTATGCCCTGCAACTAACAGAAAACAACAATCAAATCAGTATTTATTATCGTTCAAGAAACATTAGAAGCATTAAAGTTTTGGCTGACAGGGTTGTACGGCATAATAATATCAGCTTATATGCGGATCATCTGTTGACGGATGTGTCAAAAAGCCCATCTTCAGATGGTTTGCGACTGTCTTTCAAACACGCAAATAAAACGATCGAATATCAGGAAGATTATCTTATTTTTGCCACCGGAAGAAAGCCGGTCCTGGAGTTCCTTTCGGCAAAATTTGAGGAGGAAAAAGAGATCCTGATCAGGAAAAACCGCTTGTTTTTTGCCGGGGATGTTAAAAATGACCTTTTCCGGCAGGTTTCCATAGCTACCGGGGATGGCATCAGGACAGCCATGGCCATCATTAGAGAAAAAGCAAATTAGCCCGATGAAAGTCATAAAGCGTACAAAGCAGAACGATATTGCCAATGTCTATATAGCCGTCACAGACGACGGACGTATGTTTGAGTTCGTGGAATCCACCCAGCCACCATTGTCCGTAAGTGAAAAATGGGTACTGATCCTGTCCACCTTGTTTGGCTGTCCGTCGGATTGTCAATTCTGTGATGCGGGAGGCAATTACCAGGGCAAGCTTTCCTATGAGCAGTTGATGTTCCAGGTAAATTACCTGATCAGCAGCAGGTTCCCCGACAAGCTGGTTAAAACTAAAAAGTTTAAGATCCAGTTTGCCAGGATGGGTGATCCGGCTTTCAACGATGCGGTGCTGGATGTCCTGGAAGACTTGCCTGAACTATATTCACTACCCAACTTCATTCCTTCTCTTTCAACTGTGGCCCCCAATGGCACCGACGGTTTCTTCACCCGGCTGCTGGACCTGAAGAAAAGACTTTATAAAGATACATTTCAGTTGCAGTTCTCCATTCATTCCACTGATGAAGGACAAAGAGATGAACTGATACCCATACGCAAGTGGGACTTTTC
Organism: Bacteroidales bacterium; assembly: GCA_030638325.1. Lineage (GTDB taxonomy): Bacteria > Bacteroidota > Bacteroidia > Bacteroidales > JAGOPY01 > DAOWEV01. The sequence goes on from DAOWEV010000062.1 coordinate 26,810, forward strand.
CAGGATCGCCGGTTATGGCGATCAATTCTTTGATGCCTCCGGGAAAAAGATCACCCTGAATTTTGCCCTTGCCAAAAACAGTATCTTTGATCCGGAAGTACTGCTTCAATATTTTGATCCTGAGAAATTCCTCATCAAAATTACCCCCATTAATCCTACCTATAAAGCTCGGGCCCATGGCATTGAATCCCTGATCCTTCCTGACACCCGCAAATATCCCCAGCTTGAAGCTATTAAAGATGCCGGCTACCAGTTAATTCTGAGCATCGGTGAGTGGGAAGAAAACAAGATCGGAAGCAACTGCGGGCAATATGTGAATACCTTGCTGAGGACAGATGAAGGGATCTCGGATGGTTATCAATATTCTATTCAGGAAGTTTAGTGACTTAGTTCGGAACCTGCAACCTGTAACCTGTAACCTGCAACCCGCAACACCCAATTAATTCCCACTAATGGTAGTTCTAATTCAATACTTATTTTGAAAATAGATCACCATATTCCTATCAGGCATAAAATCCTTAAAGGTCCAGTAATAATGATTTATAAGGCCAGTTGTTTCTTTTGAGTCGGGCTGGTATGAAATTGAATCAATGATGATGTTATCCGGAAATATCAATTCAAAGCTGACCAG
>DAOWEV010000189.1 GCA_030638325.1 Bacteroidales bacterium
CAATACATCTGTAACCACATCCGCCACGGGTTGCCGGGCCCATGCAAATGATCCCCTGTTCAAGAAAGCAGGTCTCTCCATCATCTTCCACTTCCCAGGGCCTGTAAAATCTTTTGATGCGTTTATCATCAGTCTTTTTCCGTGAGCATTCATCACATTGTCCCTTCTCCCAGGCCCCAATGACGCTTCCCTTTGATGGAAGCTCTGTTTCATCGACAAGGGCCATAAGCACTTCCACCAATCGCTCCGTTTGCGGAGGGCAGCCCGGTATGGAATAATCAATACAAACTACATCCTTGAGGCGTTTGACGCCGTTATACATCATGGGTAAATCAAGTTCTCCCTGCGGAATGTTATACCTGGGCTGAGGCCTTATACCCTCCGGGTTGACGGTTGTTTCGGTTGTTTCATACACTCTTTCCAGCAACTGCTCAAGGTTTGATAAGTTAGCCAATCCTGGTATCCCTCCTATATGAGCACAGGATCCATATGCCACGAGGAGCTTCGACTTTTGTCTTAACAAAATGGCCATCAGCTCATTCTCAGTGTTTCTAACAGCTCCATTGTAAAGTGTCACATCGATATATCCATCCGGCATCTTCTCTACGTCATCATATTTTATATCAAGGGCTAATGGCCAGAACACAAAATCGACTACTTCAACTACATCATAGAGCTTTTCATGCACATCAAGAACGCTTACACAGCAGCCTCCACAGGCTGACCCCCAGTACACGGCCATCTTAAGTTTTTTCTTTGTTTTTTCATTCGTCTCCATAGCTTAATACTTTAATTATGCAACTTCCTCCATTACTTCTTTAACTTTACAAGGGCCGAGTGCTTTGATCGTTTCCCTCATTTCATCAGCGAGGGCAGCAAACTGCTTACCTTCACTGGCACTGATCCACTCCAGTCTGAGCCGTTCTTTATCTATGCCCATCTGTTCCATGAATTTTTTTATCAGGCGAACTCTTCTCAGGCACTTGTAGTTACCTTCATGATAATGACATTCACCCGGATGGCATCCGCAGATCAGCACCCCATCGGCACCTTCACGAAAAGCTTTAAAGACAAACAAAGGTTCAATCCGGCCCGAACACATCACCCGGATAATCCTGACATTATGTGCATATTTCATCCTGGAGGTACCTGCCAGGTCAGCCCCGGTGTATGAGCACCAATTGCAAAGAAATGATACAATGGTTGGTTCAAAATTCATAATTTACTCCTCCTCTGTTAATACTGTTTTTGGAATAGTTTTCGACATCAGGCCTTCGATCTGCGACAGGATCTGTTTATCGGTAAAATGCCTGCAACGTATGGCCCCTGTAGGACAAGCAGAGCCACAAGTACCACAGCCTTTACACAAAATTTCATTGACATGGGAAATATTTTTTTCTTCATTGTAAGCAATTGCCGTATAAGGGCATACACTAACACATATCTGGCAGCCACAGCAAATGGTTTCATCTACAAGCGCAGTAGTCACCTCCACTGATTCTCTGCCTTTGTTAATGGACGCCAGTACTCGTGAAGAGGCAGCCCAGGCCTGGATGACCGATTCTGTAATATCCTTAGGCCCCTGGCAGGTTCCTGCAATATAAACGCCGTCGGTAGTGGTTGCGACAGGATCGAGTTTGGGATGTCTTTCAATAAAAAACCCATTTCCGCACATGCTAATCCCGACCGACCGGGCAAGCTTTTTGGCATCATCGCGGGCTTCCATGGCAGTCATGAGAACTACCAGGTCGGCCGGCACTTCAACGGATTCACCGGAAAGCTTTTCATGCATGGTGATAAGCAGTTTGCAATCATCCTTTTTTCCGGCTTTAGTGATGCGGGGCAACTCATTTTGCTGGTCATACATCAGGAACAGTATATCTTTCCCGGATGAGGCCGTATAAAACTCTTCACAACCCTTGCCATAAGCTCTCATATCGGCATACAGATCACAGATCTTTGAATCCGGAAGGGCTGACCTTACCTGATTGGCATATTTAAGGGCAGTTGAACAGCAGGTCCTCGAACAATATTCATGATAATCCTTATTGCGGCTGCCCACACAATGAATGATAGCTATATGCTCCGGGTCCAAGCCTTTTGATGTCAGAATACTACCCGACTTGAGCATATTTTCCAGTTCAAGGGAGGTGATCACATCAGGGAGCTTACCATATCCATAACTTTCGATCGAACCAGGGTTAAAAGGCTTTAATCCGGTAGCCACGATTATATTCCCAAATTCCAACAATTTTTCTTTCCCACTCCCGTTCCGGATATTCATTTCAAAATTACCAATATAACCATAAACCTGGTCTACCTCCGCATCCAGAAACACTTCAATATTTTTATGGCCCATCACAGACGTGATCTTGTCTTCCAGCAACGGGCCTGTGCTCCTGAGGTCAGGATAGGTCTGATCTATCTGTCCCATCATGCCTCCAAGGGATTTACTTTTTTCTACGAGGTAAACCTTTTTACCTGCATTGGCGATCATCAAAGCTGCTGAAAGGCCGGTAATACCACCTCCAATGATGAGGGTGGCCGGGTTGATCTCCACCTCCAGTTTATCCAGAGGCTCATGAAAATTCACACGAGCGATAGCTCCCCTTACCAGGTCTTTCGCTTTCTCGGTGGCCATCTTCCTGTCGGTATGAACCCAGGAAACTTGTTCACGGATGTTTGCCATCTGAAACATATATGGGTTCAATCCGGCATTTTCCAATGCTTTTCTGAAGGTCAGTTCATGGATACGAGGAGAGCAGGCTGCAACGACAATCCTGTTCAGGCCATGCTCCTTGATGTCCCTGATGATCATCTCCTGTCCGGGATCTGAACACATATATTTATAATCCCGTGCGATGACAACATTGTCCAGCTCTTTTACCATCTCTGCCACGGCTTGTACATCCACCATTTTGGCGATGTTGGTTCCGCACCAGCAGACATAAACGCCTATTCTGGATTCTTCCATAGTATTATATTATTAAGTTACGGTTACGAGTTACGGGTTACGGGTTACGAGCAGTAAGTTATAGTTTATAAATCTATATTCATTTGTATAAGGTTTAGGTTGCCGACAATACGACTTTCTTTTCCTGCTGCCTAACTCTTGCGGAATTTTTTACCCTGGAGAAATAAATTCCAAAAGGCCTGTAAGCAAGATGCGACCATTTAGAAAATGAAACTTCGATCATCAGCATTAGGAAAAGTACCATCAGGTGAAAAACACATATAATATGTGACATAAGGTAAACCATAAATCCTGAAAAAATGAACTAATATCCCTGTTATTGTAGTTAAGAATAATAAAACCAGTGTCAGATGTTTTTAAAAATGACCTTTTATCTCAAAGTACAGAATTACTGAGTTTTTTTGTGTCGATAATTAATTTTTCAAAATATATTGCAAATGAGCGATACAGGAAGTGAGTCCACTTTCCGAAAGGAACAATTATTAAAGCCCATTGGGCAAGAATAATTATATGAACCAAAAACAGCCAAATATTATTTTCAATTAGTCCGGTGTCA